>JAFWOB010000095.1 GCA_017510065.1 Parasporobacterium sp.
CGCGGCTCGACTTCGTCGCCCATCAGGGTGGTAAAGGTCACATCCAGGTCCTGGGGATTTTCCTCGTCGATCAGCACCTTGGAAAGGATACGGGTGCTGGGATCCATGGTAGTCTCCCACAGCTGGCTGGCATCCATCTCGCCCAGACCTTTATAGCGCTGCACCTTGTTCTGGTTGTCGCGGCCGACCTCCAGCATGATGCTGTTCAGCTCTTCATCGGAGTAGGCGTACCAGACCTTCTTGTTTCTGGTGACCTGGTACAGAGGTGGCTTGGCCAGATAGACATGGCCCTGACGGATCAGCTCCGGCATGAAGCGGTAGAAGAAAGTCAGCAAAAGCGTTGCGATATGGGCGCCATCTACGTCCGCATCGGTCATGATGATGATCTTGTCGTAGCGGAGCTTGCTGATATCGAAATCCTCGTGGATGCCGGTGCCGAAGGCAGTGATCATGGTGCGGATCTCCGCATTTCCAAGGATGCGGTCGAGCCTTGCTTTCTCCACGTTCAGGATCTTGCCGCGAAGAGGCAGGATCGCCTGGGTCTTCCGGATCCGGGCCTTCTTGGCGGAGCCGCCGGCGGAATCACCCTCGACGATAAAGATCTCGCAGTTCTTGGGATCCTTGTCAGAGCAGTCAGCCAGCTTGCCGGGCAGAGAACCGCTGGCAAGAGGGCTCTTGCGGGTTGCTTCCCGGGCTTTCCGGGCTGCTTCCCGGGCGCGCTGGGCCAGAAGTCCTTTCTCGCAGATGAACTTCGCCACCTGAGGATTCTGCTCCAGGAAATAAGTCAGCTGCTCACTCACGACAGATTCCACCGCCGCGCGGGCTTCGGAGTTACCGAGTTTCTGCTTGGTCTGTCCCTCAAACTGGGGATCTTCGATCTTCACGGAAATGATGGCCGCCAGACCTTCCCTCAGATCCTCGCCGGACAGGTTGTCTTCCTTCTCCTTTAAGATCTTATTTTTGCGGGCGTAGTCATTGAACACCCTGGTGATGGCTCTCTTGAAGCCTTCCAGATGGGTGCCGCCCTCCGGGGTGTTGACATTGTTGACAAATGTATAAATGCTCTCGTTGTATCCGTCGTTGTGCTGCATAGATACTTCGACCATGACATTGTTCTTTTCCCCTTCGAAATACATGATCTCGTCATAATGGGGCGTCGCGCTGCGGTTGATGTACTGGACGAACTCCTTGATGCCGCCTTCGTAGTGGAAGGTCTTTTCCTTCACCGGGTCTTCCCGAAGATCTGTCAAAACGATCTTCAGTCCCTTGGTCAGGAATGCCATTTCCCTCAAGCGGTTCTGCAGCGTGGAATAGCTGAATTCCAGCACTTCAAAGATCTCCGGATCCGGAAGGAAGGTGATCTTCGAGCCGTGCTCTTCTTCTGAGCAATCTCCGAGCTCTGTCAGATCGCACAGGGCCTTGCCCCTTTCATATTCCTGAAAATGGATCTTGCCTTCCCGCCTGATGGTGACTTCCAGATGCTCGGAGAGAGCATTGACGACCGAAGCGCCCACGCCGTGAAGACCGCCGGAGACCTTGTAGCCTCCGCCGCCGAATTTGCCGCCGGCGTGCAGTTTACAAAAGACCAGTTCTACTGCTGATACGCCCTGCTGCTTGTTGATACCGGTGGGGATGCCTCGTCCGTTGTCTTCCACCGTAATGGAATTGTCCGGATTGATGCTCACCCGGATCTCCGTGCAGACGCCGGCCAGCGCCTCGTCCACCGCATTGTCCACGATCTCATAGACCAGATGATGAAGGCCTCTCTCCGACGTGCTTCCGATATACATACCGGGACGCTTTCTGACGGCTTCAAGTCCTTCCAGCACCTGGATATTGTCCGCATCATACTCGCCGCTGACGGTAGTATCTGCAAGGGACTGTCCCTGTGTTGTTTCCAAGATTTCTTTTTCTGACATTTATAGTTCCTTTCAGGTTGTTATCGATCCGTTTTCCACATGGATCTTCCGGACATCTCCCAGCTGCTCTTCGATCAATTCGTCAAGCCCTGTGCAGGTAATGATAGTCTGCACATCATGAAGGCTTTTGATCAGCTGCATCTGCCTGTTTCTGTCCAGTTCGGACATGACGTCGTCCAGAAGAAGGACCGGTTTTTCTTTTTTTAATTGTTCGATCACATGGATCTCCGACAGTTTCAGGGAAATGGCGCAGCTCCTTTGCTGGCCGCTGCTGCCGTAGATCTTAAGATCCTTGTCCAGATCATAAAAACTCAGGTCATCCCGGTGGGGGCCAGCATGGGTCTGCCGGTAAATGCGGTCCCGCTCCCTGTTTTTCAGAAGCGTTTCGTAAAAATCTTCTTCCTCCACCGACGGCTCATAGCTAATTCGGAGTTTTTCCCTGCCGCCGCTCAGATCATAGTGGATCTCGAAAATGATCTCATTGAGCTCCTCCAGGAACTGCCGGCGTCTTTCCATGATCTTCGTTCCGTAGCTGCACAGCTGCAAATCCAGGATATCCAGGGTGTCATTTAGTTCATGGCTGTCCTTTTCCTCGGCCATTTTGAACAGCTCCCTGCGCTGCTCCAGGATCCTGTTGTAACGCAGCAGATTGTCCAGATAAATGGGATCCAACTGGCACAGCTGCATATCGAGAAATCTGCGCCGGTCGGAAGGACTCCTTCTTACGATATCCAGATCCTCCGAGGAGAACATGACCACCAGGATATTTCCGTACAGCTCTCCGAATCTGCGGATCGGGATCCTGTCCAGCGCCATGCCTTTCGGTTTGTTCTTCCGAAGGTGAATATCGACCCGGTGGGAGCTGATCTCGGAAGCAAATTCGGCTTTGATATGGGATTCCTCGCAGCCGTTCCGGATGATCTCCCGTTCCTTGCTGTTTTTGTGGCTTTTTCCGAAGCCGCACATATAAATGCTTTCCAGGATATTGGTCTTTCCCTGACCGTTTTCCCCGTAAATGATGTTGCATCCCGGTGAAAACTCCGCAGACAGCGACTCTATATTTCTGTAATTAAGAAGCTCCAGATGAGTTATTTGCATATTTTGATCTGGTTTCCTTCGAATTCCACGATATCCCCGTCCTTCAGCTTCTTTCCCCGCTGAAGTTCCGTCTCGCCGTTCACTTTGACTTCCCCGTTCAGGATCACATCCTTGGCCATAACGCCGCTGTCCACCAGACCGGCTGCCTTCAGCGCCTGCCCGAGTTTGATATATTCGTCTCTCAGTTTAATGACTTCCATGATCATGACACCCATTTACCGATTAATATTGACCGGCAAAATGATATATACATACTCCCCGGCGTCGTTGCGGATAAAGCACGGCGCGTTGGAATTGACAAAATACATGGCTACTTCCTCATCGTCGATGACCCGCAGGGCATCCATGAGGAATTTCGGGTTAAATCCGATCACGATGTCATCGCCTGTCTTGTTGGCGTCGATCCGGCCGGACATGGAACCCAGGGAGGAAGTAATATCCATATTGATGAAGCTGTCCCTGATTTCCAGGACCACCGGCTTCTTGTCGCCTTCCCTTGTCAGGGTAATAGCCCGGTCGATGTTGTTCATGAAATCATTTCTGTTGACTCTCACTTCCGAAGCATAATCAGAAGAGATCATCCTCTCCACATCGAAGAACTCGCCTTCGATCAGACGGGAGATCACCAATGTCTTATTAAAGCTGAACTTGATAAATCTCTTGTCAAACTCCAGTTCCACCATATCTTCACTGTTTCCGGAAAGGATCCTGCTGATCTCATTCAGCGTCTTGCCGGGAACGATCACGTCGGAATTGTCATAGGAAAGCGCCAGCTTCTCATTACGGATGGAAATCCTGTGGCTGTCCAGGGACACCACTTTCAGATTGTCACCTTTAATAGAGAAGAGTTCTCCCTTCATCAGCGCGTTGGAATCATTGACCGCAATGGAGAAGATCGTCTGCCGGATCATTTCCTTTAAGGTAAATTCGGACATGGTGACCTTTCTGGTCGTACCGGTCTCCGGCAGTTCCGGAAATTCATCCGGGTTGTTGCCGTTCAGATGAAACTCCAGGCCTTCGCAGCTGATCCTGATCTTGTAGCTGGCGTTGCTTTCGATGGTCAGCTCATTTTCGGGAAGCTTACGGATAATATCACTGAACAGTCTGGCTTCGACTGCGATCATGCCGCTTTCCAGAACGACGCCTTCGATCCCGGTGCGGATGCCCATATCATTATCATTGGAAGTGATCGTGATATCATCCTTTGCTGCGATCAGGAAAGACTCCAGGATCGGCATGACGGATTTGGAGGGCACTGCCCGCAGGGCAATGTTGATGCCGTTCATAAGCTCTGATTTTGTACACGTGATCTTCATATGTGTATTTCTCCTTTCGGTGAGAATGACAGTCTCTATATATAGATAAATGTTATCAGTAGTATCAGTAGTTGCTGTTGATTTGTTCAAATGCCCTGCGATCCTTGAAGGTAAAGGAAAAGTTATCATAGAAAAAGAGGAGAAACAGCCGGTTATAAAAAGTTGAAAAGTAATGAGCGGATTTTCAGCATTTTATAAAACGATCTTTATCAACTCTGTTTCTACCCTGCGGATGGACTGATGTGAACAACCTGTGCATTAGTAGGGGCAGATCTTTTTCTTCAGGATCTCCACGTCATTTTTCGTTCTTTCATCAATGTCGATCTCGGACTGGATCTTCTCATAGCCGTGAAGGACCGTGGAATGATCTCTGTTTCCCAGCTTCTTTCCGATCAGGGAAAGGGCGGCTTCCGTCAGGGTCCGGCACAGGTACATGGCCAGCTGCCGCGGATAAACGACATCGGAGCTTTTCTTCTTGGAGCTCAGGTCTGAGACAGAGATACCGAAATGTTCCGCAACGATCTTGATGATGTTGTCCGGCGTGATCTCCCTCTGGCTGTCCGTGAAAAGGTCTTTCAGGACGCCTTCGGCAAATTCCAAAGTGATATCGGAAGATGTCAGCTTGGAATAGGCTATGATCTTGGTGAGAGATCCTTCCAGTTCCCGGATATTGGAGGAAACATTGGCCGCAATATAAAAGATCACTTCATCAGGAATCGGAGGCGCTCCTTCCAGTTCGATCTTTTTCTTCAGGATGGCGACCCGGGTCTCATAGTTGGGAGACTGCAGGTCGATGGGAAGACCCCATAAAAATCTGGAGATCAGCCTCTCTTCCAGTCCCTTGATCTCCTTCGGTGGCTTGTCCGAGGAGATGATGATCTGTTTCTTGTGTTCATACAGGTCATTGAAGGTATGGAAAAACTCTTCCTGTGTGGATTCCTTGCCGCTGATGAACTGGATGTCGTCGATCAGGAGGACGTCCGCATTGCGGTATTTTTCACGGAAACGGGAATTGGCCTGAGGGCTGCCGGTCCGGATCGCGTCGATGATCTCGTTGGTGAAGTTTTCACTGGTGACGTAAAGAACCTTCTTTTCCGGATCCGCCGACAGGATAAAATGAGCAATCGCCTGCATCAGGTGCGTCTTTCCGAGTCCCACGCCGCCGTAGATATAAAGCGGATTGTAGATCTCGGCCGGGCTTTCCGCCACGGCCAGGGAAGCCGCATGAGCCAGGTTGTTGTTATCCCCGACGATAAAATTGGAAAATGTGTATTTGGGGTTCAGGCCGGCTTTTTCAAAAACGTCCTGGGAACCCTGGTTGTCCGGGATCGGAGTAAAATATTCCTTAACCTGATCGGGAAGGATAAACTCGATATCCAGGTCCTGTCCGGTGACTTCCGATACGGAGACCTTCAGGGGAAGATAGTATTTCTTCTTAATATAACTGAGGCCGATAGACTCTTCGGGGACCATGATCACGATGGTGCCGTCTTCCACCGCCGTTACTTCCAGGGGAAGCAGCCACGTCTTAAAAGACACATCGGATATATCATATTCGTTCTTCAGGTAGTATAATATATCAGACCATTTTTCTCGGATTGTGTTTAACATACGATCACTCCGTTTCCATGACATAAAAAAACAGTGCTATTTATTCTACTATAATTAAGGTAAAAATTCAATGTATTTGGAAAATATTACGATGCGGAAAGACTGGCGTGAGTTGGCTGCATTGGCTGCACAAAAAGTCCAGTTGTGTACGCCGATTGCATAAAAACCTTGATTGTGTACGCTAATTGTACGGAAATATCGTACACAACCGGCATTTTTCAGCAGATATCGTACATAATCGGGAAAAATGTGCTGTTCTCACGGGAAAATACGTACACAATCGCCATTATTGTGTCATTGACGTACACAATCGGACTTTTTTGACAGGAAAGAGGAAATGCCAAAACCAACGCCTGTGGAAAAGATGTCCATAACCCGTGGAAAAGGGAGCGGAAAAGCGGTGGAAAGTATGTCTACAATCAGTGGAAAAGTAAATTACAAAAAAGCTTGACTACAAAGGCAGTTTTGAAATATAATAATCCACGCGAATTTTCCAGAAACACAAGGGAGGTGAAGCCATATGAAAATGACCTTTCAGCCGAAGAAAAGATCAAGAGCGAAAGTTCATGGTTTTAGAGCAAGAATGTCTACTCCTGGCGGAAGAAAAGTTTTAGCAGCCAGAAGAGCGAAAGGAAGAAAAGTACTGTCAGCTTAAGACCACCTGAGAAGAAGGTGGTCTTTCTTCTATATAGCGTATGAGAAATATTAATTCTCTAAAGAATACGTCCGAATTCAGGGAAGTATATGAAAAAGGCCGTTCCTCCGCCAACAGACTGCTGGTCATGTATGTGATGAAGAACGGCACGGAAGAAAAGAAGCTGGGGATCTCCGTCAGCAAAAAAGTCGGAAACAGTATTGTAAGACACAGGATAACAAGGATCATCAGAGAATGTTTTGTAAAAGCCGGGCCGGATCTTCCGGAGGGTGTGACGATCGTGATCGTCGCAAGGAATCAGGCTGCAGGGAAAAACTTCTCTGATCTTTATGATGCCTTCCGTTATCTGCTGAAAAGGATGGTGCAGACATGATACGAAAACTGCTTATAGCGCCGATCCGCTTTTATCAAAAGTATCTTTCCGGGACAAAAAGATACAGTCATTGTAAATATTACCCTACCTGCTCTCAGTACGCCATCGAGGCGATTGAGAAGTATGGCCCGCTTAAAGGGCTGGGACTTGCGGCGTGGAGGATCCTCCGCTGCAATCCGTTCTCTAAGGGTGGTTACGACCCGGTACCTTAAAGGAGGGAAAAACACGTGATTAATTTTATGGTAGCCTGTGCCAGTGCAGGAGCGGCCACCTCAGGCGGCTGTTATGACTGGCCTGTGATCAAGCAGATCATTATTCTGTTTGGTTACGCTGTGGAGTATATCTACAAGTTCCTGGAACTGATCGGTCTTCCGAATCTGGGACTTTGTATTATACTTCTGACAATCGTTGTAAAGCTGATCCTGCTTCCTCTCACCGTGAAGCAGCAGCGGTTCACAAAACTCTCATCTTATGCCCAGCCGGAGATCAAGGCGATCCAGGCAAAATACCAGGGAAAAAGAGATAATTACTCCATGCAGGCCATGCAGGAGGAGACGAAGGCGGTATATGCCAAGTACGGCATTTCCCAGACGGCGGGATGTCTTCAGTCCTTTATCCAGTTCCCGATCATTATCGCCCTGTACGGCGTGATCAGGAATATCCCGATCTATGTAGATAGTTTTTACCAGTATTATGCAAATGTAGTAAATACGATCGGTGATACCGTTGTCAATACGGTACCTGGTCTGCAGGGATGGACGGCAGAACTGGCGGATACGGATAAAGTTACCCTTTTGTGCAGTCTTCCCGCCAAGAGCTGGAATGCCCTGATGGAGCTGTTTACCAACGGCAATCTGACGACAATCCAGGATAACTATGCGGAAATTACCAAATTAAATACCTTCCTGGGCATCAACCTGGGCGATACGCCATGGAACCTGGTGGTCGGCGGCGGCATCGGCATTATCGCCATTCTGATCCCGATCATTTCCGGACTTTCCCAGTGGCTGTCCGTGAAACTGTCTCAGGCAAGCACCCAGGCAACAGGGGGCCAGGATCCGACGGCAGCATCCATGAAGACCATGAACCTCATGATGCCTCTGATCTCTGTTTTCTTCTGCTTTACCCTGAATGCTTCCATCGGTCTTTACTGGTGCGTCAGCTCATTGTTCCAGGTCCTGCTGCAGATTCTGATCAACAAGCATTACCGCAAAGTTGATATGGAAGAATTCATCAAGGCCAACATGGAAAAAGCTGAAGAAAAGGCTAAAAGAAAACGCGAAAAGAAGGGCGTCAGCGGCTCTGCCCTGTCCCAGGCTGCCAATACCAGCACCAAGAATATGCAGTCTCAGGCTCCCCGGTCTCTTGCCGACAAGGCCAAAATCGATGTATCCGGATCTTCCAAGACATCCAATACTCCTCCTCCGGCGAATTCCCTGGCCGCCAAAGCCGGCCTGGTCCAGAAATACAATGAAGAGCACGGAATGGATGTAGATGAGTCTACGGGTACTGCCCGTAAGAAGTATAAGAAGTAGGAGGAAGAGATGGAATTCAGGGAATTCAAGGGAAAAACCGTTCATGAAGCCATAACGGAAGCATTGATCGAGCTGGAGATCACCAGCGATATGATCGAATATGAAGTCATTGAAGAAGGATCTGCAGGTCTTCTGGGCCTGTTCAGCAAAAATGCCGTGATCCGTGCCCGCAGAAAAGAAGACGTCGGCGCAGATGAGGATCTGTTCGACATCAAGGCCGAGATCCGTTCCGGATCTTC
This sequence comes from Parasporobacterium sp., assembly GCA_017510065.1. Lineage (GTDB taxonomy): Bacteria > Bacillota > Clostridia > Lachnospirales > Lachnospiraceae > RGIG5612. The sequence goes on from JAFWOB010000095.1 coordinate 8,747, forward strand.
CCTGCTGGATGGCGGCGAGAAGCCCAAAGCAGAAAAGAAAGCGGCAAAGCCTGCTCAAAAGGAAAAAGAAATCGAAGCCGACAAGGCTGTGAAGCAGAATCTGAAAGCATCCAAAAAAGGTCCTGCACAGGCGCAGAACGCTCCTGTCAGCAGAGCAGCCAATGCTCCTGCAGCCGCCAAGACGCCGAACAAAGGGGCGGATATCGCAGCCGTTCGTGAGAACGCCCTTAAGGAAGAAAAGCCTGCCAAGCCTCTTGCTCCGGCAAAGGATGTGGACGAGAAGCCGCTGAGAGACGTCCTGAATGCGATCTTTGCCAAACTGGATATCACAGCGGATATCAACATTGATGTCAACAAGGAAGAGCGGACGGTCAATATCACAGTAGTGGGCGAAGATACCGGAGAGCTGATCGGCAAGAAAGGCCAGACCCTGGATGCAGTGCAGTACATCCTGAGCATCATCGTCAACAAGGATCAGGACAGCTATTTCCGCGTCAAACTTGACACCAACAATTACCGGGAGCGCCGTCAGAAGACCCTGGAGAACCTGGCCAGGAACATGGCCGCCAAGGTCAAGAAGACCCATCGGAAAGTCACACTTGAGCCGATGAACCCCTATGAGAGACGCGTGATCCACGCATATCTGCAGTCCGACAAGCTGGTCACTACCAAGTCAGAAGGGGAAGAGCCAAACCGCAGGATCGTGATCTATTACAAGAAATAATCTGCGCGGCTGGCGAATGTGGCCTGTGCGCAGGCGGCGAAACAGCAGAATTGTAACAGCCTTCGAAAATTCAGGATTGATTTATTTTTCGAAGGCTGTTATTTCTTTATCTGGAAGCAGATAGTCGGTGTGCGGCGTGCGAGTTGCAGTGACTTGCGGCGAGGTTGCTGCGAAGAGAAGCATTTTTCTTGATTTCGTATACCGGGCTGCTACGAAGAGAAGCATTTTTCTCGATTTCGTATACTGGGATGCTACGAAGAGAAGATTTTTTTCGATTTCGTATACTGGGATGCTACGAAGAGAAGATTTTTTTCGATTTCGTATACTGGGATGCTACGAAGAGAAAAATTTTCTCGATTTCGTATACCGGACATGCTACGAAATGAAGCATTTTTGCTCTCTTCGTATATTCAGCGTATACGAAATGAAGCGTTTTTGCTCTCTTCGTAGCATCGGCGTATACGAAAATGGCATTTTTTCCTCTCTTCGTAGCAAGGCGTGCTACGAAAATAAACATTTTTCCTCTCTTCGTAGCAGGAGCAGGACACGGCATCAAAGCAGCAAAATAACAGACAGGACAAAAAGTCAATGAATACAGAAACCATAGCCGCCATTTCCACGGCGATGAATAATTCAGGCATCGGCATTATCCGGATCAGCGGGGAAGAAGCGTTCGATATCATCGGAAAGATCTTCCGGCCGGCCAATCCGGACAAAAAGCTCAGCGAAGTCAAAAGCCACACAGTCCATTACGGCACCATCATGGATGGGGAAACGATCGTGGATGAAGTGCTGGTTTTGACCATGCGCGCGCCGCACACCTACACCCGCGAAGATACGGTGGAGATCGACAGCCACGGCGGGATGTTTGTCATGCAGCGCATCATGGAACTGGTACTGAAAGCCGGCGCCAGACCTGCCGAACCAGGGGAATTCACCAAACGGGCCTTTGTGAACGGCAGGATCGACCTGTCCCAGGCAGAAGCCGTGATCGATATCATCAATGCGGAAAATGATTACGCCCTGAAAAGCGCCGTCACCCAGCTCAAAGGATCTGTTTCGGAGAAGATCCGGCAGCAGCGATCTGCGCTTTTGGAGCAGATCGCTTATATTGAAGCGGCACTGGATGATCCGGAGCATATTGAGATGGAAGGGTATGGGCAGGTTCTTCTTCCGAAGCTGCAGGAGATCGAAGACTGTGTGGAGGAATTGATCCGTTCGGCAGATGACGGCCGGATCATTAAGGAAGGCATCCGCACCGTGATCCTGGGAAAGCCAAATGTAGGCAAGTCTTCCCTATTAAATGCCCTGGTTGGCTCCGAGCGGGCAATCGTGACCCAGATCCCCGGAACTACCCGGGATGCGCTGGAAGAAAGCATCCGCCTCAAGGACGTAACGCTGAATATCATTGATACGGCAGGGATCCGCAGTACAGAAGACATTATTGAAAAGATCGGGGTAGACAAAGCCCGGGAATATGCGGCCGAAGCGGATCTGATCGTCTGGGTGGTGGACAGTTCCTCCAACCTGGATGAAAATGATCTGGAAGTGGCGCAGCTGATCGCCGGGCGGAAAGCAGTGATCTTGCTGAACAAACAAGATCTTCCGGAGGTGACCGGGAAAGAAAAGCTGTTTGAGCAGCTGGGAAGCAGACAGACAGCGCTTGAGAAGATCCCCGTGATCGGGATCTCCGCTTTGAAAGAATCCGGACTGGATATGTTTTCAGAGACAGTGTGCCAGATGTTCTATAACAAAGATATCAATTTCAATGACCAGGTATACATCACCAATATCCGGCAGAAGAAAGCACTGACGGAAGCGAAGGAAAGTCTTTCCCGCGCAGTGGTGAGCATTGAAGACGGCATGCCGGAGGATTTCTTTACGATTGATATGATGGATGCCTACTCTGCCCTTGGCCGCGTGATCGGGGAATCCGTGGAAGATGATCTGGCAGATGAGATCTTTGCCAAGTTCTGCATGGGCAAATAACAGCCGCAAGGCAGATATTTTATAATTACAGACAGGAAATACAATGGGAAATTATGTAGAAGAAACCTATGATATCGTCGTGATCGGCGCCGGTCATGCAGGCTGTGAAGCCGCTCTGGCAGCGGCCCGGCTGGGAATGGAGACGATCATGTTTACCGTCAGTGTCGACAGCATTGCCCTGATGCCATGCAACCCCAATATCGGCGGCAGCAGCAAGGGCCACCTGGTGCGGGAACTGGATGCGCTGGGCGGAGAAATGGGCAAAAATATCGATAAGACATTTATCCAGTCCAGGATGCTGAACACCTCCAAGGGTCCTGCGGTCCATTCCCTGAGAGCCCAGGCGGACAAGCAGGACTACAGCAGGGAAATGCGTAAGACCCTGGAAAATACCGAGCATCTGACGATCCGGCAGGCAGAAGTGGCGGATTTGATCGTGGAAGAGCATACGATCAAAGGCGTTAAGACCTATTCCGGTGCTGTATATCATGCAAAAGCGGTAATTATTGCCACCGGAACTTACCTGAAAGCACGCTGTATTTATGGAGATGTATACAATTATACAGGGCCGAACGGACTGCAGGCAGCCAATCATCTGAGCAGCTCCCTGATCGCAAATGGGATTGAACTTCGGCGATTTAAGACCGGAACACCAGCCAGGGTTGATAGAAGAAGCCTTGATTTTTCCAAAATGACAGAGCAGCCCGGTGATGAGAGAATCGTACCCTTCTCTTTTTCTACGGATCCGGATTCCATTCAGAAGGAGCAGGTGTCCTGTTATCTGACATATACCAATGAAGAGACTCACCGTATTATCCGGGAAAATATCTCCCGATCCCCGCTGTTTTCCGGCGCGATCGAAGGTACCGGTCCCAGGTATTGTCCGTCAATTGAAGATAAGGTCGTAAAGTTCCCGGACAAAGACAGACATCAGATCTTTATTGAGCCGGAAGGCTTATATACTAATGAGATGTATCTGTCCGGTATGAGTTCTTCCCTGCCGGAAGATGTCCAGTTTGCCATGTATAAGACACTGGCGGGCCTGGAGAACGTTAAGATTGTCCGGAATGCCTACGCCATTGAATATGACTGTGTCAATGCCAATGATGTGAAGGCCAGCCTGGAATTCAAGAAAATTGCAGGTCTTTACAGCGCCGGACAGTTCAATGGAAGTTCAGGCTATGAAGAAGCTGCGGTACAGGGATTTATGGCAGGCGTCAATGCGGCAAGAAAGATCAAAGGACTGAATCCGGTGATCCTGGACAGAAGTCAGGCTTATATCGGCGTTCTGATCGATGATCTGGTGACCAAGGAAAACATGGAGCCTTATCGTATGATGACAAGCCGTGCGGAATACCGGCTCTTGCTTCGTCAGGATAACGCGGATCTTCGTTTGACAGCTATCGGCCATGAAATTGGGCTGGTCAGCGATGAACGGTATGAGTATGTGATGAAAAAACAGCAGACGATCCGTGACGAAGTGGCAAGACTCAAGACGGTACGGGTTGGCGGCGAAGCTCGTGTACAGGAACTTTTGGAACGAAATGGGTCTGCTGTCCTGACAAACGGCGTTAATCTGGATGAACTGATCCGAAGACCGGAGCTTGATTACAAGAAAGTCGCGGAACTGGATCCGGAATATAAGGATCTGCCGGATGATATCATTGAACAGATTAACATTGAGATCAAATATGAGGGCTATATAGAGCGTCAGCAGAAACAGGTAGACAATTTCCGTCGTGTGGAAAGCAGAAAACTGCCGGATAACATTGATTATAAGGAAATTTCCGGTTTGCGCCTGGAGGCACAGCAGAAACTGAATCTTTTCAAGCCCATGTCGATCGGTCAGGCATCCAGAATCTCCGGCGTTACACCTGCGGATATCTCTGTATTGCTGATCTATTTAACACAAAATAAACTTTGAGAGGAATGTTTCACGTGAAACAATTTGAAAAACTGGCTGAATATTGCCTGAAAAACGGGATTCGATACGGCCAGACGGAAGAAGAACGATTTAAATCCTTTTATGAATTCCTGGTCGAAAAGAATAAAGTCATGAACCTGACGGCAGTCACGGAACCGGAGGAAGTGGAACTTCGACATTATATTGATTCAGTTTCTTCTGTTCCGGTATTAAAAGAACTGTTTGGGGACAGAACATCAGAAGAACCGGTAAAAGGGATCGATCTGGGGACCGGCGCGGGCTTTCCAGGCGTTCCGCTGGCCATTGTTCTGCCGGAATACCGCTTTACTTTAGCGGATTCTTTGAATAAACGGGTTGATTTCCTGAAAGAAGCCGTAAAAAAGATGGATTTACCTAATGCACAGCCGCTGCAGGGGCGCGCGGAAGAGATCGGACAGAGCGATCTGCGGGAAAGTTTTGATCTTTGTGTTTCCAGAGCGGTGGCAGATCTTTCTGTCTTACTGGAATACTGCCTCCCGTTGGTTAAGATCGGCGGATATGCGGTTTTGTATAAATCCGGAGAATTTAAAGATGAATTACATCGTGCAGAATACGCAATGCGTCTTCTTGGGGGAATGCTGCAGGATGTCAGAGAATTCGTTCTGCCGGGATCAGACATCAGACGCAGCTTTATCATTATCGAAAAAAGAAATGCGGCGCCGATAAAATATCCGCGCCGCTCGGGAAAACCATCAAAATCACCGTTAATGACTAAACAATAACACTCCCCCAAGTTTTACCAGTAGTCGGTGATTTTGTGAATCTGACAAATTGGTGAAATTCAACAAAATATTTCCTCTTGCAATTCGCATTATAGTACTCATTTAACAAAAACGCAAGCGGATTTCACGTATTATTTGTCATACATAGTACATATTACAGAGGAATGTTTCACGTGAAACATTCCTCTTCTTTTTATAAAAATCAGCACATTTTTGCATGGATTTCACAGGCATATTGTGATAAAATTCCATTTACCATATTCAGGTAAAAATAATACAAAACAACAAGGAGTAACTATGGGAAGAACAATAGCAGTTGCAAATCAAAAAGGCGGTGTCGGCAAGACAACTACAACGATCAATCTGGCCGCCGCATTGGCCGAAGGAAAATGCAAAGTCCTGCTCGTTGATCTTGATCCCCAGGGGAATGCCACCAGCGGCGTTGGAATTGATAAAAACAACGTTCTGCACACGATCTACGAATTATTGACCAACAATGCGACTTTTCAGGATGTTCTGATGGAGACAGAATACGACAACTTGTACGTACTGCCCTCCAACATTCAGCTTTCCGGTGCGGAGATCGAGCTGATCGACGTGGAAAAACGGGAATTTTTACTGAAAAACATCCTGGACAAACAGAAAAAGAAATTTGATTTTATTCTGATCGACTGCCCGCCGTCACTGAACATGCTTACTGTCAACGCCATGACTGCGGCAGATACGGTCCTGGTACCGATCCAGTGCGAATATTATGCCCTGGAAGGTCTGTCACAGCTGATCCATACGGTAGACCTGATCAAGCAGAAGCTTAACAAGAAACTGCAGCTGGAAGGCATCGTGTTTACCATGTATGATTCCAGAAACCGCCTGTCTAAGGAAGTGGTGGAAAATGTACAGCAGAACCTGGAGGAAAACATTTACAACACGATCATTCCAAGGAATGTTCGTCTGGCAGAGGCACCCAGCTATGGCATGCCGGTCATCTTCTATGCACCGGACTCCACAGGCGCAGAAGCGTACAGACAGCTGGCACTGGAGATGGTCGCTCACGAGATGAAATAAACGGAGAAGGTGAAACTTATGGTTAAAAAAGCAAAACCCGGGCTGGGAAAAGGCCTGGATCTTCTGATCCCGAAATCGGAGCCGGTGGAAGAAAAAAAGACAACAGATCCACAGGTGCTGAAGATCTCACAGGTGGAACCGAACCGGAACCAGCCAAGAAAACAGTTTGACAAAGAAAGCCTGCAGGAATTGGCCGGATCTATCAAACAATACGGAATCATCCAGCCGATCATTGTGGCCAAAAAAGATGATTACTACGAGATCATTGCCGGTGAACGACGCTGGAGAGCCGCTAAAATGGCGGGTTTAAAGGAAGTTCCCGTTGTGATCAAGGAATATTCCGAAAAAGAGATTGCAGAGATCTCCCTAATCGAGAATATTCAGAGGGAAAACCTGAATCCCATTGAAGAAGCCAAAGCATACAAGAGTCTGATCGAGGAATATAACCTCACGCAGGAAGAACTTTCTGAGCGGATTTCCAAGAGCAGGACCCAGATCACCAATACCATGAGGCTATTAAAGCTCCATGATAAAGTACAGAAAATGCTGATCGACGGCTCCATCAGCGCGGGCCATGCAAGAGCGCTCCTGGGCCTGGAAATCCAGGAAGAACAGCTTCTTACCGCACAGAAGATCGTGGCAGAAAACCTGAGTGTCCGTCAAACAGAAGACCTGGTGCGCCAGATCAACAATCCGCCGAAAAGCAAAAAATCTTCTCCGAAGATCAAAAACAGCGTATTTTACAAGGATCTGGAGAAGCGCATGACGGAAGCGCTTGGCACAAAAGTAAAGATCAACCAGAAGGAACAGGGAAAAGGCCGCATTGAGATCAGCTATTTCTCTGAGGATGAGCTGGACCGGATCTTTACGATCATCAACAGCAGCATTTAAGAAAACAACACAATACCTGTTCTATAACAGATATAACAGAAAGGTGACAAAAGGGTACTGCCCTGTCATCCGGAAACCCAATCACAACACAGCCGCAAGGCTGCAAACATAAAAGAATCGAAGGTAAATAGATATGCTGGATATTAAACTGTTAAGAAACAATTTTGAAGATGTGGAAAAAGCCCTGGCAAACCGGAATGAAGAATTCGATCTCAGCCTGTTCAAAGTGCTGGACGACAAGCGCCGTGCGCTGCTTGGCGAGGTGGAAGTCCTGAAAGCAAAGCAGAATAAGGATTCCAAGCTGATCCCGCAGATGAAAAAGGCAGGCGAGGATGTTGCCGCTGTTATGGAGGAGATGAAAGATCTGGCAAACAAGATCAAAGAGCTGGATCAGCAGACCGCTGAAGCAGACAAGGCTTTAAATGACTATATGCTGACCCTTCCGAACATTCCACATCCTTCGGTACCGATGGGAAAAACAGATGCGGATAACGTAGAAATCCGCAAATTCTCGGAGCCGACACATTTTGATTTTGAGCCGAAAGCTCATTGGGATATCGGAGCCGATCTGGGAATCCTGGATCCGGAGACAGCAGCCAAGATCAGCGGCAGCCGCTTTACAGTATACCGTGGAGACGGTGCCAGACTGGAACGCGCCATCATGAACTTCTTCCTGGATACCCATACGGCAGAGCACGGATACACCGAAGTATTCCCGCCGTTCATGGTAAGCCGGGAGAGCATGACCGGTACAGGACAGCTCCCGAAATTTGAAGAGGACGCCTACAAAGTTTACGGCGATGGCAAGGAATATTTCCTGGTTCCCACTGCGGAAGTGCCGGTAACCAACATGTATCGGGACCAGATTCTGGACGGCAGCCTCCTTCCGATCAAGCATTGTGCCTACACGGCATGCTTCCGTGCAGAAGCCGGCAGCGCAGGACGTGATACCAGAGGCCTGATCCGCCAGCATCAGTTCAACAAAGTGGAGCTTGTTAAGTTCACCAAACCGGAAGATTCCTATGAAGAACTGGAGAAACTGACCGCCGACGCGGAAGATGTTCTGCAGAGACTGGGTCTTCCCTACCGTGTCGTCCGGATCTGCATCGGCGATCTGGGATTTACCGCAGCCCTCAAGTACGACATTGAAGTCTGGATGCCCAGCTACGGCAGATATGTGGAAATCAGCAGCTGCTCCAATTTCGAAGCCTTCCAGGCCCGCCGTGCCAATATCAAATACAAAGACAACCCGAAAGCCAAAGCAGAATACGTTCACACCCTGAACGGCTCCGGCGTTGCCATCGGAAGAACGACCGCCGCAATCCTGGAGAATTACCAGCAGGCAGACGGAACCGTCGTTGTACCGGAAGTTTTGAGAAAATACATGGGCAAAGACGTGATCGGCAAATAAACCTGCTGAACACGAAAAAGTGACTGGATATTTCAGGGAAGATATTGTATGATATAGGAGCTGTTCAGACAGCTGTTATAGTGTTCCCTTAGTTTAACGGATAAAACAAGCGCCTCCTAAGCGCTAGCTGTGGGTTCGATTCCCGCAGGGAACGGAACAGAGCGCTCTGCCTTTTGGCAGGGCGCTCTTTCGTCTTTCCGACACCACCCTTTTTCCTATTGGCATTTATCCCGCCAATTGATAATATCTACCTGTAGCAAACAAGTGCAGAACATAAGAAGGAGCAGAAACATGCGAAACGCAGAGCATTCAGATAGAAACAGAAAAGAAAGAAAGACCCGGGCCGGAATTATGGTTTTGACGCTAATCCTGGCTATCCTGCTGAGCGGCTGTTCGGGGAAACCGGCATCCGGTTCCGGCGACATCATGGACGGAGACGGCATGCTGAACAGCTATTTGCAGATCACCCAGGAAGAAGCTGCCTATATGATGACCAAAGACGACGGTCATGTGGTGGTGGATGTCCGCCGGCAGGACGAGTACGATGCCGGTCACATTCCCGGCGCAATCCTGATCCCCAATGAGAGCATTGGGGAGGAGCCGCCGGCAGAGCTGCCGGACAAAGAGCAGATCATCCTTGTCTACTGCAGAAGCGGCCGGCGCAGTAAGGAAGCAGCCCAGAAGCTGTTTGACATGGGATATGAAAGGGTCTACGAGTTCGGCGGGATCATTGACTGGACCGGCGAAGTGGTGACAGCGCCGGTAGACGAAGAACTCGTAGCCGTCATCCCGCAGACAGATCCCGTTGCAGCGGCGGATCCCCGCACCCCGGAGGAACTGATCCGGGAGATCATCCTCTATCACGGCTCTTATGATAAGGAAGCAGACGATCAGGTGAAGGAGCGCCTTCATATCCTGAAAGCAAAAGACCCGCGGCAGGGCGAGCTTTGGGAAAAGATCATGGACTACTGGGTCTACGCCAATGAAGAAATGCCGATCAACATGGAGCGGCTGCCGGAAGATCTTCCCCAGGGGCAGGAAATGTGCATCGTGGTCTTGGGATTTGAATTAAATGACGACGGCACCATGCAGGATGAGCTGATCGGGCGGCTTCAGACCGCGCTGACCTGTGCGGAGCAGTATCCCGAGGCTTATATCGTCTGCACCGGCGGCGGAACGGCCGCCAACAATAAAGAGGTGACGGAAGCAGGCCTTATGGGAGATTGGCTGAAGGAACACGGCTTGGATGAGAGCCGCCTGATCATCGAAGATGCCTCCCATACCACAGCCGAAAATGCAAGGTTTTCCTATGACATCCTGCTGGCAGACTACCCGCAGGTAACGTCGGTAGCCCTTGTAAGCAGCAGCTATCATATCGCATGGGGTTCTCTTTTGTTCGAGGCGTCCTTCCTGAAGGCAGCTTCTGAGCAGCAGTCCCCGGAGATCCACGTGATCTCCAACGCCGCATATCCATTTGAAAATGCAAAATACATGGACACCCTCCGCTTCGAGACCGGCGGTATGCTGCAGCTGATCGGGGAAAACCCGCTGGCGATGGATTATTATATGGACCGCTATACGAAACCGGAGCTGGATTGACGAAAGGAGATGCGATGATCTATATCGGATGTCATTTGTCGGTAGGCGATGGCTACGAAGCCATGGGAAAAACCATGAAGTCATTCGGGGGCAATACCTTTGCCTTCTTTACCCGCAATCCCCGGGGCGGGAAAACAAAAGAGCTGATCCCCGGCGATGCGCAGGCGTTGAGCTCCTTGATGCGGGAGGAGAAGTTCGGCCCTTTAGTGGCCCATGGAAGCTATACCATGAACCTCTGCTCTGCCAATCTGCAGACCCGGGCAAACGGCCTTGAGATGCTGGAAAAAGATCTGGAGCGGATGGAAGTGCTGCCAGGGAATTTCTATAATTTTCATCCCGGTTCTCATACGGGACAGGGCATGGAGGCAGGGATCGAACAGATCGCCGAAGCCCTGAATAAAGTGATGTATCCCGGTATGCACACCACGGTGCTGCTGGAGACCATGGCGGGCAAAGGTTCCGAAGTGGGCGGCCGGTTTGAAGAACTCCGGGAGATCATCGACCGGGTCAACTGTCAGGAACAGCTCGGGGTCTGCCTGGACACCTGCCATGTGTGGGACGCCGGTTATGATATTGTGCAGGACCCGGACGGGGTGCTGCAGGAATTTGACGATGTGATCGGGCTGGACAGGCTCTTTGCAGTGCATTTTAATGACAGCAAGAACCCCTGCGGCTCCCATAAGGACCGCCACGAAAAGCTGGGCCAGGGCTGCATCGGGGAAGATGCCCTGAAGCGCCTCGCGCTGCACCCTGTGTTAGCCGGTAAGCCCTTCATCCTGGAAACGCCCAACGATGACGCCGGGTATATCCGCGAGATCCATCAGGTGCTGAACTGGCAGCAGGGGAATTGAGGAGTTGGCAGGATGCTGAAGGCTTCTCAAAGTTGATCGGCGAGCCAGCAATAGGGATGTTGTATAGCAGGTCAGGTGGCAGATGTCGACGAGAGGCTGATTTTGTACAGAATTTGGAGTTGTGTACCAAAACCTCAGGAAATAACCACGAAAAATGGTTAAATAAGTAATAAAATCTTCTGTTTTGGACGGAAAACTGAAAAAAAGGGTTCGTAGCATCCAATTTTATACTGTTAAAAGTATTTAGACGGTACACAACTCAAAAATCTGTACATTTTTGAGCTGTGTAATGCAAAAAGGGGCTGGCAGGAAGAAGACCCGGACAGGGGAAAGGAGAAATCTATGAGTATTATAGCGGGATTTATGGTGCCGCATCCGCCGATGATCGTTCCGCAGGTCGGACGGGGCAGCGAGGAGCAGATCCGGAAAACGATCGCGGCTTATGAACAGGTGGCAGAAGACATCGCGGCTCTCCGGCCGGAGACGATCCTGATCTCCAGTCCTCATGCGGTGATGTATTCGGATTATTTTCATATTTCGCCCGGGAAAGGCGCCCGCGGATCCTTCTCCCGCTTCGGCGCCCGGAGCGTTTCCTTTGATGAGACCTATGATACGGAACTGGTGCATGTTCTGGAGATCCTGGCCGGAGAACAAGACTTCCCTGCGGGAACACTGGGAGAGCGAGAGAAAGAGCTGGATCACGGGACCATGGTGCCGCTGTATTTTATCCGGCAGAAATATCAGGATTTCCGCCTGGTGCGGATCGGCCTGTCAGGGCTTGCTTTGACAGAACATTACAGGCTGGGCCAGATGATCCGGGAAGCCGTTCAGCTTACCGGCCGCCGGGCTGTGTATGTCGCCAGCGGGGACCTGTCCCACAAGCTGCAGCCTTACGGACCTTACGGGTTTGCGGAAGAAGGCCCCAGGTATGATGAACGAATCATGGATGTCTGCGGCCGGGCTGCGTTCGGCGAACTGTTTGATTTTGACGAGACCTTCTGTGAAAAGGCGGCGGAATGCGGGCACCGCTCTTTTGTGATCATGGCCGGTGCGTTTGACCGCACAGAAGTAGAGGTGAAGGCACTGTCCCATGAGGATGTGACCGGTGTAGGCTACGGCATCTGTGAATTCTTCCCGAAAGAAGAAGCGCCGGAACGGGATTTCCTGGATCAGTACCTGGCCAAAGAAGCAGCCAAAGCTGCGGCCCGGAAAGAAAGCGAGGATCCTTATGTCCGCCTGGCCCGCACATCCCTGGAAAGCTATATCCGAGACCATCGAAGGATGGATGTGCCTGCGGATCTTCCGGCGGAAATGCTTAATAAGCGGGCCGGCGTGTTTGTTTCCATTCATGAGCACCAGCGGCTTCGGGGCTGCATCGGCACCATTGCGCCGGTGACCGGCAGCATTGCGGAAGAGATCCTGCGAAATGCCATCAGCGCCTCCACGGAAGATCCCCGGTTTGAGCCGATCAAAGAGGAAGAACTGGAGTTTCTGGAGATCAACGTGGATGTACTGGGAGAGCCGGAACGGATCAGCGGTCTTGAGGAGCTGGATGTGAAACGCTACGGCGTTATTGTGTCCAAAGGCCGGCGCCGGGGGCTGCTCCTTCCGGACCTGGACGGGGTGGATACCCCGGCGCAGCAGGTTTCCATCGCCCGGCGCAAGGCAGGGATCGGCCCTGATGAAGAGGTGGAGCTGGAGCGATTTGAAGTAGTGAGGCATCAGTAAGCCGGGAGGAAAAAGATGGCCAGATGCAGTGTATGTTTCCGGCATTGTGAGATCGAAGAAGGCGGCAGAGGATTCTGCGGCGTAAGGACCTGTGAGAACGGGGTGATCCGCCCGGTCAACTACGGACGGATCACGTCGCTGGCCTTGGACCCTATTGAGAAAAAGCCCCTCCGGCGGTTCCGTCCCGGCAGCAAGATCCTTTCCGCAGGCAGCTACGGCTGTAATCTGCGCTGTCCTTTCTGCCAGAACTATGAGATCTCGTGGTCTGAGCAGGCGGCACAGTTTGAGGAGCAGGCCGAATACATTTCTCCGGAAGAACTGGCGGATACGGCAGAATACTATCAACGAAGGGGAAACATCGGCGTCGCCTTTACCTACAATGAGCCTTTAGTGGGCTACGAATACGTCCGGGACGCCGCCCGTCTGGTCCATGAGCGCGGCATGGTCAATGTCCTGGTCACCAACGGCACGGCCTCCCCGGAAGTGCTTTCCGAACTGGCGCCTTTTATCGACGCCATGAACATTGACCTGAAAGGCTTCACGACGGAGTATTATGCGAAGGTGCTGAAAGGGGACTTTGAAATGGTGAAGGCATTTATCCGCGAGGCGGTGAAGTTCTGTCATGTGGAGCTGACTACCCTGATCGTTCCGGGGGAAAATGACACTGACGAAGAAATGCAGCAGCTGAGCAGCTGGGTCCGCGACCTGCCGGGGATCTTTGGCGGACGTGACGGAAGGGAGATCCCGCTTCATATTTCCCGCTTCTTCCCGCGGTTTCACATGACTGACCGGGACGCGACGGAGGTGGCGAAGATCTATCATTTGGCAGAAGTAGCGCGGAAGAATCTGCAGTATGTATATACAGGAAACTGCTGAAAATAGCAGGGTTTGAGGAAAAACATGACAGAAAAATTATTTTATCAGGATGCCTATCAAACAGAGTTTACCGCACAGATCCAGGAGTGGATCGAGGATGAGAAGGGCCTCAGGGTCCGGCTGGACCGGACGGCGTTCTATCCGGAAGGCGGTGGCCAGGGAGCAGATCACGGAACTCTGGAACTGGCAGACGGCAGGACCTTGCAGGTAACGGATGTGCATGAAGCAGATGACGAAGTCTGGCATTACATAGAAACAGGCAGCACAGCAGGCGGCACAGAAAAAGGCACAACCGGCAGCGAGGCTCCGGCAGCAGGCACTGCGGTGACCGGGCGGATCGACTGGGCGCGGCGGTTTGATCATATGCAGCAGCATTCCGGCGAGCATATTGTAAGCGGCATGATCTGCCGCCGGTTTGGCTGTGACAATGTGGGATTTCATCTGGGAGAGGATATCGTCACCATTGATTTCAATGTCCGCATCAGCATGGAAGAAGCGCTCGAGATCGAAGAACAGGCGAACACATATATCTGGGAGGACCATTCCTTTGAAGTGCTCTGGCCCACGGCCGAGGAGCTGAAAACCCTGGAATACCGCAGCAAAAAAGAGCTGTCCGGAGACGTGCGGATCGCGAGGTTCCCCGGCGCGGATACCTGTGCCTGCTGCGGAACTCATGTATCCGGAAGCGCCCAGGTAGGGCTGGTCAAATTCCTGTCGGCGAAGAATTTTCATGAAGGCACCCGGCTGGAGCTTCTGTGCGGCCGGCGGGCGATGGAATTTCTTTCCATGAACCACCGGGAGAACAAGGCGGCAGCAGTGCTTCTTAGTTCCAGCGAAGATCAGACGTCCGAGCATGTGAAAAAACTGTTGGAAGAAAACCTTCGCCTGAAGGCGGCGGCAGCAGCCATGGAGGAAAAACTTTTCCGCATGTGGGCGGAATCTTTCCGGGACCAGGGAAATGTACTGGTGATCGACGATGAGATCACAAACGGGCAGCCCCGGGCCCTGGCCGATCTGATCGCGGAGTGCTGCGGCGGAATCGCGGCAGTATTTTCCCGGAAAGAAGATCGGTACAACTATGCGGTGATCCAGAAAGGCGGGGAGATCTCAGCCCTCATTAAGGACATGAATCAGGAACTTTCGGGCCGCGGCGGAGGCCGGAACGGATTTGCCCAGGGATCTGTGGCAGCAGAAAAGGATAGCATCGAGCGGTTCTTCCAAAGGGTCTTTGCATAAGGCGCAGCTCCCCTTCTCTATTGACACGGCGGAAGTCCGAGAGTAGAATCCCAATATCTGAAACTGAATATAGAAATGCAGCGTGCAGGTGCCCGTAAATGCGGGTGAAAAGGGAATCCGGTGTGAATCCGGAGCGATGCAGTCACTGTGTACGGGAGTTTTTCTGCAGTCCACTGGGAAACCGGGAAGGAAGAAAAACGATGAACGAAGCCAGGAGACCTGCCTGTAACGTGGATGATCAGATCTGCTGCCTACGGATCGGTTTTCCGGCATGAATGTCAGACGCCTGCCAGGGCGTCCCCATGCATTCCCGAAAGAAGTAAGTAGCCGCAGCAATGCGGCATTTTTATTGTTC
The DNA here is from genome assembly GCA_017510065.1 of Parasporobacterium sp. Taxonomy (GTDB): domain Bacteria; phylum Bacillota; class Clostridia; order Lachnospirales; family Lachnospiraceae; genus RGIG5612. Next base: position 24,157 of record JAFWOB010000095.1, read on the forward strand.
TCTTTCAGAAATAAAAAGAAGAGGTGATATTCATGAAAAAACTTATTGTTATGCTTCTTGCATGCGCACTGGTCCTGAGTATGGGCGCCGGGTTTGTATTTGCAGGCGAAGCAGATCAGGCAGCAGCCGATGAAATGCAGGCTCTGATCGACGCCATCTATGTTCAGGAAAGGACAGAAGACACGGATGCACAGATCGAAGCAGCCAAGGCCGCATGGGATGCCCTGACCGACGAGCAGAAAGAACTGGTAGAAGATGCGGACTATTTCGGACGCGATACCGGCGATGCTGCACAGGATGATCCGAGAAATCAGGACGAGATCGGCGAGAAGGAACTCCTGGTAGTCAGCTTCGGTACTTCCTTCAACGACAGCCGCGCGGCTGATATCAAGGGAATCGAAGATGCCCTGGCAGCAGCTTATCCGGATTGGGCGGTCAGAAGAGCTTTCACAGCCCAGATCATTATCAACCACATCCAGGCAAGAGACGGCGAAGTCATCGATAACATGACCCAGGCTCTGGACAGAGCTGTAGCCAACGGCGTTAAGACCCTGGTTGTACAGCCGACTCACTTAATGCACGGCGCAGAATATGATGAAATGTGCGAAGCACTGGAAGCTTATGCTGATCAGATCGAAACCATCGTTGTGGCAGAGCCTCTGCTGGGCGAAGTTGGTTCTGATGCAACCGTCATCAATGATGACAAGGCTGCAGTAGCACAGTATGTGACTGCAGCAGCAGTTGAGGCAGCAGGATTTGAGAGCCTGGAAGCAGCTGCAGAAGCAGGCGTGGCATTCGTGTTCATGGGACACGGTACCGCTCATACCGCTAAAGTTACCTACAGCCAGATGAACACCATGATGAGCGAGCTTGGCTATGCAAACGTATTTGTCGGCACCGTTGAGGGTGAGCCGGAAGAGACTGCAGCAGAAGAAGTCATCGCAAAGGTGAAAGAAGGCGGATATACCAAGGTTATCCTTCGTCCTCTGATGGTCGTTGCAGGTGATCACGCCAACAACGATATGGCAGATCCGGAAGATGAAGAGTCCTGGCTGAGCATGTTCGCAGCAGCTGGATTTGACGTAGAATGCCAGATCTCCGGCCTTGGCCGCATCCCGGCAGTGGAAGATCTGTATGTTGCTCATACCGCAGCAGCGATGGAAACCCTGGCAGGTGAAGCTCCGGCAGAAGAAGCTCCGGCAGAAGAAGCTGCAGCAGCAGATAGCACCTACACACAGACAAAAGTGTTCGACGGCACCTATGGATTCGGCGATGCAGAAATCACAGCTTGTACCAATGATGATTTCACAGCATTCCTTCTTACCTGGGAAGCCTTTGATGAAGACCAGGTTCTGGAAGGAACCGTTGATGACGGCATTGTCACTGTTGACTATGACGAGACCGGATTCATGACAGGCGATGCACAGCTCATCTGGGATGATGCTGTTGCAAGCGAGACTCCCTGGGAACCGCTTCCGTAATCCGGAAAGTTGCTTTTGTTAGCAAAACCGCTGCCTTAAGGCAGCGTTCAGACTGAAGAAAAAGTACCAGTTAATGAGGATGGAACTCCACATTCAGCTGGTACTTTTTTGTTATGTAAAAATAGAATGACGATGATTACAGCGCAAATAACTCCATCAATGATACATCTTCATATACTCCCCGTGCGCGGCGATCAGCTCATCGCACATCGAGACGATATCGTCGATATTGAGTTCCGCGGCGGTGTGGGGATCCAGCATTGCGGCGCGGTAAATGTCTTCGATCTTACGGGTGCGGGCAGCCTTGATGGTAAGGAGCTGCACGTTGATATTGGTGCGGTTCATAGCTGCGCACTGCTCCGGGAGACGGCCCACATGACAGGGGGTAATGCCGCTGCCGTCCACCAGGCACGGCACTTCCACGCAGGCGTCGGCGGGAAGATTGTCGATCAGGCCGGTATTGAGCACATTTCCGCCGATCCGGTAAGGCTGGTTGGTCACGATTGCTTCCATAATATAAGAAGCGTACTCGCGGGACCTTTCATGCGTGATCTTGCCATCCGCCAGAATCTTCGTCTTTTCCTCCTTCCAACCATTGATCTGCTCAATACAGCGGCGGGGATATTCATCCAGGGGGATCTGGAAATTCTCGATCATATCCGGGTAACGGGATTTGATAAAGAGCGGATTGTACTCTGCGTTGTGTTCGCTGGATTCGGTACAGTAATAACCCAGGCGGTTGATGTATTCGAGGCGGACCATGTCTTTATGCTTTTCCGTGCGGTTCTTCTCAAGAGCCCGGCGGCGGATCTCCGGATACAGGTCAACTCCGTCACGGTCACGGATCTCTAACAGCCAGGCCATGTGGTTAATGCCGGCGATCAGTTCCGTACGGCCTTCCAGTTTCTCCTTCATATCCAGCTCTTCCAGCAAGGTGGAGGAGCAGACCTGCACGCTGTGGCACAGCCCCACGGTCTTAACAGATGTGTAGCGCTGCATGTAACCGGACAACATCGCCATGGGGTTCGTATAATTAAGGAAGATACAATCCGGACAGACTTCTTCCATGTCCCTCGCAAACTCCTCCATTACCGGAATCGTCCTCAAAGCCCGCATAATGCCACCGATGCCTAAAGTATCGGCGATAGTCTGGCGAAGGCAGTATTTTTTCGGGATCTCAAAATCCGTAATGGTGCAGGGATCGTATCCGCCCACCTGGATCGCGTTGATCACAAAGCGGGCACCCCGCAGGGCTTCTTTGCGGTTCTCTGCTCCCAGATAAGTTTTGATCACTGCCCGGGACTCGTTGACGTTTCTGTTCAGAGCCTCCAGGATGATCCGGGAATCCTCCAGCCGTTCCGGATCTATATCGTAAAGCGCAATCTCCGCCTCCCTAAGGCTCGGCGTGCACAGGCAGTCGCCGATCACGTTGCGGACAAAGACCGTACTCCCGGCACCCATGAATGTAATCTTCAGCATATAAAACTCCTCCTTTTCTTTCTCGGGAAATCATATAGCACAGCGGAATCAAAAAGGCAATAAGAACAGCAAAGACCGGAAATGAATCGTTAATATTATCACACACTGATATATATTATATATAAGGAAGAAAAAGCCTAAACCCTTCTCTGTGACACTTCCGTGACATACCCTTTGATAAAATCACAGTGGGAAAATAGAAATACCGTTATCTTGTCTGGTTTTTGATGATTGTTTTGACTGTTCAAACGGTAAAATCAGAGCGATAACAAATAGTGTCGCAAAATGCCGCAGAAAGCAAAAAAATGAAAAAAGGAATTGTGACAATTGTATTACAAAAAAACCAAAAACATGCACAAAAAAAGGGTACACATTTCAAGATTAGTGTGGTAGTATGTATGATACGATAACATGAGTATATTGTGGGGGAGAAGGCAAAACCTGAAAAAACTGAAAAAACCCACAATTCCATCAGATACATACGAAGTCGAAGAGACTGCCCTGGCAACAGAAAGGGTGAAAGAAAATGAACAGAAAAATAACAATTAATCATATGAAGGTAGAGATACAATTTTATACAGGATATCAAGTAGGGGTACGCAGGCGTCCCCTTGTTCGCAGGTATTGCGGCCTGGAGACGGATGTGGGCAGTAGTCCCGGCCCCGGTTGGGGGCAATACGAAGACCCCGGCGGGGGATAAGCCGCAAAGGTGCAGGCCGACAGAGTTGAAACAGCAATAGCGGCCGACAAAGTAAAAGATACTGCACAAGAGATGCAGAGACAGGCCGGACAGCCGGCCGGCGGGAAGAGATCCCGTATAGAGTAGGATACAGTATTACTAAAAAGAGGTGTAAGCAATGAAGAAACTACAAAGCGCATTAAGTATTTTCCTTGCAGCTACATTCATCGCTACAAGCGTTGCTCCGTATGCAACTTATGCGGAGGAGATCATAGAAGATCCAACTGTAGCATATGAGCAGGAAACCGAAGCTCCGACATATGAGGAGCCCACGGTTTATGTAGAGCCGGAAACCGAAGCCCCTTACGTAGAGCCGGAAACCGAAGCTCCTTATGTAGAGCCGGAAACCGAAGCTCCTTACGTAGAGCCGGTAACGGAAGCTCCGACAGAAGCCCCGACTGAGGCTCCGACAGAAGCTCCGACAGAAGCTCCGACGGAAGCCCCGACTGAGGCTCCGACGGAAGCTCCGACGGAAGCCCCGACTGAGGCTCCGACCGAGGCTCCGACGGAAGCTCCGACACAGGCTCCGACCCAGCCTGCAACCGAGGCTCCGACAGAAGCTCCGACCCAGGCTCCGACTCAGCCTGCAACCGAAGCTCCGACCGAAGCTCCGACCCAGGCTCCGACTACGGCAGCAGAAGAAGAGACTACCACTGCAGAAGAAGTGAAGTATGTCTCCAATCTGACTGTGGGTACCGAAGGCAACTTCCAGGTATACGCAGCACTGTACTCTCAGGTTCCGGATACTACTACCCTGAAGATCCGTACCTATGATGACATGCTGTCCTGGTACAGCTATGACGGCAAAGCACTGACCAATGCTTTCATCAATCCGGTGAAGCAGAGGGTCGCTGACTACTACGGACTGGATATTACGAACGAAGCGTTCGACAGCATCTTCAAGCTGGTATATCCGTTCGAGTTCTCTCTGCTGGACAAAGACAGCAACGAGTCCAAGCCGGCCCTTGATATTGCCATGAGCATTCCGAACAATGATGTAGTGACGATGCTCAATGAAGGCAAAGCACAGGTTCGTGTATTCATTTATGACAAGAACAATCTTTACAATGTAAAGATGCTTAACACATCAAACGAAGCTCCGATCTGGTGGGACAACTACTACAGAACATTCTCCACCAGATTCAATACCCAGATCTGCCCGAACTGCTATGTGGCAGTGATGGTCCTGGACGCTGAAGCTATGGCCAAGGTTTCCAAGGAAGCTCAGAAGGCTCCGGCTGAGGAGAAGGAAGAAGACGGCGAAGATGATGACGCTGACCCTGACTCCGAACTCAGCTTCTCAGGTGTTCTGTCCCTGGGAGCTGAAGGAAACGATGTGGCAGCTCTGCAGACCAAACTTGCAGAACTGGGATACTACAATGGAGAGATCACTGCACAGTTCGACGAAGCAACTGATGCGGCAGTCAAAGCGTTCCAGGCAGACAACGGTCTGGATGTTGACGGCTTTGTAGGCCCCGCTACTCTGTCTGCTATAAATGCTGCAGAAGCTCCGGCTGAAAAAGAAATCATCTTTATGGAAGAAGAGATCCAGGACGAGGAAGTAGTCGACCTGAATCAGGAAGATGAAGAAACAGCAGAAGAAGATGCTGAAGAAGAAGCCGAAGAAGAGATCGAAGAAGAAGTCGATGCTCTGATGGATGGTGAAACAAACCAAGAAGACGGTACAAGCTCCAATATAATGGACTTTATTCCTCCTGGAACGATTTCGATGATCCATAAGTCGGATGACTCCCCGGTAACCGAAGCCAATCCTGCAAGACCGGGAGAGACAGTGGTTCTCACCTTGTCAAATGTTGCGGAGACCTTAAATGGACTTCAGTTTGACATGACCGAGCTATCTTTGAATATCCCGGCAGGACTTGATCCTCCTGAAGAGGACGTGACCGGGACATCTACCGTATATATTACAGATTATAGTGTATCGCCACAACAGACATATGCTATGCCAAACACCTATGTAATCGGTGCGGATGGAAAAATCAGATACACATGGACGAACCCGTGTACTGAGGAGAGACCTGCAGGTTCAGGTAATATTGTTGATGTATATGCTTTGGCATGCAATGCAGAAAACTTTAAATTCAGCCTCAGTTTTGAAATAAAAGTAGGTGATGATGCAGATGATATCACATTCAGTAATGACATCACTTTCCCGGTAGACCGGTCAGTTTCACTCACAGTCACAAAGTCGATCGAGATACCTGGAATGTCTACAATTTCGCAAGCGCAGGCACAGCAAATGACATTCGCTCTGTATTACGCGGATGGAGTTACTCCGGTAAAAGATGAAGATGGAAACGACATCACGTTCACGCGGAATGACATGACACCCAGTGGCTTGGCAAATGGCCAGTGGAGTATTTCCGGTCTCACAGCTACTACATATCCTGCAGTCTTTGTAGTAAAAGAAACAGGACATCCTGAAATTGAGGGATATACCTTCCTTTCAGCAGGAGATAATGTCGTGACCGAGAAGGAGGTAACAATACCTGCCGGTCAGTCAGGAACTGCAGCGCTGAAGAACAGATATACCAAAGACGTTTCACATCTTAAGGTAAAGAAGTTATTCCCAGCCGGTGCTTTGAATCTTGGCAACCTGACGGATACTCAGAAGGCGAAAATCTCATTCACGGTAAAAAATTCAAGTGGTGCTACTGTAGCATCCGCCACGCTGGCAGAAACAAATAAATTTGACGCAAATGGTGAATGGAATGTCGGAACTCTTCCGCCGGGCGAATATACGGTTGTTGAGACAGCTGAACTTGAAGGATATACAAGATATGCTACATATAAGGTAGACACAAGTGCGGCACAGGAAGGTTCCGAAGCTTCGGTTACATTAGTAACAGATCAGAATCATGTCGTTGAGTTTAACAATACATATACAGAAGAAAGAGATAAACTGAAAATTAAGAAAACCTTTGAGGGTGCAACACTTACTGATGCGGAAAAGGCTAATATTACATTTACTATCACAGCTCCTGATGGAACCACAACAACAGTGAAATATTCGCAGTTCACAAACGGCGAATACACTCTTAATAATGTTCTGACAGGAACGTACAAAGTTGTTGAGACAAATGTAAACCCGAATACTAATAATTACACGGTTACTTCAACGTATGCAGTAAACGGTGGAACTCCGGCTTCAGGAACCACTGCTAATAATGTTGCTGTTACGTTGAATGGAACCAACGAAGTCGATTTTGTGAACACCTATACAGCTGTTGGCAAGATCACCGTCGTAAAAGAAATTGGTGGTAATTACTGGGCATCAAACGCGAACTATGCAACGAAAAGAAGTAAAATAGGAGCGGGCGTTACCTTTAATATTTACAAAGTTGATGATCATGGGAACAGGATTACGCCTGTTTTCAAGACCATTACGCTGAATTCGTCCTCTTGGAACAATAATACCCATGGGTACACATTTAGCAATATTCCTGCCGGTGATTATGAAATTGAAGAAGTAGTATCGGGAGTTGGAAATATTGCGGCTACTACCCGAACAACGACAGTAAAGGTTGGCAGTGGAACCGCACAGTCTAGCCAGGAAGCAGATCTTTCTGTTGAAAAGGGCGGAACAACAACTGTAACTTATACTAATAATTACAATAAGAAAAAAGGTAAGATAAAACTTGATAAAATAGTCGTCAAAGATGGTGCGCAGGTAGATCCGTCTACTCTTACTGAAGCTCAGCAGAAAGCGATGAAGTTTACTATTTCCGGTAAAGACGCTTTCGGTAATAATGTAAGCAAGGTTGTAACGCTTTACGACATTTTGAATCATCAAAACGGGGTTGGCGCTGACGGCTACATTGAATTTGATTACAGCAACAGCACCGGCTACAAAGTAGCGGAGACAGGCGCTGATTTAGACAACTACATCAGAGTTACTACAAGTAAAAAAGACAATGGTGAGTTTGGACCGGGTGCCAGCGTTTCATCAATAGTGATCAAAGATGATACTGATACACAAACCTTTACGTCACATACCGCTACATTTAAAAATGAATATTCGAGCAGAGGAAGGCTGAAAGTCGATAAGACTGTTTCCGGACTGAGCAGTGCAGATGAAGCAACAGTCAGAGGCCAGATCTACTTTACGATCGCTGATACCAGCGGACGTCCGATCGTAAAAGATGCAAGTGGCAAGTATGTACTTGGCCAGACGGGCGCTACAGCGGCACAGATCCCTCTGTCAGAACTGACAGCCGCAAATGGAATCGAACTTCCTACCGGGACCTATATTCTTACAGAGCATAATGGGGAGTTTAATGAGACCCTCTATACATGGTCTGTAACCAACGTGATTATAGATGATGGCCAGCAGATCGATCCAAGAACAGGCGTAGTATCCGGAAATGCAACGGTTACGCTCGGAAATACAAAACATGTCTCCTATACTAATACGTACACCAAAAAGGCTATAGGACCTGGTGGTGGTGTATCCGTTATTAAGCATGTCCTTCTTGACGGAGTTGAGATCGATGCCAATTACACAGGCGTTTACGCAGACTTATATCCCACCGTCATGGCCAATATCAGATTCAAAATATATGAAGGTACCGAGGTCAATGACGCGAATCTGATCGAGGGCTGCCCGGCAGAGGGTTATACCTATACATATCTGCAGGCACATAACCCAATCTTGAATGTTGGTACATATACAATTGAGGAAACGGGTTATGATGTTGAGCACTTTGATCACACCATCTATTTTAGAGTAAACGGTACTGATACATATTCTACTCATGTGACCATTACACTGACACAGAATCAGCATATCAGTATTAATGTTTATAACGGATATATTCCGCTGGGAGATTTAGAGGTTCAGAAGCTCTTTGGCGCAAACAGTGAACTTAAGGCAGAGAACCTTACTGATGCCCAGAAGAGCGCGATTAAATTCTCAGTAATAGGGTATAGTAGTACAGACTCTAGTAGAGTAATATGGCCGGAACAGGCTCCTGGTGCAACAGAACCGCAGCCGGAGGAATTCACATATGCAGACATGACGCCGAATACAGCTGGGGTTATGTCAAAGGCATTCCATGATATTCCTACAGGTAATTATGTTGTCACAGAGAGTGCCGAGATTACGAACTACACTCTTACTACGGTTGAGGATCCGGACGGTAATGCTATAAACGTTTCGTGGAACACTACCGGAACTCAGATGGCAGTAAAGAAATTTACGAATACATATATCCGCCAGAAAGGAAATCTGGAAGTCACAAAGACAGTCGATGCACCGAGCACTCTTACTGATGCACAGAGAAAACTTATTACATTCACGGTCGACGGACCTGATCCGAGCATGCCGCAGACGTTCACTTATGCAGACATGACGAGCGGCCATCATTATACGATCGAAAATGTGATAACCGGAACGTATACAATTACAGAAACAAATGCAGACTTTGACTTCTTTGTTCGCACAACGACAGCAACCGTTGAAGGAGATGCGACTACATACTCTGATGCGGACGGAGTAAGCGCTTCTGTAGTATATGACGATACTACCAATGTTAATATCACCAATGCATATCAAGAGACAGGCGCTCTGATCATCAATAAGACATTTAATGGCAGTGAATGGATTAATGAGCTCACAAATGCTCAGAAGAACGCTATCAAATTTACCGTTAAAGACGCTGCTGGGAATGAAATAAAAACTATTACCTATGCTCAGATCCAAAGCTGGATACAGAGCCATCCTTCACAGAATCCGAAAGGCTACAGATTCCTTGTGCTTCCGGGAACTTACACCATTGAGGAGTCAAATGCAGACTTCACCGGCTATACCCGCACAACTACAGCGACTGTAGACGGCCAGTCCGCTACGGTATCTGAAGATAGCGTTACTGCTACGGTTGTGAAGTTTGAAGAAGGGAACGTTGTATTCAACAACAAGTACAATGAGATAGGCAAACTTAAGGTCAAGAAGATTGTTGAAGATCTTACCCTTAATAATGAGCAGAAAGCTGCTATTAAGTTCACGGTTACGAAGTTCGACCCTGATACGAAGGCCGAAACGGTAATAGCAGAGTTCACTTATGCAGACATCCTAGCTGCACCAAATCAAGAATATGTTATCGAGAATCTTCCTGCTGGAAATTATACCGTTACTGAGACGGTTATCGATGAAGAATCCATATTCTACGGCAAGACACGCAGAACCTCCGTTAGAATCGGAGCCGGCGATTGGACTGAAAACTACACTACGGGTGTCCAGGTAGACAGTAAAGATAAGGTAGTTACATTCAGAAACAAATACGGAAACACTGATGTGCTTACTGTACAGAAGGAGATCGGAGGAGCTCCGACGGTTTACATTGAAAAGAATGACTCACTGTATCCGGTCTGGAAGTTCAATCTCAAGATAGCTAACCTTGAGCCTTCAACTACAAGTAATGGATCGACAGATATCATCGATTACATTGACAACAAAGCCGTTTTGGGTCTCTTCGAGGTCGTAACGGATCCGGCTGATCTGGCGCTTATTGATGCGAAGGATCCTGGTGCTGCAACAATTGCAAACAAGCTCACTACTACAGAAGCGAAACCGACTGCAAATGTTGCACTCGTAGAGGACTATGACAACGGCAAAGTGACATTCCACATCACCGGAATTACAGCAGATACAGCTACGAGCAATGATCTGACTTACTACCTGATCCCGAAGGATGCGAATGCTCTGGAAACACTGAATGCCAGAGCAGGTACAGCGGCGGGTACTCCTAATAACCAGCTGAAGAAGTACTTCGCCAATGTTGCAGAGTATAAGAAGCTGCCTCTATTTGACTATGAGACAACGAATCAGGTAAATTATGAGTATGAAAAATTAGTAGTCAAGAAAAGCATCCTTAACTATAATTCTGAAACACATCAGCTGAAAGATGAGTATGGCAATGTCGTTGACTATGCTTTGTATCAGTTCGTTATCAATCCTGAGGAGATGAAACTCAGTACTGATGGTTATATAGACGTAACAGACAGTTTCTCGACAAACCAGTCAGTGGATCCGGAAAGTATAACTGTTAAACGTTGTGTTTATGATAAGGTCACTGGTACAGTTATTTCGACAAGCCCTGCAGAGGAGGGGGATGTAACTCGCAAGGATCTTTCGGGTCACTCGATCGTGCTGACGCTGAGAGATGAGACATGCTTCATAGTTACATACACAGCTACTCTTCTTTATACCGCTGATGATATTGGTAATCCAGTAGAGCTGAATAATCTTGTCGAGGTAGAAGGTTACAGCGATGGAATAGAGCCTACGATAATTCCTACCAGCCAGGGCGGCGGCTCTGTATATCGGATCAGACTCAGGAAGTATGAGAATGGTAACCTTGACAATCCGCTTAAGGGTGCAAAGTTCTATATGTACCTGGATAAAACAGCCGCCGATAATGCCAGAACATCGGGGAATTATTCACAGGGTATCGGACCGTTTGTTACAGATCAGAATGGCATTATCATGATTACGGAATATACTGATAAGCAGGGTTATGTACATCACATAACTGCTGATAAGGTCAATCCGATCATTTACTACTTTGTAGAAGCAGAAACACCTGTAGGATACTCAATGATCGATTATACCGTTAAGGTTCAGCTTGCCGCTGAAGGTGAGACCGCTGATTACACGCAGTACATTTACCTTCCAACTGATACTGTAGGTATCAAAAATACTCCGTTTGATACGATGGTTGCTCTTGGCGCACTCAAGAACTTTGAGACCAACGGAAGTGCAAGACAGCTTGTAGAAGGTGAATTCTCCTTCAGAATTAGGGCTAAGAATAATGCAAACATTCCTATGCCTGAAGGAACCACCGGCGGTGAAAAGATTGTCGCTAATGATGCAGAGGGCAAGGCAGTTTTCGGAGCCATTTACTACGATACGGAAGATGTCGTAACAAGGGACAACACAGGAAAAGTCGTTGGAACGTCCAAGACTTTCACTTACGAGGTAAGCGAAGTGCTGCCGAATGATCTTGATCCTAACGGCAACAAGAACGGCGTACATTACGATTCTCATGTGTACGAAGTAGCTGTTACGGTATCATTGGTTGATGAAGATCATGACGATGTATTAGAGAAACTTAAAGTAACAAGCGTAACCGTAGACGGGGATCCAGTTACTGCTGATTCTACTAAGTATCAGTATCACGATACTTCTACGGATCCTGAGACCATTATAAATGTCGACTTGTATTTTGCAGGCCTGACGAATGAGTACAATGCTGAAGGCCCATGGACTCCTTACATCCAGAAAGCTATCGAGGGACGTAATCTTGATGAAGATGATGAGTTCACATTCCAGATCAAGAAGGGTGATAAGGTTCTTGCAACAGGTACGAATAATGCAGACGGAACAGTCAGCATGACTCCTGCAAGCCTGACATTTACACTTGCTGATCTTGGAGAAAATACCCTTACTGTCCATGAAGTGTATACTATTGAGACAGATGATGGAATTTACGAACTTGCTGCTGATGAAACAGTTAAAGTTACCGTTGAAGAAAAGAAGGATGATGATAATAATCCGATTTATGATGGTACACTGAAAGTCACATCAGACAAAGCTACTTTCGAAGCTCCTCTCGTCATGACGAACAAGTTCAAAGCCAACGGTTCATGGCATCCGAATGTTGTCAAGACACTTGTAGGCCGTGACATGCAAGAAGGTGAAGTATTCAACTTCGAAGTTCACAAGGATACTGCAGAAGGCGAAGTCGTCATGACCGGTACGGCAACTGCCGGTGCAAACGGTGAACCTGTGAATGTAGTATGGACTCCTGAGAATCTCACGTATAATCAGGACGATCTGAAGGATGCGGATGGTAACTATATTCCTTCCAAGAACTTCACCTATGTCGTCAACGAGGTAGCCGGCAATGCAGCAGGCATCACATATGATAGCCATACTGATACGGTCGTTGTGACTGTAGCACTTGAGAAAAACGAAAACGGAAAAATTAAGAAACAGCTGAAGGTTACAGAAAACCCGGATACCGCAGGTAAGCCGCTCGCGTTCAAGAACAACTATCAGCATAATCCGACCAACGAGCCGACCTCTGTGACCAAAGAGATCACGGGTCAGGTCCCGGCATCGGATGCAACATTCAGGTTCGACATCAAACTGACAAGCGATAACGCAGCTAATGTCAAGACCAAGAATGCTGCAGGTGAATTAGAAGCATATGCAGCCCAAACGGCAGAATTGACGATCACAGCCGGTCAGTTGGTCGGTACCGTCGATTTCGAAAAGGATTACTGGTTCACAGATCCGGGCGAATATGTATTTACCATAACAGAACAGAAACTAACAAACCATGACCCAGGATATACACCGGATCCGCACTATTCATATGACACCAAGACATATACAAAAACAGTGACGATCACCAAGAATCAGTCAACCGGTAACCTGGAGAAGAGTGTTTCGGTTACTCCGGACACAACAATCAAATTTGTTAACCCGTACACACCGACACCTGTAACAGATAATCTGAAGGTTAAGAAGGTTATCGAAAGTGACGATGCAAACTTAGCACAGCTGATTGCAGAAGGATTAGTTCCTGACGTAGAATTTGAGTTTACATTGACAGCTGGAGATGCAACACCAAATCTTATTCCTGTACCGACGGATGCGAAGTCTCCGATGCCGACAGATCCGGCTGACGCTGTCAGAAAGATCAAGGCAAGTGATGCACTGGCCGATAATGCTGCTGCTATAGCAACATTTGGTGACATTGAGTTCACCGCAGCCGGAACTTACCATTACACGATTAAAGAAAAAGATGAAAGCAATCTGTATCCGATGTTTGCTTATTACACGGATCCGATTGATGTAACGGTAACGGTAAGCGATACAGGCACAGCTCTTAAAGTTGATAAGATCGAGTATTCGATCGGTGAAGATGATAAGTACGCAGAAATTACAAACGAATATGTACTAAACGAAGTTACATTTACACCTTCTGTCAAGAAGATATTTAAGAGTTATACTAACGTAACGTATATCTTTACATTTGAACTGTATGAAGGTAAGGAGGCTACCGGAACACCGCTTAAGGTTCGTACCATTACTATGAAGGGTTCACCTTCAGGTTTGAACGAGAGCGATATCACACCGTTCCCAGGTGTTACGATCACCGCCGCAGGAACTACCTATTACACGGTAGTAGAAAAAGCATCTGCATACATGAATGACAACTGGGTGCATGACGAAACCGCTTATACATATGAAGTAACAACAGGATGGGCAAGCACCCCGACAGGCTACGTGCTTACGATCACATCTGTTGTTCCTGCACTGGATGAGGAGCATCCGGCCGAGCCTGCAGTTGCAGTATTCACCAACGAGTTTGATCTTAAGGGTGAATGCGAACCGGAGATCACAAAGGAAATGGTCGGCCGTGACCTGACAGAAGATGACGATTTTGTCTTCGTTATCAGAAACAGTGCAGGTACTGAAGTAGCAAGAGGCCATTCTGATGCAACCGGAAAAGTAACTTGGAATCATAAACTTGAGTATACTCTGAAAGATCTGAAGGGTGCATGGAGCAAGATATTCATGTACAAGATCTACGAGGTTGTTGGAGACGAAACCGGTGTTACTTATGGTGCACCTACCAATCCGACTACAGCAGAAGTATATGTTGCAGATTACACAGTCGTTGTTACACAAATAGACGACA
>JAFWOB010000096.1 GCA_017510065.1 Parasporobacterium sp.
CGGAAGGCATACGCAGCGCTGATCAGTTCAGATGTCCCGGGTCAGCTGGTGGTCATTGCCAGGCAGCAACTGCTGCAGGCAGCTTAGGTTATCAAGGTTCTATGCCTAAAGGTAATTTACACACAATTTTGGACTTGACTCACTTTGTATTCTTTTATTTCTATATTTCTAAAATAAAGAACACCTGCCATTCTCAAAACTACCAAATTGCAAAATTAAGAACACTGCAAGCCTTGCGCAAACAAGTGAACACCGCGCACACACCGCACCATCCACAAGCACCAAAAAGGATCCCGGCCGCCGGCCGGGATCCTCCACTCAAACTAAAACGAGCTTTACCTCACGCCACTTTCTTCTCGCGGTCCGGGAAGATGAGGCTGAAGATCACCGTGGTCACGAAGGCGACGATGACTGCCGCATAGGTTTCCGTGATGGCGAAGCTTCCGATGACGATCGGGTAGCGGCCGGTAGCGATCTTGATGGCCACCCAGGAGACTGCTACAAGGGCGGTCAGGATCATACTGCAGATAGCGCCCCGCTGGCTGGATCGTTTCCAGTAAATACCCAGCAGCACCACTATGAACAGTGCGCCTCGCAGAGAGTAAGCTGCGTATACCAGCTCAAGAACGGTGGAAGCCTTCCACAGGAAGATGGCGCCTGCGCAGCAGATCACGCCGGAAAGAGCCGTGGTCACACGGCCCATTTTCAGGACCTTCTCATCGCTTGCTTCCGGATGGAGCACACGCTGATAAATATCACGGGTGACCATAGTACCGGAGGCCAGGATGATGGGGCTGACGGTGGAAAGCACGGCGGCGAGGATCGCTGCCATGACAAGACCGCCGGCGATGGGCGGCATACCGTGGAGCATCAGCTGCGGCAGCGCGCTCTTGGCGGCAACGGATTTTTCCACGCCCGGAAGGAGCGTTCCGTTTTCATACATAACACGGGCGGCCATACCAAGGGCTGCGGTAAAGAAGCCGAAGGGCGCCGCTACGAATGCGGTGATGATGCAGGCCTTGCGCGCCTGGTTTGCATTCCTGGCAGAAAGGACCGGCTGCAGACCCGCCTGGGCCGTGCAGGCACCCAGCAAGGATGCGATGATCCAGCTGGAGACTCTGTCTCCGCCGATGGAGAACATATTCCAGAAGCTCTTCTCTCCCGGCATATTGCCAAGGGCGGTGATGCCTTCGCTGAAGCCCTTGAATCCGCCTGCTCCCACGATCGCGATGATCATGGCGACGATAACGCCCACATACATGACGATCAGATGGAGCACGTTGGTGGAGGCAACGGCGTTCATGCCTCCCGCGAGAGTATAGACGATAAAGATCACCGCAAATGCAATACAGGAGATCCAGAACGGGATACCCAGCAGATTCTCGCCGAGCTTGCCGGCTGCGATCATCTGGGAAAGGCCGACGGCCAGCATAACGATGGTCAGGATCACACAGGATACGGTACGGGCGTTAACACCGAAGAATTTCTCGATGATCCCGGGCACCGTACCGGTTTCCAGGGACCGGAAGAGCTTGGCAAATAACAGTCCCAGGAACAATACGCCGATACCATTGGCGATGGTATACCACCAACCCGACAGACCGTACAGGAAACCGTATTCGGAAACGCCGGTGGTAGCCGTTCCCCCCAGCCACTCGCCTGTGGATGCACAGACGATGGCGAAGGTGCTGAGAGCCACGCCTGTGAAGGCGGCAGCGCTCTTGGTTTTGCGGCCGGACAGAAGTCCGATCACAACGGTAATAACAAAATAAATCACGATAATAATCGTAATAAGGATCTGATTTTTATCCATGGGACTCGCTCCTTCGATTAGTTACGGGATAAGTGATAGATGGAATCCACTGATCCAGCTTTATTACGAAAAACTTATTGATTATTCTTTATTACTGAAACTTATGAAATTAGAAAGACATGGTCTTCACCGTTTCCGGGATGATCAGTTTAGCCCCTGTTTTGGCAACCACTTCCTCTACCGTGGTGGTAGGAGCGATCTCTTCCAGTACAGGGCCCTCGTCTGTGATGTGGATCACAGCCAGTTCGGTGACGATGTAGTTGACTACCTTATAGCCGGTCAGAGGCATCTCGGTCTTCTGCACGATCTTGGGATTGCCCTTTTTGTCGCAGTGGGTTGACATAACAATGACGATCTTGGATCCGCATACCAGGTCCATGGCGCCTCCCATGCCGGCAGCCGCCTTGCCCGGGATCATCCAGTTGGCCAGGCTTCCTTCAGCGTCCACTTCGTAGGCGCCCAGGACTGTGATATCCACGTGTCCGCCCCGGATGTAGCCGAAGCTGGTAAAGCTGTCAAAGCAGCAGCCGCCTGTGCGAAGCAGTGAAGGTCTGCCGCCTGCGTCCACAACATCTACCGGGAATTCGTCATTTTCACCGGGAGCGCCGGCCAGACCGATGGCACCATTTTCCGTATCCACCCAGACATCCACGCCGTCCGGCAGGAAATCAAGGCACTGTGTCGGCATTCCGATGCCTAAGTTGACGATATTGCCGTCCTGGAAAAACTGAGCGGTGCGGCAGGCGATGATTTCTCTCTCATTGGCAGGTTTTCTCATGGCTTATTCCTCCTTTTCTGCCTGGACGACCAGATCCACCAGCGCGCCGGGGGTCATGATCTCGTCCGGATCCAGTTCGCCTACTTCGACGATATGCTCAGCTTCTACA
This sequence comes from Parasporobacterium sp., assembly GCA_017510065.1. Lineage (GTDB taxonomy): Bacteria > Bacillota > Clostridia > Lachnospirales > Lachnospiraceae > RGIG5612. The sequence goes on from JAFWOB010000096.1 coordinate 2,701, forward strand.
ATGACAAAATCAGCAGCAGTGGCAAATACCTGGTTGAAGTTCCGGGCGGTGCGGTGATATACCACATTGCCCATCTTGTCTGCCTTGTATGCATGCACGAAGCAGACATCCGCATGGAGCGGCCGCTCCAGAATGTACCTGGCGCCCTTCTGGGGATCGTCAGGCTCTACGAAAATGTATTTGCCTTGTTCCTCATCCCACTCCAGGAGCTGCTTGCCCTCCTGCATGGGGGTATGTACGCCGGTGGGAGTCAGGATCCCGCCGATCCCTGCGCCGCCTGCGCGGACCTTCTCGGCCAGAGAGCCCTGGGGAACGAAAGTGATGTCGATCTCGCCGGCAACCGCCTTCTCGCAGGTTTCTGTATTGCTGCCGATATGGGAGCAGGTTATATGTTTAATGCGGTTCTCATGGACAAGCTTTCCGATGCCCTTCCCTTTCACGCTGGTGTTGTTGGAAATGACATTGAGGTCTTTGATTCCTGCTTCGATCAGACCGTCGATCAGGGTGGGCGAAACACCGCAGTTCACAAAACCCGGCAGCATGATGGTCATGCCGTCATAGCAGTGCTTCATAGCTTCGGCCACGGAAACGACCTTTGACTTAGCCATATCAGATTATCCTTTCTTTTTTGTGCTGCCCCGGAAGGCTTAAATGAAGCCTTCCGGAGCCTGTTTTTGATCACTGGTTGAATGTAACCGGATACGTTTTCTCATCCCTAAGGCAGTTTCTGGTGATGCCCAGGATCTCTCTTGCATCCTGTGCTGTCGCGATCTCGCGGCCTGCCAGCTTGGACAGTTCCACGGCGCGCTGTACCAGACGCAGGTTGGTGGCGATATCCTTGCTTCCGTCCGGGTTCTTGCCGAACATGATGTTGTCCTCAAGACCCACACGCAGGCCGTCGCAGCCCAAGGCAAGGCCCGCCAGCATCATCGGCATATGAGCCTTTCCGATACCGGAAACGGACCAGGTGGCACCCTTCGGAAGCTTGCCTACGAAGAACGCCAGGTTCTCGGCTGTGCCCGGCATGGAGCCGCCGACGCCCATGATGAACTGGATGTGGGGCGGCTGCGGGATGTTCCACTTGTTGACGTAATACATAACGCTGTCGATGTGGCCGGTATCGAAGACTTCAAATTCCGGTTTCACGTCGTATTTCACAACTTCCTGGCTCAGAAGATTCAGGAAGCGCGGGCTGTTCTCGAAAATATAGCTGTTGGCCCAGTTGATGGTGTTGGGGTCAAAAGAGCACATTTCCGGACGCAGCGCGCCAAGGTGCTGCAGACGCTTGTAGTCATCATACTCGCCGCCTGAAGTGGTGAGGTTGATGATGATGTCCACGCCGGCTTCCTTGCATTTTTCACGAGTGACTTCCACAGCCTCGGTAAATTTCTGCAGGCTCATGGATTTGTAACCGATCTGCATTTCCCCGTCCACGATCTTGTCTTCACGGACATGAATGTGGGCGATGGAAGCGCCGGCCTTGGCGCATTCCACGATCTGGTCAGCCAGCTCTTCCGCTGTATAGGGGACCGTGGGGGCCTGGGCCTTCTTGGTGCCTGCCCCGCAGAGGCAGACCTGGATCATTACTTTATTTGTTTTTGCCATAATAGGTTTTTCCTTTCCAGATGGGATGGTTTATACCGGATCGTCCATGAATTTCTTGGTCAGGCGGAATACTTCAAACAGCTGTTTGTCGCGTTTGGCCTTCGCTGCTTCGATGTCCTTGTCGGTATAATCGTAAAATCCTTTGCCGGTCTTGATGCCGAGCTCGTTGGCGTCGATCTTGTCCTGCAGCGTCTGCGGGATGTGATCCCACTGGGGAGCTGCGTAGCTTCTGTTCTTGAAGTTGTTGTAGGTCATGTCAACGCCGCCGAAGTCGATGCGCTTCATGATGCCGAGCACGCAGGCCCTGGGCACGAAGGACGCCTGGCAGGCCAGGTCAATGGCCTCCGCGTCGCAGTAGCCGTTGTCCAGAAGATAAAAGATCTCCTGATTCAGGCACTGCTGCAGACGGTTGGCGATGTAGCCGCGGATGAATTTCTTCATCAGGACGGCTGTTTTTCCGCATTTCTTAAGGAGCTGGATCGCTGCGTCCGCGATCTCCTGGGGTGCCTGCTCGCTCTTCACGACTTCCACCAGCGGGATGACATGAGGCGGAGCGTACCAGTGGCAGATGATCTGCTGCGGCAGGATCTCGGCGGGCAGGATCTCAAAGAGATTCAGCGCGGAGGTATTGGAAGCGATGATGACATCCTTGGGAACCACTTTCAGCAGCTTGTCGTAGAGTTCAATCTTGGCGTCCGCCTTTTCCACGATGGTCTCCTGGATGAAATCAACGCCGGCCACGGCTTCCTCTACGGTAGAGGCAAAGCTGATGCGGCCCAGGATAACATCTTTCGGCTCTTCCAGCAGTTCTTCCGCTTCAAAGGTATCCAGCTGCGTCTTTAAGGAAGCCAGGGCTTTGTCACGGGTGCTTTCGCTCCGGGTCCACATGGTGACTTCATAGCCTCCCATGGCGTAGACCTGGGCGATGCCGGGTCCCATGGTGCCGGCGCCTAAGACGGCGATCTTTTTGATATCAGAAAATGATTTCATAGTGTCTGTTTATCCTTTCCTGTCAGAAATTAGAAGGAGCCTTCTTCCCATGCAACCAGACGTACCATACCGCCGTCAGCTGCTTCGCAGCGGAACGGGAATGCGCAGAGGATCATACGTTTGCCGGTTACCATGTCGATGTCGCCGCCGGCGTTCTCGATGGCCATCAGGCCGTGCTGCGCGAAGAGACGGTGGCAGGGCTCATAATCCGGATAATCCTCATCGATGTCACGGCCGGTCGCCAGCTTGTAGTTCTTGGCCAGCCACGGCATCTGCTCTTTAACAGGTGCATGCCATACCGGTGAATCGGATGCGCCGTAGGTACCAGCAATCGCTTTGATCTTCTTTTCAAACATCAGCCAGTTTGCAAGCTCGGGGCCGTTGCCGGGATAGTAGTTGAAGTATTTGTCGTTGTTCTTTCTCCAGTAACGATGGAAACCGGTGTTCAGAACGACGAAATCGTTCGGACGGATCTCCAGGCCGTCTTTGTCCAGAGCTGCCTGCACTTCTTCCGGAGTGATGATGTGCCAGATCGCGCCCTTCTTGCCCGGAACCTCGGCAAACTCACCCATCTTTGCGGGATCGCCGCCGGCTTTGTTGAAGGCATCTTCAAACTCATCATACATCCAGGTCAGGTCGACGATCACGCCGGTGCCGATGGCATGCTCCAGAGGCATTTCATTCAGCATATAGCCGTAACGTGCGCGGTCCACTTCTTCCTCATGAAGGGTATGGCTCGGAGCATCGCAGTGGGTAGCTGCATGCAGGGTACCGGTGTAGGTACAGGTTCTCTTATGGAAGCGCTCCAGATACTGTCCACGCGGGAAGGTCAGGTCAGCACGCGGGCCCGGGAACGGCCAAAGCGGGGTATCCCATCCCCAGGGCTGGCTCAGATCCCAGATCTTGGTCATTTTTTCGGTTTCCAGATAGAATTTGCTCTTGTCAAGGGGCATATAAGCCATAGTATTTTCCTCACTTTCTTAGATATATAAATGTTATTATTCTTTTTCTTTTGATTTTCCGCAAATGATCGCAGCTAAACATTGATTTTACTTTCCGCGCCGGATTCAGTATAATCATCTCATATCTGATGATTTCTGAAGGAGGCCTTGATGCAGTACAAAATCGGCGACGTGGCGCGGATCCTCGGAATCTCCACCGACCTGCTGCGCTATTATGAGAAGAAAGGCGTTGTCACTCCCACAAAAGACAAGCAGAACGACTATCGCTACTACGATACCTGGGACATCAATTTCCTGATCGACTGTCTCTGGTTTAAAAACTTCGGGTTTTCGATCCCGCAGATCGCCTACATGGTAACGGACTGCTGCTATATGGATCTGATCCCGCTGCTGGAAGAAAAGCAGGATGAGCTGATGGAGTCGATCCACCAGCAGGAGCTCCTGCTGCGCCGGCTGAAACAGCACTCCGCGCAGGTCCTGCGGGTCAAGGAATTCATGGGCAAATGCAATATCGAGCCCTGCCCCGACGTGATCTGCTTTCTCAACCGCTACGATACGGCTTATAACAACAACAGCGAACTGCAAAAGCTGTCCAAGCAGTGGCTTGAGTATATGCCGTTCCTTCAGAGGTATTTTGAAATGACCCTCGCGCCGGACGGCTCTCATGCGCAGCATTACGCCTGGGGGTATTCCCTGGAAAAGGAATACGTGGAAGAATTCTTCGTCCCCGTTAAACCGCCCGTCAGGCACATGCCTTCGGTGGAATGCATCCACAGTGCCTTCAAAAGTTCCGGCAAAAACGCCTTTTCCCCGAAACACATCGATTACCTGTTCGACTATGCCGCCCGGGAAGGCTACGCCGCTGCGGGCGACGCCAGGGGCAACCTGGTCTGCAGCATCCTCGATGACGGGGTTCTCTCCGGCTACTTTGAAGTGTGGCTCCCCGTCAGGAAAATCGACTGAGCAAGGATCCAATGCAGCTCCGGCCCCGAAAGGCCGGAGCTTTTTTGTCGTTTACCGCAGCGCTGCTGCCGGGCTTTCGCCGGCATCGGCGCAGCCGATCCGCAGCCGATCCGCCGTCTGTGATCAGCCGACTGCGGTCAGGCCGCCGTCCGGATACAGGATATTGCCTGTCAGGAAATCAGATGCGGGAGCTGCCAGGAACAGCGCGGTTCCGACGCAGTCTTCCGGATCGGACATTCTTCTGAGGGGCAGGCCTGCTGCCTGGTTCTCCAGGTATTTCTCAACCGTAACGCCCGCTTCTTTCGCACGCATTTCGAAGATCTTGTTCATCATCGGGGTCTTCATGATGTTGGGGCCGAAGCCGTTGACCGTGATGCCGTAGGGGCCGAACTCTGATGCCAGCTGTTTGGTCAGCATGTCCAGGGCGCCCTTGCTTGCGCAGTAAGCAGCGTTTCCGGCGCCTCTTGTCGCGATCTTGCCGCGGACGGAGGTGACGTTGACGATCTTGCCGTATTTATTTTCCATCATATATTTGCCGAAGTGCTTGCAGGTAAGCATGATGGAGGTGACATTGGCGGTCATGGTCATGTTGAATTCGTCCACCGGGAACTCGGTAACCGGGTGTTTCTTGTTGATACCCTGGGAATTAACGAGGATGTCAACTTTGCCGAAATCCTTGATGAACTGTGCGGCGCATTTTTCCACGTCTTCTTCCTTGGTGGCGTCGCAGACATAGTACTTGAAGTCCTTGCCTGTCTGGGCTTTCAGTTCTTCGCAGGCGGCTTTCAGCTTCTCCTCGGTACGGGAAGCGATGGCGACGTTGGCGCCTGCCTCAGCGTATGCGCGGGCGACGAGCTGTCCCAGTCCGCCGGCACCGCCTATGATGATCGCGTTCTTTCCGGTCAGATCAAAATAATTTGCCATGATAATTGCACTCCTTTCAGCTAACATATGTACAGGACCCGGGGTCCTTACTATTAATCACACATTTCGATGACGGTGGCCTGTCCCATGCCGCCGGCGATGCACAGCGTCGCCAGGCCGTATTTGAGGCCGCGCTTCTTCATTTCATGGATCAGGGTAACGATGATCCGGCAGCCGGAAGATCCCACAGGATGTCCCAGGGCAATAGCGCCGCCGTTCACGTTGATGATATCCATCTTGTTTTCCCAGCCCAGCTGTTTGATGCAGCCGATGGACTGAGCGGCAAATGCTTCATTGAGCTCGATGAGCTGAATGTCGTCATCCTTTAATCCCGCATTGGCAAGAGCCTTCGGAACAGCGGCCACGGGGCCCAGGCCCATCAAACGAGGATCGTTGCCGGCCGTGCCCATGCCGATGATGCGGCACAGAGGCTTAAGGCCCAGCTCTTTTGCCTTCTCTTCGCTCATGATCAGAACGGCGGAAGCGCCGTCGTTGCGGCCGGAGGAGCTGGCTGCGGTTACCGTGCCGGTCAGGGCGGTATCATTGTAAAGGCGTCCCTGATCGTCGTGCTTAATGTTGAAGCAGGGTTTCAGTTTGGCCATCTTCTCGGGATTGGTGTCGCGGCGAGGGAATTCGTCGGTATCGAAGATGATGGGCGGTTTCTTGCGTCCCTGGGGAACTTCCACCGGCACGATCTCATCTTTGAACCGTCCGGCGTCGATGGCAGCGATGGCCTTCTGCTGGGATGCATAGGCAAATGCGTCCTGCTCTTCCCTGGTGATGCCCAGCTGCTCGGCGATATTTTCCGCGGTAGCGCCCATGTTGTAGGAGCCGTAGGTCTCCTCGGGCTGGGACTTGTACTGTCCCTCGGTCAGTGCGTCCACGAACTGGGTCGTGCCCGTTCCCACGCCCCAGCGGGCGTTGCGGACATAGAATACGGCGTTGGACATACTCTCGGTTCCGCCGGCCAGGACCACATCGGAGATCCCGCACATGATCTGCATGGCGCCATTGTGCACGGCAGTCATGGCGCTAGCGCACTGGCGCATGGTGGTATGGGCGGAGATCTTCTCGGGAAGTCCCGCCTTGAGAGCTGCCACACGGGCGATATTGGGCTCGTCGGATGTCTGGCGGCACTGGCCCATGATCACTTCATCGATCTGTTCCGGGTCGATCCCGCTGCGTTCCACACAGCCTTTGATCACCGCGCAGGCAAGATCCACTGCGCTCAGGGGCTTCAAGGAGCCTCCCATGCTGCCGACAGCGGTACGGCAAGCTTCTACGATTACTGCATTTTTCATATTTTTTCCTCCAATACAGCCCGGCCCAATTCGTATGGGCCGGGCCTCATGTTCATTGCTTATTTTTCAAGAATGATCTCCCCGAAGTTGACGGAGCCTGCAGTGCGGCAGGTAAGGACCTTGGCCTTGCAGCCTTCGGCTTCGATGGTGACGGTGAAGGGCTTGTTGGTGGGAAGTCCCTGCAGCTCGAAATCTCCCAGGAAGTCGGTCACGGTCTCGCGGACCTTGCCGCAGTCGTCGCAGACAGCGGTGACTTTCGCGCCTTTGACGCACTCGCCTTCGAAGGTGACCTCACCGCAGATAAACGGCTTGGGAAGATACATGTACTTCACACCGGGCTCTGTCTTGAACGCAGGCTGGAAGTCTTCCAGCTCGCCTTCGTGCTCTTTGGCAAACAGTGAGATCTCGCTGTTCGGGTCATCCAGGTCGCCGAAGATCAGTGCCTGGTTCGGGCAGCACTCAGAGCATCTGGTCTGCTTCTCACCCGCATCGAGCATATGGGCGCAGCCGTTGCATTTCTGGGCAATGCCGGCCGCCTCGTTCCACTGGATGCAGCCGTAGGGGCAGGCAGCCAGCAATGTCTTATCGGCGCTCTTGGCAGGATCCAAGATCACAAGGCCGTCGGGACGGGCATAGAATGCGTCCGGGCGCTTGGCGATGCAGGCAGCGTTCTTGCAGTGCTGGCACGGGATCGGGATGTAGTCGACCTTGACTTTGTTGTCTGTGCCGTACTCCACCTCTTTGACGCGCATCAGGGACATGCCCTCAGCCGTTGCGGCGCCGTACTTGCCGTGGTCGTTGCCGATCCACTCATCCTTGCAGGCAAGGAAGCAGCTGTAGCAGCCGTTGCAGCGGTCGACGTCTATAATAAAACCATATTTAGCCATAGTTGATTCTCCTTTCCGTGAGCGTTATCAGCAGTTCCATTTCCTGCATTCGATCAGGCAGGAGTTGGGAGCCATGCCGGGCACGTTCTGCGACAGCCAGCGTTTGTTGGTCAGGATATTGACGCAGCCGCCCCTGTCGGTAGCGCCGGTCTCCGTGGTGATCGGGTCGTACTTGGCCGAGCAGCCGTAGGAATGCATAACTCCCTCCGGTACACGGTAGGTGACGTCGGCGGCGCAAAGGACGCTGCCACGGTCATTGTACAGCTCGATGATATCACCGGTCTTGATCCCGCGCTCCTTGGCATCCTTCGGATTGATGCGGGCTACCCAGTAAGCATAGCCGTCGATGATCATACGATGGCACGGGATCTCATCCAGCCAGCTTGCATGGGTATCGTAATGGGTATGGAAGCTGAATCTCGGGTGCGGAGAAATGATCTGGAGCGGGTACTTCTTGTACAGCTCTGTCTCATGTCCTTCCCAGGACGGGATATAGTGCGGAACCGGCGGACGCTCGGTATCGTCGGGCGAAAGCTCCTTCAGGCTCCGGGAAGCAAATTCGATCTTGCCGGAGTAAGAGCCAAGCTCCTTGGAGTGTTCGGTGGGCTCCATGCTGTTCATGTTCTTGACGGCCTTGATCTTCGGGTTCAGGTAGTCCTGGGTATCGCAGTCGCGGCCTTCATAGTACCAGCGGAACGCCGGATGCTCTTCGTAATCTTCCGGAACCGGAACGATGTAGTAGCCCTTCTTGTTGAACTCTTCCCAGCTCATGCGTTTGCTGAGTTCGGAAATGTTCCAGTAAGCCTCGGCCCATTCATCTTCCGTCTTGCCGCCGTCGGTGTACTGCTCCCAGACGCCCAGTTTCTTGGCCACTTCCTGGAAGATCTCGTAGTCGCTCTTGGACTCTCCGAGAGGCTCTACGCATTTCATCTCACGGACGATGACACGCCAGTTGTTGCCGATCTCGGCATGAGTGGTGTAGCCGCCGCCGACGGACCATTCGCCCAGGTCGTTTCTTTCCAGGTTGGTGCAGGCAGGCAGGATCAGATCCGCGAATTTGGCTTCGCCGCCGAACCAGCAGTCCTGGTTGATAACGGTATCAAGCTGGTTCTCGCCTACATGGCGGTACAGCTTCACATAACGGTTGGTCTCTGTCATGGTGCCCATGAAGGATCCGCCGTAACGCCACAGCATTTTGACCTTGCCCTCGATGGGATACTCATGATGGTTGAACTGCTGCGCAATGGACTGTCCGCAGAAGCCGTCGCCGATGAACTCGCCCTTGCCGTTGATGATGTCTTCGGGGTAGTTCAGGCGGTATAGACGCTGCTGCACCTTGGACGCCGGATATTTGATATTGGCAGCGCTGGATTTGCCCATCTGGGAATCCGGCTCTGCATAGCCCGGGAACCAGGTGTAGTCTGCCGGTGCGCCCATGGTAGTACCCCAGATGGAAACGCCCGGTTTTCCGAATCCCTGCATCGCTGCCAGAGCGATCAGGAATCTGGCTTCCTCGGTGCCGTATGCGGTACGGCAGGCGGAACCTTCGCCGCCTCTGACGCCGCCTGCAAGGGCAACTCTCTTGCCGGCCCATTCCTTGGCCAGCGCGCGGATACGGCGGGCGGGGATGCCGGTCTTCTCAGCGGCCCATTCACAGGTCTTGGGGGCGCCGTCTTCTTCGCCCATCAGATATGCCTTGAATTCCTCAAAGCCTTCGGTGCGGTTTTCTACAAAGAAATGATCATAGGTGTCGTCGATGATCCACTGGTAGCAGATCGCGGCGGCCAGCGCGGTATCCGTGCCCGGACGCGGCGCGAACCAGGTGCCGTCCATGACTGCATTGGTGTAGTTGTAGAACGGATCGACGAAGACGCATTTCATGCCCATTTCCTTGAGCCATACACGCCAGATGTTGGATTCCTGTCCGGAATAGATGCCGTGGGTGGAATCCGGGTCATTGGACCAGAATACGATCATGTCCGTGTTCTTGAATGCATCCGGCAGAAGATCGAACTGCTCCGGCTGTCCGAGACGCCAGTAAAATCCCCACATATGCGGAGCGCCCCACATCCAGCCTTCCCAGGAATCCGGGTTGTCCAGGATCGGGGTAAAGTTCAGCATGGAGAAGAACCGTCCGAAGGGTGCCATCTTGTAGCCGACGATGCCCCAGTTGTGGTGGGAGCCTGTGATGGCTGTAATGGCGTGTCCGTCAAAGTTTCCGTCCTTGTCACGGGGTGCCAGGCGGTTAATCTCTTTGGCGATAATGGTTGCCGCCTCATCCCAGGAAATGCGTTCATACCCGGAAATACCACGGTTCTGCGGATTGCGCTCTCCGTCGGGATCCCAGTCCACTCTCTTCATGGGATAAAGAATACGGTCTTCGCTGTACAGTCTGTTTTTCTCTGCAAGGATATTTTGCGCGATGCGCATTGCCTTCGGGGGAGAATATTTCTTTCCGTTCCTGTCTTCCACAGTCCACGGCTTCGGATAATCCTCCTCAGGCACCTGGAGCGGCCTGACCCTGGTGATCTTGCCGTCCTCGACATACACGGAGATAGGACCTCCGGTCGTCAGATTGGTGAATACCTTTTCCATTGTTGCTCCTTCCTCTCCTAGTTTATGGTGTCTGGCCGGCCGGCCTGCTGCCGCGCCGGGCCGTTTTCGATTGCACGAAATTTTATACATACCTTAATACTATAAACATTGGTATAGTACTAAAGTCAATAGCATTTTTATACAATAATATGCGGCTTCGGCTGTTCACCCTGTTGCCGCCTTCAGTCAAGGACGAAGGCAAAGTACTTCTCCATCTCCTCTTTTTCCCGGAACCGCGCCATATACACGTACCTTCCCATGGACGGCCAGTCGATGGGCGGCATCTCTTCCTGCATCACAATGTCCCCGCCGTAGCGCTCCATGATCTCTTCGTGACTGTGGGCGAAGGTGCGGCCGTCCTTGCGGGCGGCGTAGGCACACAGGTAATGCTCTTTCGATTCCGGGAAGAGCCTCTTATCCTGCGTCACCATTTCCGCATAGATCTGAAATACGTCCGCCGACTGCGCGTAGTTCATCATGTCGGGATCATGTCCTCCCGCAGGGCGCATGTTGACTTCCATCACAGCGTAGTCGCCGGCATTTCCCATCCCTTCATAATCCTTCGTCAGGTGGATGAACTCAAAATGAACAAAGCGCCGGTCCGCCCCAAACGCCCGGACGGTCCTGCGCCCCAGTTCCCGCAGCTGCTGCGGGACTTCTGCAGTTGTATAGAAATGAATGTTCTCGTCATTTTGCACCGAGTCGATGACCGGCGCATACGTGCACATGGACTCAAACAGTGGCTCGCATTTGGAATCCACAATGGCGTCGTACGTGCAGATATCGCCGAACAGGAATTCCTCCATGACATACGGCTCATCCGGAAGCTCCTTATAGAAAGCTTCCAGTTCCTCTTCATCCCGGATCTTCCGGGCGCCGTTGGCGCCGGCTCCGATATCGGGCTTTACGATGACGGGGTATCCCACCCGGGCGGCAAATGCCTTGCCTTCTTCCGCGTCTGTGACGATGTGCTGTCTGGCCGTGGGGATGCCCGCCTCCAGGAAAATGCGCTTCATCCCGGACTTGCGGATCATATCCCCGATCTGCTCCTGTCTGGTCCCGACGGCGATGTTAAAATCCGTGCGCAGCCGCGCGTCCGCCGCCAACCAGTATTCATTTAACGATTCCAGCCAGTCGATCCGGCCGTACCGGTGGATGAAATACGCCGCCGCGCGGTACACCTGGTCATAGTCTTCCAGTGTCTCTACATAATAATACTCTGTCAGGGCATTTTTCAGCCTCTCATTCAGCGCGTCATAAGGCACGTCCCCGATCCCGAGCACCGTGACGCCCGCTTCATTCAGGCGCTCGCAGAAACTGGTACAGGTAACGGGATATGCCGGCGAGATAAAGATATAATTCATGGTAAGTCCCCCTTGCTGCTGCCGGTTGTAAGATGCTTTTAATATAGCAATTCCGGGGGAATTTCTCAAGATTTATGGGGGCTGGGGGAGGCGGCTTGGTGAGGCGCTGTGGGGCTGGGGTGGGGCGCTGGCTTTGATCATGTTTTGTGATAGCGCAAAAACTCAGGTTGTGTACGCCTGCTGCACAATAATCCTGATTGTGTACGGCAACTGCACAAAAACTTGGATTGTGTACGCCTCTACCCGGCTGACGAACACACTTTTTGCTTAAATGTACTGTTTTTTCTTCTTATTTTCGAAAAATGCTCCATTTGCGGATATTTTTACCCGCTGCAGACGTACACAATCGGAAAAATCGTGTCATCCGCGTACACAATCGAAGAAATCATGTCATCCACCTTGTCACTCTGCGGTGCCGGCTGCGCCGGAAGATGCCTCTTAACAGACCGCGGAGAATGCTATATAATGGTCTGCAAAGTATTTCGAATCCGAATCGACAAAGGAGAGGGAACATGGCATACGCAGACATCGTTTTTAAGGAAATGTGCCGCGACATTCTGGAGAACGGCTACGATACAAAAGGGGAAAA
>JAFWOB010000097.1 GCA_017510065.1 Parasporobacterium sp.
AATAAAGTCAACGTTCATAACAAGAATAACTATTAAGTAAGAACAGGAGTATTCCATGAAAAACCAAGATATCATTATCCGGGATCCTTTTATCCTGCTGGTCGGGGACACCTACTACATGTACGGTTCCAACAGCCTGACGCTGTGGGAACCCGGAGAGGAAAGCTTTTACTGCTACAAGAGCCGCGATCTGGAAAACTGGGAGGGGCCCATCGAGATCTTTCACAAGCCAGAGGGCTTTTTTGCGGACCGTAATTACTGGGCGCCGGAATGCATTGCCTATAAGGGTAATTATTATCTGATCACGACATTTGCAAGTGCCGATACTAAGAAAGGAATCTACATTCTGAAAGCAGATCACCCGGAAGGTCCCTTTCTGCCCTATAGCAGCCGGCTGACCCCGGAAGACTGGACCTGCATCGACGGCACAGTCTATGTGGATGGCGAACGGATCTTCCTGGTCTATTCTCATTCCTTTGAGGATTCCCCCACAGGAGATATGTGCTGTCAGGAGCTGTCAGCAGACCTGACTCACTCCCTTACAGAGCCTTCTCTCCTGTTCTCGGCGCCGGAAGCTCCCTGGGCGCATCCGGTCCCCTTTGCCAAAATGGAATTCGGGATGGACGGCGACGTTTATTTTACAGACGGGCCGTTCCTGTTCCAAAAGGACGGGAAGCTGTATATGACCTGGTCCAGCTGGGGTACCAACGGGTACGCCGTCGGTCTGGCAGTTTCCGAAAGCGGAACCGTGCAGGGACCATGGATCCAGCGTGAAAAGCCGTTCTTTCCCGAAAACGGCGGCCACGGAATGGCCTTTACCGATAAAGAAGGAAACCTTCGGTTTGCCCTTCATTATCCCAACGATAAATTCCATGAACACCCGATGTTCATTGACCTGACCATATAATTTGTCCGCACAGATTGGAGAATGTTATGAAAAGCAGATTACTGAATGATAACTGGAAATTCTGGGAAGTTACCAACTCCTTTGCACTAAACTGGGCGCCGCCTGCCGATGCTGTCATCGTGGATCTTCCCCATGATGCCATGATCGAAAAGCCGCAGGACCCTGACTGCCCTTCCGGCGCTAACACCGGCTACCGCAAAGGCGGCGTGTACAGCTATTCCCGAACTCTTTATGCTGCTTCCCCTGACAGGACCTATATCCTGAAAGTGGAAGGCGCCTATATGAACGCCTTTGTCTATGTGAACGGGCAGCTGGCTTCAAAACGGCCCTTCGGCTACACGGTCTTTTATGTACCATTAAACAGGTTTCTGGAATATGGAAAAGAAAATGAGATCCGCATCCAGGTCCGTTCCGGCGCAGAGCCCAATTCCAGATGGTATTCCGGTACCGGACTTTACCGGGACGTATATCTGTTGGAAGCCGGTGAGCAGTATATCAAGCCTGACAGCGTACAGATCAGCACCACGGAACTGACGGCCGGAAACGGCATTTCCTATGCGAAGATCCATGTGGATGCACTGATCGTAAACCGCAGCGCTGAGAAGAACGGTTCCCTGGAGATCACCTTCCGGGATGCTTCCGGCAAAACGGCGGCAGTTTCGACAGTTCCCATCGATGATATCGCCATTTCCTATGATACGATGTCGGAGCTTGCTGCCTGCAGGATCATGCAGCTCTTTGATGATACCGAGATACCGGATCTGATGTACTATCCGGTGCAGGCTGATTTGCTGGTACACAGCCCCCTTCTCTGGGACGCAGAAAATCCGCACCTGTATACCTGTACCCTGGCGCTGAAAAGCCGGACCGGCCAGGTACTGGATACGCATTCCGATACCTTCGGGATCCGAAAACTGTCTGTCAGCCCTAAAGAAGGCTTCCGGGTAAACGGGCAGGAAGTAAAACTGCGCGGATCCTGTATCCATCACGACAGCGGTCTTCTTGGCGCCAAAACCTTTGAAGATGTCCATGTCCGTCAGATCAGTCTTCTCAAGGAAGCCGGCTTCAATGCTATCCGCTGTGCCCATAATCCTGCAGCGCCTGCCCTCCTCAGAGCCTGTGACAAGGTCGGTATGTACGTCATGGACGAATCCTTTGATATCTGGACCCGCCACAAATCCAACTATGACTACGGCATGTATTTCGAAGAATGGTGGGAAGCAGATGTAGAAGCCATGGTGAGAAATGACTTCAACCATCCCTGTGTCGTCATGTACTCCATCGGAAATGAGATCCCGGAGATCGGAACACCTCAGGGCGGACGGATCGCACAGATGATCTGTGAAAAGATCCATTCCATGGATGATACCCGCTTCACTCTGGCCAGTGTCAACGGGATCTTCTCCGTAGGAGACGGCCTTGAACAGATTGTCCATGATGTGGCTGCCGACCTTGTCGCTCAGGGAAATACCGACGTCAATGTCAATGATTTCATGGCGTTCATGCATGTCTACATGAATGATATGACCAGTCATCCCATTGTGGATCAGACTATTTCCCTGCCATTCCAGTATACGGACATTGCCGGCTACAACTATATGGGAAGCCGTTATGATATCGAGCATGCCCTGCATCCGGAGCGGGTCATCGTCGGAAGCGAGACCGGCATCGCGGATATCGTCTATAACTGGGAACGTGTCAAAAAATACCCCTACGTGATCGGCGATTTCTGCTGGACCGGTTGGGAGTATCTGGGAGAATCAGGTATCGGCATGCCCAATTATGCCGGTGACAGCAATCCCTTCGGAGTAGCTGCGTTCCCACTGCAGATCTCCGGTACCGGAGCGATCGACATTACAGGGCACCGTCTTCCCATGTCCTATTTCCGGGAGATCGTGTTTGGACTTCGCAAGGATCCGTATATAGCCGTCCAGGATCCTGCTCATTATGGGGAAGATCTGATCCGCAACCCCTGG
>JAFWOB010000098.1 GCA_017510065.1 Parasporobacterium sp.
CGGATACCTCCTTAGTATTCTTTGCGCGGTTGGCGAACCTGCGCTCATTATACTATTGGAGGTTTTTTGCTTGAAGCTAAAGCTTTCTTCCGACCACCTGCATAGCAGGTGGTTTATTTGATGGCGTCGCCATACAATAAATCTGGGCTGTCACTGTGTGACAGCCCATTTTATATGGCCGGAGCACATCTCTTTCTGATGGAAGCATTTGCAATATGATACGAAATCAGGAATATTCTCCTCTTCGATCTTTCACATTATAAAACTCACTGTTATGCGGCATACTGTCAAGCATTGTCACGTAACAAGCAAAAAGACGAATGAAAATGATTTCGCTTTTTCATTCGCCTTTTTATTGTCTTGTTGCTCTACAGTTCCCCAGCCAGCTGTTCTGCAGCGTCCGTGATCGATGGATCAAACCCGTAGGCTTTCATCAGCCGGATCGCATTCCGCGTCTTTGCAGGGCCTTCCTTCAGTTTGTAATCAAACCGCACATCATTTCCTTCTACATACTCTTCAAAATGATAATTGTCCATATATCCTTCCAGGAGTCTGGTCAGTTCAATATCGTGGGTTGCCGCAAAGCACAGGGCATTCATACCGGAGATCTGTTTCAGGATCTGGCTGGAAGCAGCAATTCTTTCCTTTGTGTTGGTTCCCCGCAGGACTTCATCGATAAAGCACATGACAGGGACCTGATCTTTCTTTTCGATCTCATCAAAGATCCGTTTCAGGGATCTGATCTCTACTATGAAATAGCTCTCTCCGTTCAGAATATTATCAGCAAGTGCCATGGATGACATAACTTTACAGAAATCTGTCTCATATACATTTGCCAGACAGGTACTGATGGTCTGCGCAAGGATCTGATTGATGGCAAGCTGTTTCAGGAAAGTGGATTTTCCGGAAGCATTGGATCCTGTCAAAAGGACCGATCTGTCCACAGAAAGATCGTTGGTCACCACCGTAGGCGTCAGGGGATGATACATGCCCGTGATCTTAAGGGAAGGATGATCTTCTCCCTTACAGAATACAGGAAGGCACCAGTGATCCAGGGTATCACGGAAAGAGCTGATACACATATCTGTTTCGATCTCTCCCAGGCTGCAGAACAAATGATCAATGGTCTGGGACTTTTCTGCCGCGAGTTTACGCATGCTGTTAAAGCGGATGATATCAACATGAAACAGCATCCTGATATAATCCATGATCACATCCACAAGGGAACCGGATACGGAATTGGTCAGCAGCCAGGAACCTCTGCGGATCGGGGCAAGTTCCTTAACATCAGAGCGGAGTCCTTCCACCAGTTCCTGAAAGGGTTCTTCTCCACCCAGTTCTGTCTTGAGGATACGTGAAGCCGCCTGGATCATCCGGACGATATACTTAAAGCACATGAAATAGCCTTCGATGCCTGCTTTATACCGGAAATACACCGAGATATTGATCACGAACATGACAACAAGGGCGATGATCCCGATCACCGGTTGCAGAAAGACCATGAGGATCGCTAAAAGAAGCAGGATCCCAAGCACATAATGCAGAGCGTTGCCTGCCGGTTTGATCTCATGAAACCGGAAGATATAATCATACAGGGAGATTTTCTTGGTCCTGCCGAGATCTTTGTAGATTTTCCCCAGCCTGGCAGCAAGTTCCTGATGCTGCCCCATACAAGATACCCGTTCGGCCCTTCCTGACAGCTCCTTTTCCTCCAGCAGCAGTGTTTTCAATGTCCTTACAAGATATTCCTGACCCACAGACGACTTTGCAGTATTGATCTTTTCACAGACTTTATCCATGGAAAGATCATTCCAGGTGATATCGTCAATCTGAAATGTCATGTATCCCTTACTCCTCCTTCTGCTCTTCCGGTACGGTCTGCTCTTCTGCTTCCGGAAGGTCGATCGGTTCCTTATCCTCCAGGAGGTTCTGCTGAGGGTTCTCATCCTGCAGCCGGAAGGATTTCGGTGCATGATCGGCGATCTTTCCCGCCCAGTTCTTTGTCTTTTCCTCTTTCAGTTCCGCTTTCAGCTGTACCTTCCGGTACTTGTAATCCGCTTTATTCTGGACCTGCTCCAGCTTTGTCTGGACCAGTTCCGCTTTGTTCTGGGCGTTGGCGATCTTCTTTTCTGCCTTGTACTGCAGCTTGTCCATTTTCTTTTCCGCCTTCTGCTGCACATGCTCGATCTTGGCGGTTGTCTGGTTTTCCCTGTGGGCAGCCTCTTCCTCTTTGATCTGGCTGGAAGTACGGAAATAAAACCTGGTTTCCTTATGGTTCATCAGCCTGTTGATATTCTTTCTGTGCTGGAAGACCAGAAGGGCCGCTAACAGGAAGAACAGGATGTAGCAATCAGGCATCCAGGCGCTCTGAAGCGGAAACCATCCAATCTGTGTAAACAGGATAAAAAGAACAAATTCCGTACACACGGTGACCATGGATCCTAAGGACACATACTTTGTGGCGATCACAATACCAAAGAAAACAGC
>JAFWOB010000099.1 GCA_017510065.1 Parasporobacterium sp.
AAATAATATCTTGAAGAAGAAACAAGAAAAAGACTTGTAGGAAAGAGCGTGAGAAAAACAATGAAAGGTTTTATTGAGTGCGATTACTGCGGGGAACTGTTCATCGAAGGTAATCCTTTCTGCCCATATTGCGGGAAGCCTATGAAAGAGATCCTCAAAACTTGGTAAGAGAAAAGAGAATAATAACAGGATTAAATAATAACGTTTTTCGCGGAAGAAGAGTACCACCTGAATAAGTAAAAAGTGAGGGTAAGCGCCAGCTGTAATGCTGGTGTTTTTTATTTTTACAAATCAGAAAAATAGTAGGCACTTTGTCACCAGACAGATCGTTTATCGGCAGCCTGGGCAGGACTATAATCAGGACAACAGAGATGATCAGTAACATGGATAGAAGGCAGGTGAAAAGAGATGTTGATCGGGAAAGGCCCCGGGCTGTTCGAAGAACCTGTAATGTACAGATCCGGATCTGGCCCGATGAGGCATTACCATGAAGGGTGCGGGTGCTGCCTGTTGCCGTTCCTGATAGCAGGTGCACTGATCGCAGTCATATTGATACTGATATCATGACAGAAAGAAGGTAATGAACATGGAAAAAAGCAAACGTTTATATAAAAGCAGAAATGAAAAGAAACTTGCAGGTGTCTGTGGCGGTATCGCAGAATACTTTGACACAGACCCGACACTGATCAGGCTGCTCTGGGTGATCTTCTCACTGGCAGGCGGATGCGGTATCCTGGCATATATCATCGCAGCCATCATCATGCCGAATGAGCCGTAATAAGAAAGAAGTCAAAACAGGCAATCATAAACAGTCGCAGGAGGGAAATATATGAATATAAAAGAACGTTTCAAAGCAGTAAAGGCAAAGAGTATTTCGACGCTGACCGAAGTGCAGATCATCGTGGATAGGGAAACAGGTGTCAATTACCTGTTTGTGCACCGCGGTTATGGAGGCGGCCTGACCCCGCTGCTGGATGCGGACGGGAAACCGGTCATCACAAAACCATTTGTAGGCGAGGAGCTGTAATGGTATAAATTGGGTATATGGAGGATATCGGAATGTTAATGGTAAATACGCAGGATATACCAGGGAAGAGGGTCGAGGCGATCTCGCTCGTGTCAGGGATCTGTATCATGAGCAGGCATATCGGCAAAGACATCGGCGCAGGCTTGCGGAACCTGGTCGGAGGAGAGATGAAGGCTTATGTGGAGATGCTGAACCAGTCCAAGGAGGAAGCGCTGCTCCGGATGGAGGAAGAGGCAGAGCGGCTGGGAGCGGATGCTGTTGTCAATATCCGTTTTACGACATCCAGCATCATACAGGGCGGGGCAGAAGTACTGGCTTATGGAACCGCCGTCAAATATGTATAACGGAAAAAGACCATGGAATATGTATATTCGATCATGATGTTCTGTATGGCGGGCGGGCTGCTGCTATATGCAGGCTTTCTCGCTCTGGCAAAAGATCCGATGCTGATCCCGAAACACTGGGCAGCAAAAATGGATAACAAAAAAGAATACTGTCTGATGATCGCGAAAGTGGTGGCAGTCATCGCCATCCCCTTTGCTGCCAGCGGTATCACGGGACTGATCTGGAACGCGGAAGAGACTTTACTTCCTGCAATCATTGTACTGGTGATCGGCTTTGTCGTGTGCATATACCTGAGCCGGAAAATAGTCAGGAAATTATACTGAAATGGAAACGGGACTTATCATTGGTGTTGCCCTGGAGATGGCTGTGGGGATCCTCTGCATCG
>JAFWOB010000100.1 GCA_017510065.1 Parasporobacterium sp.
GTCATCTTTTTGAAAAAGATGACAAAAGAACCATCCCCCTGTCATCAAAGAACCGTCCCCCTGTCACCCCTGTCACCCCTGTCATCCCCAATTTTTGTGTGGACAAGGACGAAGGTACATTTTAATATGGAATATAGTGAATAGACAATCATTTGTGAAATGAGGAAGTGCCATGAGCAGTATGAAAGACACGATGAAAGATGCTGAAAGATTTAAACAAATTCTCGGAGTATTAAAGAAGCATGACGCAATACATGGTTTTACACCTGAAAAACTGCGCCTGATCCTGCTGGATCTTGGGCCGACCTACATTAAGCTGGGACAGATCATGTCCTTCCGCACGGATATTCTGCCGGAAGAATACTGTCTGGAACTGACCAAACTGCGTGCCCGCGTCCCGCCCATGCCCTTCGAAACGGTCAGGGAAATCATCGAACTGGAACTGAAGAAGCCATTAACAGAACTGTTTTCTTCCTTTGGAGAAGAATCTGTCGGCTCCGCCTCGATTGCGCAAGTGCATCCCGCTGTACTGAAATCCGGTGAGGCTGTTGTTGTCAAGGTGCAGCGTCAGGGCATCTACGAGAAGATGGAGCAGGATATGAGCGTGCTCAAAAAGGCAGGATCTATCCTGAAGATCAGCGGCAAAGTAGGCAAGAATCTGGATTTCTCTTCCCTGATCGACGAACTCTGGGATGCAATGAAAGGGGAGCTGGATTTCACAAAAGAGGCAAATAATCTGATCCGTTTTATGGAAAATCAGAAAGATGTCCCTTATGTTACTTCTCCTACTGCCTTTATGGACTATTCCACCAGCCGTGTCCTGACCATGACGAACATGAAGGGATTCAACATCATTCAGAAAGAAGCGATCCTGGAAGCCGGCATTGATTTCCACCAACTGGGCGTACAGATTGCTGAGAACTACTGCAAACAGGTCATTGACGACCGCTTCTTCCATGGCGATCCCCATACCGGCAATATTCGCGTGATGGATGGCAAAGTGGCCTGGATCGACCTGGGTATGATGGGCGTTGTGTCCGATTCGTTATATATGTGTATTACCGACTGCATCAACGCGATCATCAGCAATGATATGTTTGAACTGACAGACGCCTTTTTCCAGTATTGCGAGCCTGAACAGGAGATTGACCGGACTGCGGTCGCCAGAAAATTCGGTATGATCGTACAGAAATATCTGTCTTCCGGCATCGGTCAGATGGATATGGGAAGGCTTTTCACAGAAATGATGAACGTGATCCAGGAAGCCCAGGTAAGAATCCCCCAGGAAATGACGATTTTTGTCAAGAGCCTGGTCACCATAGAAGGAACCGTCGCCTATGTATCTCCTGACATCAGCTTTATTACCATTGTTTCAGATTATATGAAGTCCAAAAGACTGCGGGAGATGGATCCGGTGGAGTTCCTGCAAAAATCAGGTCATAAGATCCTCCGGTCTTCCCATAAGGTGGTGGATCTGCCTGCAGACCTGGCGGATACGGTAAGGCTCCTGAAGGACGGCAACCTTTCCGTACGTACGGAAACCGTCCGATCCCCGAAAGAGCTTCGCACGGAAGGGCGTCGCTTTGCCAATATCATCCGCGCCATGCTCATGATCGGCCTTTATCTGCTGGCCGGCCTGACGGTCAGTGCTGCGCAGCTTCCGACCATCCTGGGACTTCCATGGCTGTCATTTGCCGCTCTGTTGATCGGCACGATACTTCTGTTCATGACTCTCATAGACACATGGAGGATGAATAAAAAGTGACATACACGTTATTCTCTATTCTCCCCAGAAGCGGATCCGGCTTTCCGGTGCCAGATACATGCCGTCACCTTCTTTACAGCCGTAAGTATCATAATAATCATCAAACATCTGGGCGTTGATATTGACACGCAGATTTCCAAGAGGATGGCTGTCTATCACCACATAGGTGCTGGAGATTCCGGCAGGCCCTACCACAACAAAGTCATTGCTGGCGCCTTCGAAGAGTTCTGTCAGATCATATTCCGGAAGGGTCTTCACATAGGCAAGGATAACCTGCATTCCGCTCAGATCTGCCGCAGCTTCCACATTGACACGTTTTCCGTTGATAAACTGTCCGGGCATATATTCTACAGTGTCATAATAGGCTGCCAGATCATCACAGGTCTTCAGGAATGTTTCCACATCCTCGTCGGTAAATATAGAACCAGGACGGCCATAATGATCCATCTGGCTTCCCCTGAAATCAAATGCATGGCTGATCTCATGACCTACACAGCTGCCGATCCGGCCCAGCATAGCACTATCCGTCATATCATTTGCGTATACACCGCTGGTGCAGATGCCGGGAATAATATTAATGGAATTGTCGAATTCTGCGTAAAAAGCATTGGCCATGGTTGGCGGGAACACCAGCCAGGAAACAATGCATCTGGCTTTTTGATCGATCAGTTCATTCATACATTGATTGTTGTATTCTTTCAGCTTCAGATAATTGCCGATCAGGGTACCTCCTTCCTCTGTCGGAACGAGTTCCAGATCATCATAGCTGAAGTATCCTCCGTCCGGATACAGGATGTTCAGACGCATATTGTTCAGTTTATCCAGGACTTTCTGCTGAGACGCCTCTCCCAGCCAGGCAGTGGAATCCAGCAGGGTCTTGTAGGTTTCGATGAGGCCCTGAGCCATTTCAGTCAGCTGATCTACAGCCTCCTGTCCCAGACAATTCTCTGCATACGTTTTTGCCAGCACCTGAGCAAAGGTATTGGAGCTGTCACAGGCTTTATAGGCAGCATCCTGAGGTTCGGGATCATCCGCATGCAGAGCTGCCCTGGCAACCTTGAAGAGATCCGGATCCAGGAAGTTCCGGCATTCCATCAGGATCTTTGCCTTTGTCATCTGCTTCAGCAGATCCAGATTACCCTCTGTCCATAACCCGTTGAATGCTTCAAGCCATTCCGGAGTCTGGATCGCATATCCGGATGCGTGATCCATGCCATACCTGGTAAGGATCCCGCAAAGAGGGAAATTCTGTGACACCTGTTCCAGTTCTTCCATCGTATAAGTAACCAGAGACTCAGCATAGACGCCATACTCATCGTATTTCACATCATAAGTATTACAGTATTTTCCATAACTTTTTTCCAGTTCCAGCATCTGCATGCTGAGAGCACTGACATTTTCTTCCGGAATACCCAGAATCGACAGCACATCCGTCACATAAAGCGATTTCTGCATGATCAATGCCTGACGCATGGTATTCACCATAAGATCGTCGGAATCCACCAGCATTTCCTCCTGCATCAGATCCACAAACAGAAAACCCGGGTAAATGAAAACACGATTGGTCTCTTCTCTATCCTGCCCCATTGAGCCAACAGACAGGCCAATCCAGGGATCAAACGGAAAGTCCTCAGAGATCAGGACTTCATTCAGTTCCCCGATGGACTGTGCCCCTTCCACCATATCCAGATATGGCTGCAGTTCAGATATTCCGGCTTCTTTCAATACAGCAAAATCCGATGCCTGATCAAAGAAGAGCCGCAGCTGCTGCATGTCATGGCTGTCGTTTGCTTCATCCTGAAGATACGCTAAATTGAACTCTTTCACTTCACCCGACGTAAAAGACAGACCATTGTATTCCGTACCATCCTGATGCTCTTTCACGATATCATAGGTATAATGCAGGATCAGGTCATCTACAGCTGCGGGTGCTTCTTCCGGCAGATTGCCGGCATCCATAGCGGTGACCCACGGCTTTCCATACAGCCCACCTTCTGCCTCCGTACCGGCACTTTCTTCAGCTGCCTGCATGATGATATTCAGCAGTTCCCTGGCATCTTCCTCCGAAAGTTCTCCGGAATCACCGGAAGAATCTTCTGCAGATTCACCCGAAGAATCGCCACTGTCTGCAATACCGATCCCTGCTCCGGCATCCTCCTGTGCCTGCGGCTGTGCTTCCTGTGCCATGACCATGATATTGCTCATCAGAGAAATGGCGAGCATTAATGCCAGTAATCTGTAAATTATTTTTTTCATATTTATTTCTCCTGTCTTTTTGACGCATGGGTGTTATCTCCATCACCCTGTCATATCGAATTCAAATATGACGCCGTCTTCCTGCTTGTTTTCATGGCCCGTATCGGTCTTGATCACTACACCGCCCATGTGCTGATAAAAACACATGGCATTTTCATTGTGAGGACTGCAATCACAGGCAAAACGGATGATCCCCTTTTCCCTGCAGTAGTCCTTTAAGATGGAAAGGGCCAGTTTCCCAATTCCTCTGTGCTGAAACTCCTGCAGCACATACAGGGAACGCAGCCATACCACGGAGCCGGCATGCTGAAAAATGAAATATCCGATATCCTCGTCACCGTATCTGATCAGATATACCGTGAAGGACGGATCTGAGATCTTTTTCAGATCGCGCTGTTGATGCCAGTCATAGTTAAAATCATCAATGACCGCATCCGGGTAAATGCCCCGATACGTTGTATCCCAGATCCTGTGCCGGAGCTCGCTGATAGCAGCTGCATCACTCGTTTTTGCGGGGACAAAAACTATGTTCATCTTATGATCTCCTTTACTGCTCTGATCAGTTTAACCCCAAGTCAACCCGAAAACAATCAAAAAAATCCCGCAAACCCTTGAGTTTGCGGGAAATCCTTGAGAGGCGACAACCAGATTTGAAGTTTGCGCGCCTCAGACAGATCCAGTAAATATAAGGAGGAATGGCCCTTGTCTCCTTAAGTCAACCTGGTAGTCAACCTATTTGATCTATCAATAGCAGAATAACATTACTCCAGTTCTTTAAAAAACCTGAGAGCATCTTTCGCAGCTTCAAGTTTATCCGTGCCTGATCGAACGCCTTCTATCGTTATGGATCCCTGATAATTATCGCGCTTTAAAAGTTTCATATGCTTTTTCAGATCGACGATCCCCTCCCCGGAATGGCAAAGCATAAGATATCTCCCTCGACTGTCCATGATCCGGGTCTTATCTTCGGTAAAGGCCAGATCCTTGAAATGCACCACGGCCATTCTGCCTTTAAAAAGTTCATAAACAGAGACCGGGTCTTCCAGCATAATCATCGGATTGCCGGTGTCGTGGGCATATTTGAGGCCCGGCACCGCATCAAACAGACGGAGCATATCACCGATGCTGCAAAGCGGGACCGCAGGACTCTCCAGGGTCTCGGTGCAGACCGTGATCCCGATTTCCTTTCCGTATTCTACACAGGCCTTAAGCCCCCGCACCATATGATGGAACGTTTCTTCCCTTGTGATCCCCTTCCCCGGGACATACCCGGTCGGCATCAACATGACCACAGGACATCCGATGGCGGAAGCGCTCTTCATTTTTGCCCGGCACAGGGAAAGGCATTTTTCGAATTTCTCTTCGGTATCGGCTTCCCCAAATTCTGTCAGGATATTGAAGGAAGCAACGCAGATCCCATTATACTCCAGGATCTTCCGGGCATACTCTTCGTCTTCCTCAAAATGAAAATCCATCAGGTCCAGACTGTCAAATCCTGCTTCCTTTGCGAATCGTACGATATCTTCGAAGGTCATGGTACCGTTCTGAAAGGGAACGCCGTGATCGTTCAGGAACCGGAAGGTCTCCTCCAGGGAAAGCTCCGGACCG
Organism: Parasporobacterium sp.; assembly: GCA_017510065.1. Lineage (GTDB taxonomy): Bacteria > Bacillota > Clostridia > Lachnospirales > Lachnospiraceae > RGIG5612. Next base: position 5,630 of record JAFWOB010000100.1, read on the forward strand.
TCATAGCCAAGGTCATGCAGGATCATCCGATGAATGATCGTAGGCTTTTTCAGCAGGATCAGTTCATCGATCATCAAACTCATCAGACTGTATTTCATTGTTTTCTCCTTGTAGCTTTTATTGACTTTGTATTTCTAAATTATACCAGATAAGCGTTAGATATTAAGATAATAAATTGACTATATAGTAGTCAATATTGACTTGAATAATAGCATTGCCTATAATATCAGTACACTATATACCGGGAGGACCCACAAATGGATATGACCCATCACAAGAAGACAGATGATATTGAAAACCTTAAGATCTATGGCTATGACCTTTCTTATACATCGATCAGAGAAAGCTGGCCCCCGCATTATCACCGTGCCCTGGAAATCATTTATATGATCGAAGGAGAAGTCGCAGTGTTTTTAAACCGGCAAAGATATATCCTGAAACCCAGGGATTTCATCGTGATCGACAGCATGAAGCTTCATGAGCTTGTTTACAGAAGCCGGAAGTCGTCCGGGGTGATCATTGAGATTTCAAAGGGATATATGCGTAAATTTCTGCCGGAAATGGAGGTTCTTGATATTGAATGTATTGGGAATGATAAAAGCGAAGATGATCCGGATATACTGAAAGTCAGCCGGATCCTGCATGACCTTTCAGACAATTACAAAGATAAGAAACGTGGATATATGCTCCGGAGCAGCGGGCTGATCATGGAACTTATGGATACGCTCACGGAGTCTTTCAGCCGGAATGTAAAGGATGCTCTTCCTGAAAACTTTATTTCACAAATGGAACGGCTCGGGAAGATCATTGACTATGCAGAAGACAATTATCAAAAAAGTATTTCCCTGCAGGAGGCAGCAGATTATCTTGGACTGAATAAAGAGTATTTCTGCAGGTATTTTAAACACAATATGGGATATTCTTTCATGGATTATCTGAGCCATGTAAGACTGAACCATATTTATCAGGATCTTGTACTCACAAATGATCCTGTTTACGACATTATGGAAAGGAACGGCTATACGAATCGGAAACTGTTTTATAGTAAATTCAAGGAAAAATACGGTCTTACTCCCGGACAGGTCCGAAAAACACATGAACGTAATGAGGTGCAGATGTGGCTGTAATTGCTTTCTGCCAGGCAGCGCTATCTCGAAAGTCAATATCGCCTACCATATAGTCAATTTATTATCTTATGTTTTTCGCATTTTTTGATATAATTCGAGCATATTAAGTCAATAAGATCCACTGGGAGGTAAAAACAATGATCAAGAAAGTTACAGGTTTTATTAAAGATATGCTTGCGCCTCATTCATTTGGCTTGATGGTAGTCAACTGCAATTATTTCCGTCCCATGGCAGATAAGCCAGGCAATCCGGAACTTCGCTATATGTCAAATGATAAATACTTTGAGATCTGTGAGCAGATCAGAAGAAAATAATATCAGATACCATACTTTTCTCAAGCTCCTGCACATCCGTAAGCTCGTTTGCAGTAGAAACCGGGAGTTTGAGGCCCCTTCAAATTCAGGCTCTCGCGATGCTTCAGCAAAACGAGAGCCTGATGTCTTAATACCAGATCCAGACAATTCCCTGATTCGACTAATCTGATCAGGTCAACCCGAAAAAAGATAAAAATAATCCCGCAAACCCTTGAGTTTGCGGGAAATCTTTGAGAGGCGACAACCAGATTTGAAGTTTGCGCGCCTCAGACAAATCCAGTAAATATAAGGAATAATGATACTTTTATTTACAAAGTATCTGATAAAAATGCCAGCATTTCATCCATCCAGGATTGAGCAGATGTTCCATATGCCAGGCCACATCCATGTCCCCCCTGCGGATAAATCCTGACGCAGCAGTCAACTCCTGCATCGTCCAAAGCTTTTCCCATACACACACAGTTTTGATATGGTACCAGGGGATCATCTTGACAAGCCCATAAAAAAGCCTTCGGGAATTCTTTTGTGATATAGTTCTGAACAGATAGTTTCTCTCTGAGCACTTCATTACCGCCTGTCAGTGCCTGAAAACTCGGTTCATGGGCGTATTGCATGAAATCTATTACCGGATATGCCAGGCAGACCATGTCAGCTCTGGCAGAAATGGTTTTGTATCTGTCTGACAATTCTGGATGGTTTCTCTGAATATCCTCCATAAGGATATGGTCAATCTCATGATAATAAGCACTTTCGGAAGCACACAAATGGCCGGCAGCGGAAGAACCCATGATCAGGATACGTTCCGGATCGATACCGTATTCATCTGCGTTTGCCCTGAGATATTTAATTGCAAGAGCCAGGTCTTTCTGCGGTTCCGGGTAATGCTCCGGACTCACACGATAAAAAAGTACAAAAGATGCGTAACCGGCCTCTTCCATTCTCTCTGCATAATCGACTCCTTCATTCGTAACAGCAAGCAGTTCATAACCTCCGCCGGGACAGATCAGAGCGGCAGGACGTTTTTTCCCTGAAAAACTGTCGTTTTTGTTTCTTAAATACATTAGACAGACATTGGCTTTATTATTTTTATTCATATCAGGAATAAACTCTTCAGAACCGCTGTTATTCCATAGAGGCACGAAGGCAAACCTCTTTTCTTCCGTCAGTTCCCGGACCCTTTTAGCCCCGTCAAGAAGAAGTTCCGGGATGAACGGTCCGCCCCAGGGCATTTCCAGGACACGTTCCAGTTCACGAAGCGTTTTATCCAAATATTCTTCGGTAATGTTGCTGAATATTTCATCCGACACGAATATATTCATATATTTCGCGATATCGGGATCCTCCAGGATTTCGCGTGCTACGGTTTCTTTCGTATATTGTTTCATACTCCCTCCTGCTTAGATGACAAAAGAACCGTCCCTTTGTCATCTTCTGTTACTGTAAAAGGAACAGCCGGGATCGAAGCCATATTGTAGATATTCACTTTGTAAAACGGTGTCTGGGCAAATTCCACCCTGCAGGGAACGGATGCCATTTCGTCGTTAAACATGATTATGATCTTATCATTCAGGACGCTGACCTCATATTCCGTTTCACTGATCTGATTTCCGGAAGGATCGAATATCCGGATCGGAGCAGGCATGTTATCACTGATATACAAGCCTCCCTCCGCATGTTCGCAGCTTATGATCAGACAGTTGTCTTTCCGTGTCAGTTTCACGCCATATGGAGCGTCACATAGTGTTTTCTCATGGTAAACATGCCCCCTGGCAAGCATCGCAAGACGTTCGCCAACCGGGCGTTTCTTTTTCGGATGAATGTCATAGAAGTCTCCCACATCTCCGATGGAGGCATACCAGACTTTTTTCAGCTTCTGTGCCGCAAACCGCTGCTGTTCACGCAGCACCGGATAGTATTTTCCTCCCTGTCCGATCATTTCTCCCAATGGAGCCAGCTGCGTCATAAGAAAGGGCATCTCATCATCAAATCCCCTGCGCCAGCATTCGGTGAGACCTTCCAGCATATCCGCATAAATGTCCGGATGATCCTCATCACTTTCCCCCTGATAGTAGATCACACCTCTCAGGGTAAAAGGCATTACCGTCTTAACCATATTATCATAGAGTGCACAGGGTCTCCATTCATGCCAGGGACCGATATAGTTTCCTGTTCCGCCTTCTTCAAACTGCTCAAACATTTGCATCAGCTCATCAGGAGAAACCCCTTTCATCAGCTTGTTACGCATTTCGAAATCAAAAACCTGATCAGGATCTGACATGGGATTTGTGAAATATGCTTCCCTGGCTTCCTGGATGTCAGGTATGGATGCAAGCCCTTTTTCATAATCTTCCATCCACACGGAGCCACTGTGCATCAAAGTATCCTGATCCATCCAGCAGCAGGACCTGGTTCCGCCCCAGTTACAGCCGATGATCCCGATCGGGACATTCAGATCGGCTCTCAAAGCTCTGGCAAAATAATATGCCACAGCAGAAAAATATTTCAGGTTCTGCGCATCGGCCTGCCTCCAGAAACCGTATTTTTCATAGGAAAACCGCTCTGCATGCTCCTTAGACGCAATTCTGGGAACATCATAAAAACGGATCAGAGGATCATCGCACATGGAAAGCACAGCCTCATAGTCTTGATCATAATACATGTAAAACTCCATGTTTGATTGACCGCCGGCCAGCCAGACTTCACCTACCGCTATATTATGCAAAGTGAGAGTTTCGGTCTGCGTGCTGATCCTGAGAGTTTCCGATACGGATGCCTTGAGTTCCGGCAAAGTAACCTGCCAGTTTCCGCTGCTGTCACTTTCTGTATCTTCCTTTATTCCCTGAATACGGACGCTTATTGCTGTAAAGGGTTCTGAAGTTCCCCAGATACGAACCGTTTTTCCTCTTTGCAGAACCATATTGTCCTGAAACAGATTTGCTGCTGTTAATTTCATATCTATCTCCCATATATACCGGGGACTGCCCGGGACAGACGCCCCTGACAGTCCCATTATCAACTGCGCTTCTTTATATGTTTTATCTTTTAGTCATTCGTAACTCTGTATAGGGTCGTGGCGTCGAATAAACCTCTTTCAATGCGGCAGTAGCCTTTGATATCACTCTGTGTTAATGCTGACCGCAGTTCTGAATATGTATTGGAGAAGCACATTTCGTCTTTATACATCTGCTCGACCTCTCCGGCATATTCCTTCGCCTTTGCATCATCCGTTTCCTGGATCAGGGCATCGATCTTTTCTTCGATCTCGGGAGTTGTCCATTTGCATCCGCCAATGGTAAATGTATCAATAAATGCCTGTTTAAAGGACATCATCAGGGTCGGATACCTTACATCAACGGAGTCTCCAACGATGATAAGATCATAATCCCCGCCGTTTGCTGCTTCTACAAACGCAGCTACATCCAGCACATTAATCTGTAAATCAATCCCAACCTGCCTCAGATTTTCCTGAACAACGGCCATAATGGCTTCGCCATCAGAAGTACCGAGCATTGTCAGGGTCAGTCCGTCAGCATAACCTGCTTCTTCAAGAAGAGCTTTTGCGCCTTCTATATCAACTTCTCTTTCTTCACGAGTAAAAGTCTCGTTATAGTATTTACTTCCTTCTGCAAAATATCCGTGTATTTCCTGTCCCATACCGCCTGTGGCGATAAAGGCGATCGCATCGAAATTCAGTGCTTTGTCGATTGCTTTACGTACTCTGATATCCGTAGTTGCTCCGGCTTTTGGTCCCATGTTATAGAACAATCTGGCAGTATTGCCCATGTCATTAACAATGAGAGAAACCCGCTCGTCATTCTGGAATGTAGAAGCCATGGTAATAGGCATATCTACGGTTACCTGCGCATCGCCTGACTGAACAAGCAATGCTCTGGCAGAAGGATCATTCGTGAAAGTAAACTTGATTTCCTTAAAATATCCTACATAATCCGGATCCCAATATTCTTCATTCCGTTCCAGAAGAATGTACTGACCGTTTTTCCATTCTTTGAAACGATATCTTCCGGAACCGAAAATCGGATTCCTGCAGGCCTCTTCAACCCCGCCCAGAGCATTGATTTCATCTTCGCTGAAAATACCGAAATTCGACCATGCGATCATGCTCAGGAGATCCGGGGCAACAGTATTGAATTCTACCGTAACAGTATGTTCATCTTCTGCTTCTGCCCCGACAAAGAACCGTCCGGTATCTGAATTACCGCTGTATTCCATAAACACATTGATAGAATATACTACATCTGCTGCTTCCAGCAATGTACCATCCGTCATTTTTACATCATCTCTGAGTTTAAAACGGCAGTGCGTCTCATCAAGCCATTCCCATTCTGTTGCAAGACTTGGTTTTAATTCCCCTGTACCATAATCTACCCGTACAAGTTCATCGGTAAATGCCGCCTGGATCACACACATTTCATTCTCAAGTTTTCCTGTACCGCCCATCCAGAGTGAAGAGGGTTCTGAAGCCAGTGCAACCACCAGTGTTTCATCGCTTTTTACGGTATTTGGTTCATCCTGATTTGCAAAATGAATCCCCTCTGCAAATGTATAGGATGAAATTGCCAGAGAAAGCACGATCATGATCACGATAAATGATCTGATCATCTTTTTAATTGTCATATGAAAACCTCCTGTTTAATTACAAAACCTGTTATTCTCAATTAATTATAAATAACAACCATCTGTCTGAATGCGCATTCAGTTTTGTTTGCTGATATAGTAATTATAATGTTCTTCACGGGGATAAAAAATGTCTTATTCACATAAATCAGATGGACATATTAACGATATTTTACTAAAATTATGATAAAACAGGAGGGTTTAAGTCATGTATTTCAATTACTTTATCCGTAATTTTTCAGAAGGAAATCACCGGATATCACGCAGCTGTTTTCAGTATCTGCTGATATTGAATGGGGAAGGATTGCTGCATGTTCCCGATCTCGGGGATTATCCATTGATTCCCCATTCCATGCTGGAACTGCCTTTGGGCAGTCCTGCGGAACTCGAGGTTGATAATGACAGAGAGATTACATTTGGCTGCATGGAATTGCATGATTTTTATATTTTTCAATCTGCTGTACAACAGATCCCCTCGAGTCAGACCGAACTGCTCCGTAAACTGTTCTTTTTTGCATTGGATCTTCAAGGGTTGACAATACCACGGAAAGCAGCCATCCATAATGCATTGGATCACCTGGTATTCGAGGCGATCACATCAACCGGCATCATTGTCAATGATATGAATCCTGCGATTTATCATTTCATAGATGAGGTTACACAGAATTACAAAAACCCGGATTATGATTATACAGCCGGCATACTAAAAAGCGGTTACAGTATGAATCATTTTCGGAAGCTATTCAAGGATACAACAGGCAATACACCCCTGGCATTCTGTCAGATTTTGCGAATTGATTATGCAAAAGGCCTGATGCGAAGATATGGACACGATATGTCGATCAAGGAGATCTCCGAACGTGCAGGATTTCGTGACTCCTACTATTTTTCCCGTCTATTCCGGAAATATGAAAAAATCTCTCCCAGTGAATATATGAATTCACATGAGAGAGATGATTAAGGGAGACAGCTTGTCAGCAGGCAATGCACCTGGCGCATATAATGAATTGCTCGATACCACCTAACACAAACGGGCATTCTCTCAATGCGCTGTAATCTCCCGCGAACAGCCGTTTCTCACACTCCACAGCGCTGATGGTAACGTGCCTGGAAAATAGTCCCTTCTCGACCAAGCACGTTTTCTTCTCTGTAAAAATCAGTCAGGCTGATGCCGGGAAGATTATCGGGAAACTCCTCCGATAGCAAGATCAATGGTACCCTTGAGCAGCTTCTGGTACAATTCACTGTTGGATCCTTCTACCAATTTAACGCTGATAATGGGATAACTCTCCTCCATAAAAATGAGAGATCCTTCAATTTTCGGGGTATAATCCAATTCAGCAAAAGAAAACCCCCGAATTTCGGGGGTTCTTCCGAGGCGACAACCAGATTTGAACCCGCCTGAACACCTCAGAAAACACGATAAAATAAAGGAGTATCGCAGGTCAGAACCCATGAGGTGTATAGGAAGGTGTATACAATCAGCAATCTTAAAAAAATAATACAATTGATGCTGAAATACAGCTCGATTGTTTATTCAAATTCTGTCCTGATCATAAAGTCCTTCGGCAGATTGCATATTTCTGTTTTCAAAAATATGGGATAAAAGTATTCGCCTTTCAGTCGTTCAAACTCCAGCCATTCAAATTCATGGGTATGCTGCCCTTCGTGAATCGTAAACTTTTCTCCATATTCAATCAGGCTTTTATCAGAGATATCAAGCAGAAAATATATGCATAGCTCATGATAATGCAGTTTGTCAACATCCTCTGTAAAGAACCCCTGATTGAGCCATAACGGACGTATGATACGAGGTGTAAGTTTTAATTCTTCTTTGATTTCCCGGATGATGGCCGCTTCCGCAGTCTCACCCATTTTCACTCTCCCTCCGGGCAGATAATAATACGGTGATCGCTCGTCATGCATAGCAAGGATCTTACCATCATGGATCATGATCCCGCAGACCCTGTAATTGAATTTGTTGTTTCCGGCGATATAGGAAATGTCCGATGGTTTCAACTCATTTATAAATTTTTGCATACGGTCCGTGACCAAATACTCTTTCTTCATGGACAGCAGTTCATTCTTGCTCACCCATTTAAAGGCAGATGTTTCTCCCTCCTGGAGGATAATACTGTCCTTGGCACAATTTGTTACACAAAGGAATTCTACGTAGATTGTGTCACAGCTGATAACACGCCCGACTTCTGACAGGTTTTCTGACTTGATCCCGGTTTCCTCCTGCAGCTCTCGGATCGCACATGCAAAAGCATCTTCTCCCTTTAATGCGGAGCCTCCGGCAGTTGCTTCCCACATCCCGCCAAAATGCTTATGACTATCCCGCTGCATTAACAGATAGTCTCCGTCCGTGTGCCGGACAATGACATCACTTACAAGATGATATACTTCCTCCGGAATTTTTTCTCCGCGGATCAGAGACACGCCTTCGATCATTTCACCGTTTTTATCATATGCATCCCATATTTCCATCTACTACCATCCCTCGTTACATCCCAATTATCGAATAGATACCGTCCATTCATCACCTGAAACTAAATACTGAAACTCTGTGAATTCCGGTGTATTTATAACTCTTAAGAGATCATCAAAATCATCAACTGTTTTTATTTCCGGCAAACGGTTATATTCTATCCATTAAAATAGAGTGTATGATCAGATACACATAGAGTAGCAAACTTGAATTTTTTTCAGGCAGCGGAATCCTTAAAGAAAGGGGAATCAGTGCCAACACATCCGCTGTACCTCATTCTGTACCCCGGCTATTCATTTCAAATGATGATTATTACTTTCCTTAAATTCAACCTACTTACTCTACAGTACTTGTATAGATTCTAATCTCACTCGTTTGATAATTGATAAAAAAACTGAATGGGTTTTCATCATCCCATTCCGGAAACTTATTGGTAATCTCATCATCAACGCGGATGCGGAAGTTGGAAACATTCTTATCTTCCTGCATAGCCAAATAGTTTTCTTTGGTTTGGTTCATATAGGAAATGGGTTTTCCCCAAATACTTAATGCAACGATTGCCACTATCAGTCCAACGCAAACAAAACCAAGGATTGTAGCAAGAACTCTCTTGCGCTTCTTTGCCAAGATTATAAATGCAGCAAATGCGACAACACACAGACAAATCAGAATAATAGTTACTGTAGTCATATCCGAACTCCTCTAAACACTATCAATTGCCGACTGTTTTCAAGCAGCTGTTTTATTATAACAAATGAACGACCAAAAAAGTACAAATCTATAAAAAATGTGTTCAAATGTGAACACATTCAATAAGAATCAAAAGTGTGACATCCATTTTTAGTTTTCCGGTTTCTTCAACCACCTCCGTATCAGTTCACCAGTTAATCCTATCATGATGAATCCATACCAGTTTTCAAAAAAGAATATGTTCGCCATTGCCGGGATTATACCAATATATAATCCTGGCCCGATCCATCGCATGTCCACACCAAATATCTCCAACAGATTAATCACTGCAGCCAGGAGCAAGACAACTGAAAAGGCAAGAACAATCAGAAGCCCTGTAAATGTTGCTTTTCTCTCTACCGTGTTTTTCTTTAATGACCGGATCTTTACATTCTGAGCCACAGCAATCATAATCAGAACCCCTATGGCTGCACTCATCAACGGTCGCAGTACATAGAGGAACAAAGCTCGCCATGTACTGTTAAGTGTCTCACTGGTTATCACCCGTGAATAACCGTTAAACCAATAAAGGAAAGCACCCATTACAATGATCAGGAATACACAAATTCCGATTCGTATCACGCGATGTATGAGGTCTTTTCGGGTCATCTCTTTTTCACCATAGATCAGGTTATTCACACCAACGCCATATATCTCTGCGATGCGGATCAGTGTATCCACATCCGGCCGTGACCTTCCGGTTTCATAATTGGACACAGTCTGCCGTGTAACGTATAACTTCTCTGCCATTTCTTCCTGGCTGTAGTGGTTTCTAATACGGAATTCTTTAATGTTTTTCCCTATATCTCTCATATTTGAATCCTTTTACTGTCTATCGGCCATCTTCCGGTTTTATTACACTTCCGTCCATTGCACTGATAGTCATAATCACGTCCTCTTCTCCATAGAGTGGGGAGGTTACAGTCTCAATTCCATAATAACATGTATTTCTGCCTTTGAAATTCCAGACAGGTGTCATCATATATTCGGCCTCATCCTGCAATGTCCGGATTCTGACAAGGCCCAGTTCTATATTGGATATCTGTACTTTCATGCTCAGCGGATAAGTGTGATACACCGGGTTATAAAATCCTTCCACATACTTTCCGTCCTGCATCTGTCCTTGAAGACATGTAATTGCTTCCTGCGGACTGATGACCGGTATCTCCAGATCCAGTGTATCCACCACTTCCAGCGGATCCATATAATCCATATTTACAATCCTTCCGTTACTGTACTGGATATGTAGTTTTTCATAATCATACCGGTAAGGATATGAGGTCAGGTCAGGGGAATAGAAAATAAAATCCTGATCGAGGACTGAGCATCCTGCATATTGAGGAACCAATTCCATATCATAATAATAGCCTGCATTCCTGATCAGGGATACATCCTTTTCTTTATTATGCTGATCACTTTGGTATTTCATTTTGCAACTGGTGATTATCCATTTATCTCCCAACCCCAGCTTCCAGAGTTTGTTCCTGACATAGTTCTCAGCCTCTTCAGGGCTCTCCTTTAGTTCTTCCTCCTGATATCCATCCTCAATCCAAAAGCGGAACCAGTTCAGGATAAAGTTCTCTTTTACTGTTGTGGTGCAATCCACAAAGGCAGTTTTTCCGTCAATGTCTGAAAATACTTTAATCTCTTCGTTCAGTTCTTCTGAGTCATCTCCCATCGCATCATTATACGCTTGCAAATACGGATCCTCCTTGAAGATCCAGTCTGTTTCCTGCGGAACATAGGTTTCTTGGGCATTTGGAAGCATACTTTCAAATGCAGCAATTTCTCTCTGATACAAATCCTTTCGGTATTCGTATAATTCCGGTTCTGTTTCCTGATCCAGAGAGTCCAACCAGTTTTGATCCCGTTCAATCAGCGAAAGCAATTCTTCTCTGGTTTTAGGAGTGTTTACTTCATAGATTTCATCATTTTCAAACAGTACTTCTGCATACTGTTTTACCTCATCGCCAGTGAAAGTATACTGGACTGTTTTCACAATTGCTTCAGGGTTCCCATGAATCGTAATATCGGCATCAATCGTTACTTCTATCTTGTCATCAATGATAAAGGAGCCTGTATAACGATCTTCCAGTTCTTGTGCGCCGGTCACAGATGAACTCATAAACATTTTGCATCCGGTAAACAATATAATCATTACCATGATTGCCATGATCTGCCTGTAGAGTTGATAATGCTTCATTTAAAAAACCTCCTGTTTGATTATAGCAGGAGGATAGGATAATAAGAGAAAAAAGTAACGCAAATTATCTTTGCAAAACGTGTTTGACTAGAAACAGATGAATAAACCCCTTCATGCCCGCAGTGAGTTGCTGCGGGCTTTGTTGTTTTCCTGTCACTCCCCGGTTTTTTGTTTCAGGAATAGTTTCCGTTTCTGCATTCTATACAAACGATCACATTTAAAGTCAGGATTATATTATAAAGAACTTTACGACTTTAGCTATAATCTGTTTTCCAACCAGGGTCTGGGAATCCCAGCAAGTTGTCTTTTTATAGCTTCCGGAAGGAAGATTACGTAAAAAGACGATGCTTGCTAAGAATATCCCGCGAAATCATGACCAAAATCCCCCATTAAATACTTTTCGCCCATAGCTGTTGAACTTCTTCATCACCTTCCCTGAAAATCAAAAAGCGGCATTGAAAAACGAACATTTGTTCGCTATTATTATCATGCTCTACTACGGGAGCCACAGAGAAAAACAGGACCATAGAAGCATAGAAACAGAGAGGCAAATGGGGCATTTTTTCATAATTAATCCGAGAACCGGAATGAAAGAACAGATCAAAAATGCAGAGTTCTACCCTGCTTATTTGTTTCTGCCGGAAGAAGCGTTTGTTAATTACCCATCTATCGTGAACAGTATAACTCGGTATCCACGGCGTTTTTTACATGATCCTGCCAGCAGGGCTTTTGTTGCCAGCAGTAATTTTTTACAATGTATGACTGATTCTTTTGCTTACCTGGCCTGGCCTGCGATGGCAAAACAGTTTGGGCTATGCAGATACATAGAATGCTATTCCGGATATGATATTGCCTGGCAGATCGCCCACGCCACATCTTTATGGACCGTTACAATGGAAACAGAAGGCATCATTCCTACTCCCAAAGAATTATTCGGCAAAACAGATATAAACGAATATTTCGGATTTGTTCCACAAGAAGAACTTGCAGCCATCATGAATCATATCGTTCCCCTGGCATTGAAGAATTCGGGGCTGGACAAAATAATTGAAGTCGGGATTGAATACCGCTGCATAGAAGATTTTGATTTCCGTAACAGCAATAAGAAAACGGATTTCTACAGAAAATGGTATCACAGCCGCACCAAATTATATAAGGGGCTCCATAATCTCCAGTATAAAAAGCGCAGCGAGAAGCTGACCGAAGCGGATCTGCTGGATGAACTTGTTGATACAGCAGATATTTCTTCCGATGCACTTACTGATGGCAGTCACGATCCCGGAAACTGGAATACGATCCATCTGCATGAGAAGCCCGAACCTGCAGACCCTAACGAAATGACCGACTACATAGAAACCAAGATTGCCATTGATAACTTTCTTATGCAGATCCCACAGGAAGATTACGATCTCCTGATGATGGGCTTTCAGGGAAAAAAGCAAAAGGAGATTGCAGAAGCTTTAAAACTGGAAACACACTCTGCTGTTTCAAAAAGGCGGAAAAGGCTCATCACGGAGTTTGAACGATTTTCCGGTGTTGAGATAAACAAAAAAGCGATAAGACGGAAAAAGAAATAACGCCTGGAACATTTGACTTTTTTCGTGTCGTATTTTCATAGAGGCTTGCACACAGTCTCTATTTTTTTGCATGGATCTTGTGGTCTGCCTTACTGAAGCACCTAATGCAGGAATGCATCAAGGTGCTTTTTTTATGTCCTTTTCCGGGGAGAAACATTGTGTCCAAATCTTAGCAAGCATCGTCTTTGGACGCCCAAAGACATCTTGTTGGGCAGATCCCAAACCCTGGGACACCGTATACGTTAATCAAGCCGTCATCGAAAGGAGGAAACCAAAAATGAATACGAAGATGAGCGAACACCACAGCGCTGAAAACAGCAGACACAGAAAGGATACCAAAGGAGGGGGCTTTATTGAGAGAAAGGAACATTTGGTGGGAAAACAGATACTTTCCGTTCACCAAACTGCCAAAAGCATTCTGGGAGAATGAAAGATACCGGCATCTGCCTACAGATGCTATCATGCTCTATTCATTGATGCTCGACAGGATGGGGCTGTCAAAAGCAAATGGATGGAGAGACGAAAAGGGAGAGGTGTATGTCTATTATACTTTAGACGAGATACAAAGGAAGATGCGATGCAGCAGGAGCAAGGCAAGCAAGCTGAAGCAGATCCTGCTGAAAGAAAACCTGATCAGGTTTGAACAGCAAGGGAAGGCGGATCCGCACCGGATCTACGTCCTTCCCTTTTTTGATGGTTCGGAAACCGGACCCATGGAGTCTGAAAATGATACTTCATGCAGTTCAGAAACCGAACCACATGAAGTCCATTTTTCAGACCCGAATGATACTGAAGATAATAACACGGAGAAAAGTAACATCTATCCATCAAGCGGCTGCGATAGATATGATAGTTCCGTTGTACGTGAGATCCTTATGGAAAATCTCGAATATGATACTCTCTCAGAAAGAGATTATGACATGGATCTTATAGATAACATCATTGACATCATGGTCGATGCGATCTGCAGTTCCGGAAGTGAGATGCGGATTGGAGGAAGGGATATTCCAAAGGATCTGGTCAGATCCCGGTTTATGAAATACAGCAGATCCGACCTGGAATATGTCCTTTTCTGCCTGAAACAGAATGCTGCAGATATCAAAAACATTCGTTCTTATATGCTGACAGTATTGTATAACGCTCCGGCCACCAGAAACCTGTATTATCGCCAGAAGGTTCAGCATGACTGGCCTTCAGGTATAACAGCTGTGCAGGAAGGAGGAATGTGAAATGGCAAAAAGGAAAGACATTCCCCCTGATACAATTAAAAAACATGCAGAAAAAATGGCCCGGCAGATTGAAGCCATAGAAGAAATCGATAATCCTACCGGGTATTTTTCTGGTTTACACCCCGCAGACGAGAATGGTAGAATTGCTGTTGGGTTCTGGCTTGCGAGTAAACAAGCCATGATAAAGAAAAACAAAGAACTATTTGTGTTAAACGTTCATACCCACAAGATCTGGCAACAGGCTACCGGCAAAAAGCTCTGGATGACTTATGTTCGCAATGAAGACGACGCACTTGTAAGAATCAACAGTACAACATATGACGGGATTATCAATAAGTTATATGTATTATATTCCGCTGGTACTTCAGCATGCACGCTCAAAGAGCTTTGGCCTAAAGTAGTTGCCTGGAAAAGCACCTTGATAAAAGGAAAATCTCTGAAGATCTACGATGGATTCTGGAAAAAATACTATTATCCAAATCCTATTTCAGACAAAAGGATCTCACAATTAAGATTTAAAGACTGGAATATGTTTTTTGATAATCTGGTGGAAGAACACCAGCTAACAGAAAAGCAGTATTCTAACATCCGCACAGTGGCGAATTATATTGCCAGTTACTGTCTGAAACACGACATTATCGATCGCAATCCGATCCGGGATCTTGAAGGCATCCGGTATAATTTCAAGAAGACTGCAGCCTACAATGCAGTCAAAGCACCTCATTTTTCCGAAAACGATATGGAGCGTATCAAAGAATGGGCTGACAAAGAACTTTGCGATCCAAAGAAGAAGGCAATCTACCCTCTGGCAATGAAGTTCAATATCCCGTACGGACTGCGGGTAGGAGAATTAGGCGGCCTCTATTGGTCAGATATTGACTTCAAAGAAAAAGTGATCACTGTCCAGAGACAGTATGTAGTCGATTACAAGTATGATCAAAAAGATGGTTCCATTAAATATATCGGTAAAGTCGATATGGACGAGATCAAAGGACATGAAGAGCCCAGACAACTTCCTCTCACTGATGAGAATATTGAAATACTGAATACAGTCAAGGCTCTGAATATTCCCGGTCAGAGAATCTTTCAGATGAACTACAACACTTATGAGCGAAAGATCAAGAAATCAGCCAAAGAGCTGAATATCCCGATTGATCCAAGAACTCACAGTTTCAGGGTAACAGCTGCAAGAAACGCCTACAGTAAAACCGGAGACGTAAAAGTTGCCCAGAGCCTTTTAGGCCACACAACACCTGGTATGACATTCAAATATATCAAGGATTTTGATAATATGGAGACTCTCCGGAAGATCTTATGATGTCAGGTGTACACAGGTGTATAACTTTTCTCAGTAACAATGATATGAAAAAATCCCGAAAATCGTTGATTTTTCAATGATTTTCGGGATCCTCCAGACGAGGCGACAACCAGATTTGAACTGGTGATCAGGGTGTTGCAGACCCGTGCCTTACCACTTGGCTATGTCGCCTTATTTGCTCAGCGCTTGAATAGTATATCAGCGTGGTTCTTTTCCGTCAAGTATAAAAATAAAATCCTTCATACCATTCATCACACACATACACAAACATATGTTTGTATCTGTATCCATGTTTTGCTATAATGTAAGATAAATGATTCCAGCCCTGAATGCGATCACTTCATTTATCAATACGAACCTTCCTATCATCATCCCTGCCGCAGCGGTGGTGCTGGTTTTAGTGCTGCTCTTCATCGTCATCCGGCTGCTGCGCCCTCTTCCAAAAAAGATTGCTTCCATGATCCGCCGCAGGAAATATGTCAGCATGGGACAGTTTTTCGATTCCTGGCACAGAAGCAAGGATGATTTTCCGGGCTGCTATGTGATCCTGATCTATGATAAGAAGCTGATCGTAAATCCCATGCATTATGACGAGATCTATGTCGGGCAGTCGGTAAATGTCAGGCACCGGGTCTTCTCGCATCTGATGGGGCATGGTAACGGAAACGTGTATTTCGGACTGAAGAGCGGCTGCAAGGTATATGTTCTCATCCGGCACTGCAGCCGGAAGAAACTGAACAAGGCGGAAAAGGAACTGATCGAGTACTTTAATGCCACATCATCCCTCAATATGACACGGGGCGGTGCTCCGAAAAGAAAATGATCCTGGTTGCGGCAAATGTCATCTCATGTTACGATAGCTGCAAAGATAACCCGTGGTACTGTACTGAACAAGGAGGTCAACGATGGAATTTTATATTTGTGAACATTGCGGCAATATCATTGCCATGGTAAAAAGTTCTGGGGTTCCTGTAAAATGCTGCGGCCAGAACATGACGAAGATCGAACCAGGCACAACGGATGCGTCCCTGGAAAAACATGTTCCGGTCTTCACTGTAGAAGGTGACCTGATCACCGTCACAGTCGGTTCCGTTGAGCATCCGATGCTGGAAGAGCATTTTATTGAATGGATCGCCATCAAGACTGAGCAAGGCGCTCAGAGAAAGATCCTGAAACCGGGCGATGCCCCGAAGGCTGTCTTTGCCCTGGCAGGCGGTGACACCCTGAAGGAAGTATATGCATACTGCAACCTGCACGGACTCTGGAAAAACGAGTAGGTTTCGTCTTGCGCCCAAAGTTCCTGCATCATTTGCGGCGCTATGCATAATTTCAGGAATCGGCCTGCATCATTTGCGGCACTATGCATGATTTTTTGTAAAATATTCGAGGCTGTGCATGATTTCAGCCCTCAAAAGGGGGCCAAAATCATGCACAGCCTCGATTTCGTTACACGGCTATCCTAAAAATCATGCATAGCGCCATGTTTGTTACAGTATTTTCTGAAAAATCATACACAGCCTCGATTTTGTTGCAGGACGGATCTGCTCCGAAAGGACCTGCTGGCTTCTCAGATCTTAAAAATCCCGACTACGCCGTTGATGACTGCCATCAGGTAATTGTGTTCATATATAAACTGGAGGAACGGGCTGTTGATAATGGCCCTCTCGCAGGCGATCCCGAAATCCGTACCGGACATCATCATGATGATCATTGAGATAATCCAGAGGAAGATCACACCTTCTGCCAGTCCCACTATGGCACCGGCGATTCGGTTGATCCCGCCCAGGATGGGGATGTGGTTGATCACATTGGACAGCCTCAGGATCAGCCTTAGGACCAGATAAATAACGATAAATAATATCACATAACTCAGGATCCGGATGATCAGGGTTGTGAGATTCACCGCCAGATATTCGGAAAAACTGTTGACGCCCTGATCCACATAACCTCCCAGGGTATTGCGTGCCTTCAGGTCTTCCTTCATAGATGCTGTCAGGGGAAGGGCGTCGATAAAGGAATTCTCTACTGCGCTGGCCGAAGCTGATGCATTGGACAGCTTATCATCCACATATTCTTCGATCCGGTGCTGGACACGGGGACCGATGACAGTACCATTTTCTGCAAACTCCGCCAGAGGTTTTGCCAGCATTCCCGCCAGAACGATCGTGATGATCAGGGAGAAGGTTGTCAAAAGGATCCTTAAAAACCCCTTGACCAGTCCGATGATCAGAAAGATCGCAAGAAATATGATAACTGCAATCGTTGCGATAAAAGATACGCTCATTATGCTACTTCACTGTAATAAACTGTGTATTGGAATTGGTTCCGTATACAAACTGCCTTCCGTTTCCGGATTTCAGCGCCTCGATGTGCCGGTCAAAGGGCAGATACATTTTCTCTACCCCGGCAAGGGAATACATCAGGCATTCATTATAGGAATACAGGATCACATTTTCCCCTGCAAAATCTGCATTTCCGAACGAGAAATCTGTTCCCTGGTCCAGCTGCAGATTACCCAGGGAATCAAAGACTTTGATCCTATACTTTGACTCTGACTCCGGTTCTTCGACCACCATACCGATGTGGCTGTCATCGAAAAACAGGGACTGGATCTCCCAGGTCATTTCCAGATCTTCATAGACCAGTTCCGGCAACTCCTTATCATCGTAAATGGACATTCCAAGGTCGCCTACCACACAGACCCTGTCATGATCCAGGAAACGGATCGTCGTCAGCATGACGGAATCGTACTGATCAAATACACCTGTGATGATCTCTTCGTCTGAACCTTCGGCTGCCAGATCATAAAAGACCACTTTGGACCTGACGGTTCCTTTGTCGATTGATACAAAGATCGCAGCGAGTTTCGTGCCGTCATCCGACAGTGACATATCCATCAGGAAGCCCCTGGAAGAGAACAGACTCTTTTCCGTCATGATCTCATTGCCGTTTTTGTCTTTGATCTCAATGTAATTTGTATTGCCCTCACTGGAGGCTGCCGCAATGATTCCGGAGGAGGAGATCTCTACATCCGTGATATTATGGGACAGATTGATGTTGTTTACAAAGCCGCTCCTGTCATACAGGTAAATGCTTCTCTGCCCCATGTCCGCAACGGCTATATAATCACCGCAAACATCCGCAAAAGGCTGCAGCATGGAATAGTACTCATTCCACAGCATTCCTTTCCGGTCAAAATAGGTGACGCCGTCTCCGGCACATTTCAGATATCCCCTGCCATAGATATAGTATTCCGTGTTTTCCTCCGAATTACTGATCGGAATGACAGAATCCACGGAATACCCCGTAAATGTCCTGTATTTTTCAAACAGAATAAAACCGACAGTCAGACATGCAGCAAGAAGAAGGAACACGATCAGGATGACAAACGGTTTCCTGCCCGGTTTCCTTCTTCTGCTTTTTCTTCTGTTTCTACTTGTTCTTCTGTACATTCATTGCTTCCCGGATCGTAGATGCTCTGCCTTCCTTCATGATCGTGAGCCATTCCTCGACCTTATCCGCCTTTAAACCTTTCTCGCCAAAGGCTTCGTTGTATTCATCCATGACTCTTAACGCTTCCTGATAGCTGTCAGACCTGGTATCAAGATCTTCGCTCATCTGATCGATCTCTTTTTCAAGCTGCTGGAAGATCGGAGCTTTCTCCGCTTCCATTTCGGCTCTCATGTTGACAGAGTCTTCATTTTCAAATTTCAGTATAGCCTGTTCTTTTTCTGCCTTGGCATTATCGAGATCGGTCCTGGCTTCTTCGATCTGCTGGTCGTACTCATACAGGTTGTACTGACTCTCATCCGGATCTGCCTTGATGTTCTTGTTCCGGTTCTTGATGAACTTCTTGTTGTCGGAGATCTGGTCAACGTGCGTCCTCATATTCGTCAGCACTTCATTTTTCTCGCCTTTCTTTGTCCAGGCAGAGATCAGGAAATAGATCGCTGCAAAGAAGATGGCGATCAGGATCCAGACCAGTACTTTCAGGAAGTCTGTGGGTAAGAACCTGGTCACAATAAATGGGATCACTCCTGCAAAGATCAGGATTCCGGCAGCGCAGATCAGATAATCCGTCTGTTTTTTCGGATAGAACAGGGAATAATACAGACTGGACTGGCAGATGGCAGGAACTTTCGCTTCCTTGAATTTGGACTTGATCTCAGCATCGAGCACCTTGTTTTCATCAACCAGGGAAGAGTTTTCCCGTTTCATCCTCTCACTGACAGCCAGAGCCTTGGCATTCTTTTTCTGGGTCTCTGCTTCCTTGATCGCCTTTTCTGCTGTATTGATCCCTTCCTCAAATTCCTTTTCCAGATCAGCGCGCGCTTTCTTGATTGTGGAAGTGATCTTTTCCTCCACACGCTTTTTCTGGACATCCAGTTCTTTCTTTTTCGCCTTAAGGGAACGTTCGGTCTCTTTGTATTCCTGCTCCGTTTTCGCAAGATTGGAGATGGCTGCCTGGATCTGCTCCAACTCTTCTACGCCGCCTCCAAGGATTCCCAGTTCCTCCGGAGCCGGCTCTTCTTCCAGTTCTTCCAGGAGTTCTTCCAGTCCTTCCTTGTCGGTTTCCTCCTGGGGTGCAGACGCGGTTTCTTCTCCTTCCGGCTCGAATACAGCTTCCACTCCCGGCTCACCCGCAGGTTCTTCCTCAGCGGGTTCTTCCGGTTCCAACTTCAGTTCCGGGCCTTTCTCAAGGAACTGGTCCAGATGCGGCAGCTCATCCGGTACCGGGTCGCTGTCCAGCACCAGCTCGATCTTGCTCTCCGGTTCGCTTTCCGGTTCCATGCTGTTGTCGAGCACCAGTTCAATATCGTTGTCTTTCACAACCTCGCCGCCTGCCATGTTTTCAGTGTCCACCTTGTTGTTTTCGTTACCCATACCTGTTCCTCCTATCCCAAACTGGAAAATACTTCCCCTATCTTTCCATTAATTACCAGATCCGCCGCCCTGTCTCTCGGAGTACTGCTCTTGTTGACCAGCACCAGTTTATGTCCCCGGTAGTAATCGATCAGGCCTGCTGCCGGATACACTACCAGGCTGGTTCCTCCGATGATCAGGACATCCGCCCGGCTGATGGCACTTACTGCCCCGCCGATGATATCATTGTCAAGCCCCTCTTCATACAGAACCACATCCGGCTTTATCATCCCGCCGCAGGCATCGCAGCGGGGGACGCCGTCTGCTTCCTTGATATACTCCGGTCCGAAGAATTTGCCGCATTTCATGCAGTAATTGCGATGTACGGATCCGTGCAGTTCAAATACGGTCTTACTGCCGGCTGCCTGGTGCAGCCCATCGATGTTCTGCGTGACCACAGCCTGCAGTTTTCCCTGCTGCTCCCACTCGGCCAGTTTATAGTGGGCCGCATTGGGTTTCGCATCCAGGATCAGCATCTTGTCCTTATAGAAGCGGTAGAATTCTTCCGGATTTCTCATGAAAAATGTATGGCTCAGGATTGTCTCGGGGGGATAATCGTACTGTTGGTTATACAATCCGTCCACACTGCGGAAATCCGGGATATTGCTCTCTGTTGATACACCTGCTCCCCCAAAGAACACGATGTTCGAACTCCCGTCAATCCACTCTTTCAGTTTTCTGATCTCATCCGTCAACGTATATCACCCCCAATACAAAAATTGTTTTGCAATCCTTCCGACCTGTATGTTACAATCCACCCATGTTCAGACTATGGGGCAAACTTTACAGCAATCATAAGATGACCCGCGACCTTACGGTACAGGATCCTTCTGAAGATACCCGTACCCATAAGGTCTTTTCTGCTATCACTGAGATCTGTCTTTCGTTTGACCTGTCACAGCCGATCTGGCTGGATGCCAATATCAATGAATTCCGCAGGAGCTCCAGGACCCGCTTCACAAAAGACAATTTCATTGATGACTTTCCCTTTGACTACCTGGAGATCCAGATCATAGAAGAAGACTGATCAGTTCTTATACTTGGCCAGCAGTTCCTTGATCGATTTCTTATAGGCTTCTACGCCCGGCTGATTGAAGGGATTGACTCCTTCGATGTAGGCGCTTACGCCGCAGACGAACTCAAAGAAATAGAACAGCTCTCCGAGGCTGAATTCACTCTTATCCGGAACTCCGATATAAACCTGGGGAACATCTCCTTCCATATGGGCAATGGCAACACCATTGACAGCTGTCTGGTTCAGCAGGCTTACCGGCTGTCCTTCCAGATATTTGAATCCGTCAAAGTCTTCCTCAAATGCCGGGATCGTAAGATCCTGGGGCTCTTTCTCCACGTTGATCACGGTCTCGAAAATATTGCGCTCGCCTTCCTGGATCATCTGGCCCATGGAATGCAGGTCAGAAGTAAAGTTCACGGAAGCCGGGAAGATACCGAAGTTCTCCTTGCCCTCACTTTCACCGAACAGCTGCTTCAGCCATTCGCCCAGCAGTCTCAGGTCCGGATCATAGTTGGCAAAGATCTCAATGTATTTATCCCAGTCATACAGCTGCTGCCTGAGGGCCGCATAGCACAGTGCCTCATTCAGTTCTTCCGGTTTTTCTGTCAGTTCTTCCCTCATGGAGGCAGCGCCTGCCATCAGCGCGTCAATGTCGCACCCGGCCGCTGCGATGGGAAGCAGTCCTACCGCAGTGAGTACAGAATACCTGCCGCCGATCTCATCCGGCACTACAAAGGTCTCATATCCCTCTTTGTCAGACAGGCCTTTCAGAGCTCCTCTTGCTTTGTCTGTCGTGGCATAGATCCTTCCGGCGGCTGCTTCTCTGCCGTATTTGTCTTCCAGCATTTTCTTGAAGATACGGAAGGAAATAGATGTTTCCATGGTAGTTCCGGATTTGGAGATTACGTTTACGGAAAAGTCACGGTCTCCGATGATCTCGATCACATCTTTAATGTATGCCGGAGACATATTGTTGCCGGTAAAATACACTTCTATATCATCTGCATCGGAACCTTTCAGCTTCAGGTTGTACATGGCGCCTTTCAGGAAATCCAGTGCAGCTGCCGCACCGAGATAGGAACCTCCGATGCCGCATACGATCAGGACTTTGGATTCCTGACGGATCTTTGCCGCTGCTTTCTTGATACGGGCGAATTCGTCTTTGTCATAATCAACCGGCAGATCCACCCAGCCTGTAAACTCTGCTCCCGGGCCTTTCTTTTCTGTCAGCGTCGAATAAGCGAGCAGCGCTTCATCTTCAAACTGTTCTGTTTCCTCTTCCGGCAGCCAGTCTACTCCGCCGAACCTGATGTTAAGATTCTTCATGTTTTTATTCTCCTTACTTTTTATTGCATTCCTGTTCTTTTTGCGATCGCCTCGCAGTGTTCGTAAATCTCCTGTTCGTTCAAAGTCAGAAGCTTTCCCTCCTCCATAACGA
Organism: Parasporobacterium sp.; assembly: GCA_017510065.1. Classification (GTDB taxonomy): domain Bacteria; phylum Bacillota; class Clostridia; order Lachnospirales; family Lachnospiraceae; genus RGIG5612. The sequence continues at coordinate 28,629 of JAFWOB010000100.1, forward strand.
TCCGGCCGTCTATCAGAACGGTTCTTACCTCAGATCCGTTTGCCGAATAGACAAGGGCACTCACCAGATCATTACGCGGCACGAACTGGGGAACCTGAAGATCCAGTATGATAAGGTCCGCCAGAGCGCCTTCTTCGATCACGCCCAGCTTCCCTTCCAGCCCGAGAGCTTTGGCTCCCGCTGTTGTCGCGAATCGCACCACGTCCTGTGCATCCACGCATTTTGCCTTTTTGGCAGCTCCTTTATAGACAAGGCCTGCCATATTCATCTCCTGAAACATGTTCTGAGTATTGTTGCTTCCGCTTCCGTCTGTTCCCAGACAGACATTGATCCCCGCCTGAAGGAACGCCTCTGCCGGGGCAAAACCGTTGCCCAGCTTCATGTTGCTCCTGGGATTGATCGCCGCGCTGACATGATGCTCTTTCATCAGCCGGATGTCCTCTTCCGTCACATTGACGCAATGAGCGGCGATCACCGGAAGATCAAATAACCCGCTGTCTGCCACATACTGCATGGGAGTAACCCCATACTGTTCCTTGATCGCAGAAGATTCCGCTTCACTTTCTGCGATATGGATCGTAGCACCCATCTTCTTTTCAAGTCCCAGATCCCGGATCCTCTTCAAAAGGTCCGGCATACACGAGTATGTCGCGTGCGGTCCCAGAAGAAAATGTACCCTCGGATGATCCCGATACAGTTCCAGTTCCGGAAGAAACTCCCCGAAGCGGCGCTTTGACCCTTCGTCAAATGCTTCTCCCACCATGCCCCGGCTGAGGTAGGCGCGGATTCCACTGTCATTGACCGCCGCAGACACAGCGCCTTCCGGTCCGGAAACAGCCCCTGTCCGGGTGCTGTGCATATACATGTCCACAAAGCAGGTGGTTCCGGTGCGGATCATTTCCACAATGGAAAGAAGAGAGGCCCAGTAGCTGTCTTCTATCGTCAGCTGATCTTCCACGTTCTGCACCTTTTCCAGCCATTCGAAGAACTCCAGATCATCTGCGTAATTCCGGAAAATGCTCATATAGGCATGGGTATGGGCATTGATCAGTCCGGGCATGACCAGCCGTCCGGAGGCATCGATCACTTTATCATATCCGGTTTCCGGGAGGGATTCTGTTGCCTCCCCTGTCAGTACCTGTTCGATTCTCTCTTCATTTACCACGATCTGCCCTGCTTCTGTACGGAACCCGTTCCCGTCCGGAAGCAGCAGAAGTCCGTTCCTGATCAATATCTTCATAGATCTGTTCCGATACTCTCCCCACTTTAATTGTATATTAAAATATACCACTTTTTAGCCATGCGTTACAACATAAAAGTAGATTTTTCGTGAACTTGCAAAGATACCCCATCGAGCCTTCAGACCCGGAGCAATGAATAGGCGTGCCCGTAGAAGGACCTGGGGAAGAGGCATGAGTCTGTCGATGACTGCGCGAAGCGCAGGACAGCGCAAGCGAATGCCGATGAGCCTAGTCCTTCAAGGGTGATAGCCTCTGAACTTGCTCCGGGTCTGAGGGCCCGATGGGGTGTTTCTGCATGTTCACAAAAAATCCTCTGTTCATCTGAAAACAAAGAGGCTATAATGGGTGAGGCAATGATATGAGATAGGATGATAAAAACATGAAAAAAATACTTCTGACCGGCGGTGGGACTGCCGGACATGTAACGCCGAACCTGGCTCTGGTTCCTTATCTGAAGGAAGCAGGCTTTGAGATAGAATACATGGGTTCCTATGAAGGGATCGAAAAAGGACTGGTGGAAGCGGAAGGAATCCCCTATTACGGCATTTCTTCCGGCAAGCTTCGCCGCTATCTGGATGTTAAGAATCTGACGGATCCGGCCCGGATCCTGAAAGGACTTCACGAAGCCAGACGGTATATGAAGACTCGTCGGCCGGATGTGGTCTTCTCCAAAGGCGGCTTTGTTTCCGTTCCGGTGATCATGGCGGCTTCTGAGTACCGGATTCCGATCGTGATCCATGAATCTGACCTTTCTCCGGGATTGGCTAATAAACTGTCCATTCCCAGGGCGACCCGCATCTGCTTCAGTTTTCCGGAAACAGCCCGCTACCTTTCCAAAACCAAAGCAGTTCATACAGGGCTCCCTGTCCGGAAAGAACTGACCTCGGGTTCCAGTGAAACAGGACACAAGCTGTGCGGCTTTGCTCCGGGAAAACCGGTACTGTCTGTGATCGGCGGAAGCCTGGGCAGCCTGGTGGTAAATGACGCCGTTCGTTCTGCCCTTCCCGTACTGTTGGAAGATTTCAATATCATCCATATCTGCGGTAAAGGAAAAACAGACCCAGAACTGGATCATGTTCCGGGTTACTGCCAGTTTGAATATGTCAACGAGGAACTGCCTCACCTGTTTGCCGCTTCCGACCTGATCATTTCCAGGGCCGGTGCCAACGTGATCAACGAACTGGCGGCTCTGCACAAACCTGCGATCCTGATCCCCCTGGGCACGAACGCAAGCCGGGGCGACCAGCTGCTGAATGCGGAATCCTTCGAACGACGCGGTTTTTCCGTCGTATTAAAGGAAGAACAGCTAAATGACAAATCTCTGACAGAAGCCGTTCATAAAACATATCAGAACAGGCAGATCTACATCGATGCCATGGCAGCTGCCGGTCAGAACGATGCAGCCGCCAGGATCACGCAGATCATCCTGTCCGTCCTGAAATAACCTTTCTGCTGCTATAAAAAAGTCCGGGATTATTCTCCCGGACTGTATAAAGGTTCAATGACCTCTTCGTAATAATCTTCAAAGACTTCGGAAACTGCTTCCGCCTGGATCTGCTCCGGCTGATCCCGGCGGATTTTTTTCAGAACGCATTTCCGGACTCCATCCACATCCCGGATCTGCGTCTGTGCTCTGTAGTCTGTTTTCGCCCCTCCCGACGTATAGGAAAATGCGATTTCCGGACCGTTTTCATTCTCAGAGATCTCCGTGATCAGGATCTGCACGGGGCCTGCCGGGGTAACAGCCTGTGTTTCTCCCGGAAAATATCCTTCCTCAAAAGAAAGTTCCCGTCCGTTCCCGGTCTCTGTGAGGATTCCACCGGAAAGTCCGGCATCTGCCGGTACAGGTTCGCCTGCCAGATATTCAAACACACCGCTGCCAGGAAGCTTTTTCAGAAGTTCCTCTGCCAGGGTGAGCTCTTCAGCTGCTGTATTTAATGCTGCCCCTGTCTGCACTTCCGGCTCTGCCGGTGCCGCAAAGGCAGTAATGTTAAATGCCATGATCATCACTGCAGTAAGCAGTAGTGCCAGTATCTTTTTCATGTTCTTCCTCCTGTATCATATCTTCCTCTGAAGGATCTTTATACTTCCTCTATTAAGTCCCCTTTTCAGACGGAATGCTTCTTTTTTCTTCAGGTGAAAGAATTCTAACACATTTTTCTCCTCTTGCAAAGAAAACCGGGGAGGCTGCGGCAGGATTGACTTTCAAAATTCTTCGCATTACACTGGGATTGATCAGGAGAAACAGGCAGCAGCCTGCAGCAAAGGAAAAGGGTTATGAAACAGGATTTCTATTATCTTTCAAAAGACGGTAAAACACAGATCCATGCGATGGAATGGATCCCTGAAGAAAGGCCCCGGGCAATCCTTCAGATCTGCCACGGAATGGTGGAATATATCGGAAGATACGCAGATTTTGCACAATATCTGGCGGAAAACGGTTTTTTTGTGACCGGCAATGACCACCTGGGGCATGGAGAATCCGTCGTATCTGATGATATGCACGGCTTTTTCGGAAAAGACAAAGGCAATGAATATGTGATCGGAGATATCCATGAGCTTCGCTGCAGGACAGCGGACAAGTTCCCTGATATTCCTTATTTCATGCTCGGACACAGCATGGGATCCTTCCTGCTCCGGCAGTATATCGAAATGTATGGGGAGGGGCTGAACGGGGCCATCATCATGGGTACCGGAAGCCAGCCAGGCGCTGTTCTGAAAGCCGGCAAAATGCTCTGCAGTACCATGACCGCTTTCAGGGGAGAGATGTACCGGAGCGCTCTGATCAATAATATGGCCATAGGAAGCTATAATAAGCGATTTGAACCTGCACGCACGACCCACGACTGGCTCACCAGAGATGAACAGATCGTTGACCAGTATCTGGCAAATCCCTGGTGTACCTTTATGTTCACAGCCAATGCCTACTACCACATGTTCCGCGGGATTGAATATCTTCAGGATCCGGCGCATCTCGCCAAAGTCCCCAAAGACCTCCCGTTATTGGTAGTTTCCGGTGCGGAAGATCCGGTCGGAGATTTCGGCAAAGGGGTAGCGCAGGTATATGAAATATATAAAAATGCCGGCATCCGGGACCTTCAGATGAAGCTGTACCCTTCAGACCGGCATGAGATCTTGAATGAACTTGACAGGCAGCAGGTCTATGAAGACCTGAAAAACTGGATGAAAGCGAGATTATAGCGGCTGTTTCCGGCCGTCATGAGCCCACCCGATCGTACAGCTGACAGCCCGTTTCCATCCTTCAAGCTGCTCTTTTCTCTTATCCTGTTCGATCTTCGGTTCAAATACTCTGGCACATTTCCAGTTCTCCGCGATCTGGGAAATGTCCTTCCAGAAGCCGGTGGCAAGTCCGGCCAGATAAGCAGCTCCCAGGGCTGTAGTTTCGATGCATTCCGGACGCTTGATCTCCACATCGGAAATATCAGACTGGAACTGCATCAGGAAATTATTGGCACAGGCTCCGCCATCTACTTTCAGGGTTTTAATCTCCAACCCGGAAGCACTTCTCATGAACTGCAGCAGATCATTGGTCTGATAAGCCAGGGATTCCACCGTTGCCCGGACGATATGCGCCTTGCCTGCGCCGCGGGTGATCCCCACGATCGTTCCTCTGGCATAGGGCTCCCAGTAGGGCGCACCCATCCCGGAAAATGCCGGAACCACATATACGCCATTGGTATCTTCGATGGATTCACAGATGTATTCCGTATCAGACGCCTTATCGATCAGCCTGAGCTCATCTCTCAGCCACTGTATTGCCGCGCCGGCGATAAAGACCGATCCTTCCAAAACATACTGGACAGACCCGTCTGCCGTTGCCGCGATCGTAGCCAGAAGGCCGGTATCCGAGATCACCGGCTCGCTGCCGGTATTGAGCAGCATAAAGCCGCCGGTTCCATAGGTGTTCTTGACATCTCCCGGCGCAAAACCGCACTGGCCGAACAAAGCAGCCTGCTGGTCTCCCGCATCTCCTGCTACCGGGATCGGATCGCCGAATTTCGTTGTTTCCCCATAAATGCAGCTGGAGGGCTTTACTTCCGGAAGCATGGACTTCGGAATTCTGAAATAACTGAGGATCTCTTCATCCCAGCAAAGGTTCCGTATATCAAACAGCATAGTCCTGGAGGCATTGGTGTAATCCGTTACATGGACTTTTCCGTCTGTCAGATTCCAGATCAGCCAGGTATCCACCGTTCCAAACCGCAGCTGTCCTTTTTCTGCCTTTTCCCTGGCTCCCGGGACATTGTCCAGGATCCATTCAATCTTGCTGGCAGAAAAATACGCATCCGGAATAAGGCCTGTCCTGCTGCGGATCAGTTCCTCCACCCCGTTTTTCCGCAGCTGCTCGATCCGGTCGGATGTCCTGCGGCATTGCCAGCAAATCCCGTTATAGATCGGATGCCCCGTTTCCGCATCCCACACAATCGTCGTTTCCCGCTGGTTTGTAATGCCTATGGCAGCGATCTGCTCACCGGTCACTCCAGCCCTCTGCATGGCTTCTACCGTAACGCCCATCGTAGAATACCAGATCTCCATCGGGTCGTGCTCGACCCAGCCGGGATGGGGATAGATCTGCTCCAGTTCCTTCTGGACCTGCCCGCAGATCTCACCGTGCTCATTAAACAAGATACACCGGGAACTTGTGGTCCCCTGATCCATGGCTATGACATACTTTTTCATACTACACCTCCGTCCGGGATCATACAGTCACATTGTACTTGAAACCATAGGTAAAGTAAAGAAAGGCGGCATAAGCCGCCTCTTTCATGTAGTCTGCCGTCACGTTAATGACCCGGCTGCATTTCCATTTTCATGCAGATTTGCAAAATTTAGTTTTTCGCATGATAAATCTCTCCCTTTTTTCATGCATTTTTTCAAAAAATGTTTTTTCACATGATAAATCTTGCCCTTTTTTCATGTGTTTTTTCGAAAAATGATTTTTTACATGATCTAGGCGGCGACGTATTAACACCTGCATGCAGGTCTTTTAAAGCGGCTGCCGCACCAGTTCTTCCGGAACGCTGTAGCATCCGTCCCGGACCTCCGAGCAATACACGGCGCAGTTGCCGATATGCTTCGGCCAGTATGAGCCATTCGAATCCGGTGTCAGATATTCCAGAGCGCCTTTCATGGCGATCGCGTGGGTGGACAGGAGAATATTCTTCTCCTGCGCTTCTTCGCAGATCTCCTGCAGGAACTCCCCCAGTCTGTTCACAACACTGGAAAGCTGCTCCATGCCTTCCGGTGCCGGGTTGTGGGCAAAATCGCTGAAGAACTCCACGATCTCCGGCGGAGGCGTTTTGAGGTCCATTCCTTCATAAGGGCCATAGTCCATCTCGATCAGCCGCTCATCCAGGATGACCGGAACGTTCTTTGCACAAAGCTGTGCTGTTTTTACAGCACGCTGCAAAGGGCTGGAGTACACTTTGTCAAATGTGATCCCCTGCTCCGCAAACCAGCGGCCAGCTTCCCGTGCCTGCCCGCAGCCTTCTTCGTTCAGGGGAAGGTCGCTCCTTCCCTGCAGGGCAAAAGCTTTGTTGAGCTGTGTCTGTCCGTGACGAATGATGTATAACATAAGGGTCCCCTTGTTAAGACTGTAAGAATCCGATATAAGCCGTTTCGATCTGCCGGAGGGCTTCTTCTTCTGACATCCGGAAGCGCTTTGCATAGCACTCTGTCCCGGCGTGCAGCGTATGTGAGATCAGGTCAAAAGGAGCAGGCTCAGCCGCGTCTGTCTGCGGAACCGGAATGCCGGCTTCTTCATATGCCCACCTGATTGCTTCGATTCCGTCGGTTTCTGTCAGCAGATGATCCTGAGGAACCTGGGACAGCAGCAAGCTGTCCGCCTGAAAAGACGTATCCGGCCCAAGGGTAAAAAAGCAGCCCTGTTCCAGAAAGGCAGTCAGGCTTTTCTCATCTCCCGAGTACCAGTGCACCAGCACCGGGCAGGGAAAACCTCTGATGATCTCCGCAATCTGTGCTTCACAGTTTTTGGTATGCAGTACGACAGGCTTTTGAAGATCCGCCGCAATCAGCAGCTGGGCTTCGAAAACCATTTTCTGACGTTCCAGAGGGACATCACACCAGAGAGTATCCATGCCGATCTCCCCGATCACGACACACTCCCGGTATAGATCCTGATATTTCCCGGGTTCATACTGATCCGCATACCAGGGATGGATGCCAAAGGAGATCTCTTCACACGGCAGCATGGACCGCAGATACTCCCATTCTTCCGGCGTTCCGGCACTGAACACAGTCCGGATCCCGGCGGCTCTCCGATACCGGATCTCCGCTTCCGCCAGTCTGCGGTCTTGAAAACTGCAGATATGCGCATGGATATCGATAAATGAAGCTTCGGTCTTTGGTTTGCTGCATCGTCGCTCTTCCCGCACCTGTCATCCTCCTGCGCTGATGAGGCCGTGGATCTGGCTTCTGAGGCTGCTTTGCCGAAACAGCCATTCCCGGTCTCTGCATGGTTCCGTAACCGCAACTTCATCCCGGATCCCCTCGCCGGTCCTGCCGAAGACCAGGATGCGGTCCGAAAGATAGATCGCCTCATCCGTATCATGGGTGACCAGAAGAATGGTCTTATGAAGGCTCCGGCAAAGGTCCTTCAGCCAGTCCTGCATTTCCCCTCTGGTGATCACATCCAGCGCTCCGAAAGGCTCATCCAGCAGATAGATATCCGCTTCGCATAAGGCAGTTCTCAGAAATGCCGCCCTTTGCCGCATTCCGCCTGACAACTCATTGGGGTATTTCCCCTCGCACCCCTGCAGGCCGAACTGCTCCATCAGCTGCCTGGCCCGGGGCAGGGTCTCTTTCTTTTTATGATGGATCTCGCTGTACAGACAGATATTGTCCAGGATCGTGCGCCAGGACAGAAGCAGGTCATTCTGGGGCATATAGGCAAAATGAGAAGATACGCCGCTGATCCTGTTTCCATCGATCCGGATCGTTCCCTCGTAATCTGTCCGTATGCCCGCAAGAATATTCAGCAGGGTGGATTTGCCGCAGCCCGAAGGCCCCAGCAGAGAGATGAACTCCCCTTCCCTGACGGAAAATGAAATATCCTTTAAAACACAGGGAAGATCCGGCCCGTATGCATAATTGATATGTTCCACCTGCAGCTTCATGATCTCAGCGCTTTATTCCGCTTCCGGCAGGAAGGCATTGGTATAGCACGCATCTGCCGGGATCGTTTCTTCCAGGATACCGTATTCCACCATAAATTCCGTGTAATTATCCCAGACTTCATCCTTCATGACACCCCAGGCAGGAGCATCCGCGATATATTTATCCGCCAGGATTTCCTGAGAGATCCGGAGCATTTCCGCATCATAATCCGGCGCATACTGATGCAGGATCTCTGCCGCACTGTCAGGATCGGCAATGCAGTCTTTATACCCTTTCTCGGTCGCTCTCAGGAAAGCGCGCACCATTTCAGGGTCTTCCTCAAGCGTCTTTGTATTTGCCACGATCACAGGCGTATAGTAATCCAGCCGCTCATCTAGTTCATTACAGGGAACATAGTGAAGCTCTACGCCCGCCATCTCCGCTGCAACCTTATCCCAGGCTTCAAAAAACCACATGATATCGCAGGCCCGTCCCAGGGATTCAAAGCCCAGCCCGTCTGCGATGACAAGATTCAATTTATCCGGATCAGCGTTGGCCTTCTCCATAACGGAACGGATTACGGCGTTTTCTCCCGGTCCGCCCCATCCGGCATAGGTTTTCCCTTCCCAGTCGGCAGGCGTTTCGATCCCGCTGTCAGCCAGGGTCACAAACCCGGAGGTATTGTGCTGGATCAGGGTGGCAACGGTCATTAAGGGAAGCGGATCATCTGCAGCCAATGCCAGCGTCACATCTTCCTGGTAGGCGATCCCGAAGGTTCCCACGCCGTTGGCGATCAGGGAATTGGTAGCGCCTTCTGTCGGCTCAATGATCTCCACGTCCAGTCCTTCTTCCGCGTAGTATCCTTTGTTCAGGGCGACATACATTCCGCTGTGATTGGTGTTGGGAATGTAGTCCAGGATCACGGTGACCTTTTTCATTCCACTGTCTTCTGCTGCCATGACAGCTGCTGCTCCGGTGCAGAACGATACGATCAACGCACAGGCCAATACGATTACAAGTGCTTTTTTCATTTGGTACTCCTTTCTATATAACGAAACGGATCCAGTTTCCCTCAATTCAGAGGCCGGCGGATCCTGCCGTGTTTCTTTCTGATTTTGGATGTCAGTCCGGCCGCCTGCGGCAGGGCAATCCTTCCGCACAGTCTGACCAGGCCATTCATCAGCAGGCTCAGGATAATGATCACTACCACGCTGGCAAATACCTTATCCAGCAAATAATTGTTCTTGGCCCTGATCAGGTAGTATCCAAGGCCGCTCCCTGACGCGATCCATTCTCCCACAACAGCACCGGAGATGCTGTAAGTTGCCGCCACTTTCAGTCCTGAAAGCAGCGCGATAAATGCTGCCGGCAGCTTCACGATCCGATACAGCTGCAGCCGGCTGCCCCCATAGGTCCGGATCAGGTTGATATAGCTTTCATCCATCTGGGACAGTCCGTCACTGAAGCTGACCACCACAGGGAAAAAGCACATCAGCACTACGGTCAGGATCTTCGGCCCCCAGCCAAATCCCATATAAATGATCAGGATCGGCGCCAGAACGATCACCGGGATGGTCTGAGTGACCACAAGGATCGGGTAAATGCTGCGCTTGAAAGCAGGAAACATGTCCATCAGGATCCCGACGATCACCGCCACGACAAATGAGATCGCCATTCCGATCAGTGCTTCCAGCACCGTCACTCCTGAATGATACAGAAGCGTCGGAAGATCCGCGATCATGGCGGAAAAGATCTTGGTGGGCGACGGCAGCAGATATACCGGAAGATCTGCGATCCGCACCACCAATTCCCATATAACCAGCAATGAAACGATCACGATTGCCGGTGATAATCTGGACAATACTTTTTTCATAGCAATAAAATAACCGTTATGCACATCCGGCGCATAACGGTTTTCCAACCTTTTATCAGACTTCCTACGCCGGCATTATCCGGATCAGGTTCAGGGTTTCATGGCTCTGGCCATGATCTCAGCCGACAGATCGTCAGCACCCCTGCCTCACATTATTAAGTTCAGGATTTATTTTATTCCGGGTCCGAACTGCTGTCAAGCACAATGACCTGCATTTTTTGCAGTTCCTGCTTCCTGATTCAGGCTTTTTTCTTTCCTTATTCAGGCTTTTTTCTTTCCTTCCAGGAACGGACGCGCAACGAGTATATTGAAGAATTCGATCAGCGGTCCCATAAAGAACGCAGTAATGATCGTTCCGACGCCAACCACGGTGAACACCCGGGAAATGCTGTAGCCGCCGATCAGGCACAAGCCGGCGCCGATCAGGACGCAGACCAGATCCGTGATGATCCGGCAATAGCGGAATTTCACCTTGCTCTGCCGCTCCGAGATTACGAGGGCTACCGCGTCATATGTGGAAACACCCAGGTTTGCCGTAAAATAAAAAGCCGATGAAAGACACATCAGTACCACCCCCACCAAAAGCAGGATATAGCGTCCCAGCAGATTCGTCTCCGGGATGATCTTCGTCAGCATGTTCAGGCTGAAATCCGCTACATAGCCGATCAGGAACAGATTGATCACAGTGGCAATCCCAATCTTATGGCGGTCAAAGATCAGGGCAAAGGCAAGAAGGATCACGTTGGCGATCACATACAGGGTACCGAAATTGATGGGGATCACCACATTCAGACCGCTCATCAGCGACTGAAACGGATCAACGCCCAGCTCCGCCCGTTTGAAGATCCCGACGCTGAGTCCGCAGACCAATACGCCGATCACACTCATCAGGACCCTCTTCCAGTTTATTTCAAAATGCATAAAAAGATACCTCCCGAAAAACAGGACGATTTTAATATATCTTCTGCTTCTGTACAAGTGAAATCTGCGCAATTCCGGTTGCATTTTCGATCTGTTTCATTACAATAGAGAGGTCCGTCCGGTCAGTTTTTCATATTTGCCGGCAGCGGAACAGATTTCAGGAAATACCGGGGAGGTTTTATCATGAATATACTGGTGATCAATGGTTCGCCTGCCGGGAAAGACAGCATCACGCTTCAGACAGTGCTTTATATACAGCAGTTTTTCCCCTCTGTTACATTTTCATTTCTGCACGCAGGCCGAAAGATCCGACAGATGGAGCAGGATTTTACAGAATGTGAAAAGGAGCTGCAGGGAGCGGATCTTCTGCTGTTTAGTTATCCTGTCTATACCTTTCTGGTACCGGCGCAGCTGCACCGTTTCATCGAACTGATCAAAGAGCACGACCTCGATCTCTCCGGCAAATATGCCACCCAGATCTCCACTTCCAAGCATTTTTATGACACTACTGCTCATCAATTTATCCGGGATAACTGCGAGGATCTTGGGCTTAAATATCTACAGGGTCTCTCCGCAGACATGGAGGATCTACTGCAGGAGAAAGGCCGGGAGGAAGCCCTTTCCTTTTTCCGGTTCGTACTGTGGAACATGGAGCATCATTTCTCAGAGCCCGCATTTTATCTGAAGCAGAACAGCATTCCGTCAGACACTGTCATGGCTGATGTTCCGGCACAAAGCAGCACAAAAAAGCCGGGCAAGATCGTTGTGGTCACTGATACGGAACAGGAGAAGAAAAGCAGCCTGAATGCCATGATCGCCCGCTTTGAAGCCGTCATGGACCGGGAAGTGTCTTTGGTCAATCTGGCAAAGTTTCCTTTTGCCGGAGGCTGCATGGGATGTTTCCACTGTGCTTCGGACGGAACCTGCATTTACAAAGACGGGTTTGACCGATATCTGCGGGAGAATATCCAAAGTGCCGAGGCCATCGTATACGCATTTTCCATCAAAGACCATTCCATGGGATACCGCTTCAAGCTGTACGATGACCGGCAGTTCTGCAACGGGCACCGCACGGTGACCATGGGAAAACCGGTGGGATATATGGTCAGCGGAGATCTGGACAGCGAGCCAAACCTCAGAACATTGATCGAAGCCCGGGCTCAGGTAGGCGGCAATTACCTGGCGGGAGTTGCAACAGATCAAAGAGATCCCGATGGCGGGATCGATCAGATGGCGCAGACTCTGTCCTATGCCATTGAAAACCGGTACCTGCCGCCGAAGAATTTCTACGGTGTGGGAGGACTCAAGATCTTCCGGGACCTGATCTACCAGATGCAGGGCCTGATGCGGGAAGACCACCGGTTCTACAAAAAGCATGGATTCTATGATTTCCCGCAGAAACACAGAGGAAAGATTGCCGCCATGTATCTGGTGGGAGCCATGATGGGCAGCAAGTCCCTGAAAAAAAAGATCGGCAGCCGGATGACGGAAGGCATGCTCATGCCATACCGCAGTGTCTTGAAAAAGACGGAAGGCAATCTGAAAAACAGGAGCTGACCGGTCCCATGATCCAACCTGCAGCGAATTTGGCGCCGTGCATGATTTTTCAGAAAATCCTGTAGCAAATACGGAGCTATGCATGTTTTTCAAAAATCCTCTGCAACGAAATGGAGGGTATGCATGATTTTGACCCCTGTTTGGGGGTTGAAATCATGCATACCCTCAAATAAATTACAAAAAATCATGCATACCTTTGAAAACGTTGCAGGCATATTTCCAAAATCATGCATACCTCTGTAAATGATGCAGCCAGCCTGGAATGACCGATATATCTACTCCGTAAACAAGGCGGTGGAATAATACCGATCGCCGCTGTCCGGCAGCAAAGCTACGATGACTTTTCCTTTGTTTTCCGGCCTCTTCGCCAGTTCGATAGCGCCGTACAGAGCTGCTCCTGAGGAAATGCCGACCGAAATGCCTTCCTTCTTTGCCAGAAGTTTGGCTGCCGCAAATGCTTCCTCGTTGGGGGCCTTGATGATCTCATCATAGATTCCGGTGTTCAGTACTTCCGGAACAAAGCCGGCACCGATTCCCTGGATCTTATGAGAACCTGCTCTTCCTTCAGAAAGTACCGGGGAATCCTTGGGCTCCAGCGCCACGACCTTGACGGAAGGATTCTGCTCCTTCAGATATTCTCCGGTTCCGGTTACGGTGCCGCCGGTTCCGACGCCGGCAATAAAGATATCCACTTTTCCGTCTGTATCGTTCCAGATCTCCGGTCCGGTTGTGGCTTTATGGATCGCCGGATTCGCCGGGTTGACGAACTGGCCGGGGATAAAGCTGCCCGGGATCTGTTCCGCAAGCTCCTGCGCTTTCGCGATCGCGCCTTTCATGCCTTTCGCACCTTCCGTCAACACCAGCTCTGCTCCATAGGCTTTCAGGATGTTTCTTCTCTCCACGCTCATGGTCTCCGGCATTGTCAGGATGATCCGGTATCCCTTTGCAGCTGCGATCGCCGCCAGGCCGATCCCGGTATTGCCGCTTGTTGGTTCGATGATGACGGAACCTTCCTTCAGAAGTCCTTTTGCTTCCGCATCTTCGATCATAGCTTTCGCAATACGGTCTTTGACACTTCCTGCGGGATTAAAATATTCCAGCTTCACCAGGATGGTTGCCTCCAGTCCCAGTTCCTTTTCCAGATTCACTACCTCTACCAACGGAGTATTGCCGATCAGTCCCAGTGTTCCTTTGTAAATGTTTGCCATGGTTTGTCCCTTCTTTCTGTTCTATGATTACTGTTTGCTTGCTGCAAAGCCTTTCTCCAGATCCGCGATGATGTCGTCAATATGCTCAGTCCCGATGGAAAGACGGATCGTATTCGGCTTGATCCCCTGATCCAGGAGTTCTTCCTCTGTAAGCTGTGAATGAGTGGTGGAGGCCGGGTGGATCACAAGACTCTTCACATCGGCCACATTGGCCAGCAGGGAGAAGATCTGCAGATGATCGATAAACTTCCAGGCTTCTTCCTGCCCTCCCTTGATCTCAAAGGTAAAGATCGATGCGCCTCCGTTCGGGAAATACCGCTCATACACCGCGTGGTCCGGATGATCCGGGAGTGATGGGTGGTTGATATGTTCGACCTGCGGATGATCTTTCAGATAATCGATCACTTTCTTCGTGTTTTCCGCGTGCCGCTCCAGCCGAAGCGAAAGGGTCTCCACTCCCTGCAGAAGAAGGAATGCGTTGAAGGGGGAGATACACGCTCCGGTATCCCTGAGCAGGATGGCGCGGATGTATGTCACAAAGGCTGCCGGCCCTACGGCATCATAGAAGGAGACTCCGTGATAGCTCGGATTCGGTGCCGCAATGTTGGGATATTTCCCGCTTGCTTTCCAGTCAAACTTACCGGATTCGACGATGATGCCGCCCAGGGTGGTGCCGTGCCCGCCGATGAATTTGGTGGCAGAATGTACCACAATGTCCGCACCGTGTTCGATCGGCCGGATCAGATACGGGGTTCCGAAGGTATTGTCGATCACCAGGGGGAGGCCGTACCGATGGGCTATCTCCGCGATAGCGTCAATATCCGGAATATCACTGTTGGGATTGCCCAGGGTTTCCAGATAGATCGCTCTGGTATTGTCCCGGATCGCATCTTCCACTTCCTGCAGATTATGGGCGTCTACAAATGTTGTTTCGATCCCGTATTGGGGGAGGGTATGGGACAGCAGATTGAAGCTGCCGCCGTAGATCGTCTTCTGTGCCACGATATGCCCGCCGTTTACCGCCAATGCCTCAATCGTGTAGGTGATCGCTGCAGCGCCGGATGCCAGCGCCAGGGCGGCACTGCCGCCTTCCAGGGCAGCCAGTCTCTTCTCCAGCACATCCTGGGTGGAATTGGTCAACCGGCCGTAAATGTTGCCGGCGTCTGCCAGACCGAATCTGTCCGCGGCATGCTGGCTGTTGTGAAACACATAAGATGTGGTCTGGTAAATGGGGACTGCCCGAGCGTCCGTCGCCGGATCGGCAGATTCCTGTCCTACGTGCAGCTGCAGGGTCTCAAATTTGTATTCGCTCATAATGTTCTCCTTTTCTTTTTTCGAATGTGTAAGGTATCGGTTCCTGCTTTTTGCTATGAACCGGACTTCACGCAAAAAGCCCGGAAACTTTATTTCTGAAAGCTCCCGGGCAAGTTGCAGGAATCATGATGATGGCACATTCGTTATACACAAAGGAGGCGCAGAGTTGGAAGGCCGAACGCCTCAGCCACAGGAAATGCCCGGGAGATAGGCATTCGACAACACATGCAGGTTTTAGATTTGTAAGTCAACTCGTGGAACATCTCTGCGTCTCCTTTCTGTAAATGTTGTGCCTACTATATAACTATTCACCTACTATGTCAATAGGTGTTTTCATTTTTTAAAAAGAGTCCGCATGGACTCTTTTCAGCACCCGAACAGTTCTGTTGTTTTTTCCATTCGCTCCGCAATCTTCACGCCGAAGGGACATCTGCTCTCACAGCTCTGGCATCCGATACAGGATGAGGCTGTGGCGTTAAGCGCCAGATAATGCTGCCGGACGCTTTCCGGTACTTTACTCTGCTGCACAGCCAGGTCATAGTATTTATTGACCATTGCGATATCGATCTCTGACGGACAGGGCTTACAATGGCCGCAGTAGGTACACTGCCCCATATAAGAATGAAGCGGTGCGGAGGCTATGACAGATGCATAGTCCTTCTCTTCCTCCGATGCAGTTTCATAGGAAACCGCCTCATCCACCTGCTCTTTCGTATCATATCCACAGAGAATGGAAGAGACCCCTGGCCTTGTCAGCGCATAGTGGATACACTGTACCGGAGTAAAGGCTGTACCGAACGGCGAAGTCTTCGCATCGAACAGTCTGCCGCCGAAAAAGCCCTTCATCACCGTGATTCCGACCTCCCGCTCTTCAGACAGCCGGTACAAAGCTGCGCGTTCTTCATCGATCCCGGAAAGTGATTCATCGTATTCCCCGAACATCGTGTCCAGGTCCTCCGTTGCCGGGTGCATATCAAATGCCGGATTGATGGAAAACAGGATCATTTCAATAAACCCTGATTCCACTGCTTTCTTTGCGATCCGCGGATTGTGGGTGGACAGACCGATATGACGGATGATCCCTTTTTCATGAAGCTCATGAACGTACCGGATATACTCGGTGTTCATGCACAGATCCCACTCCTCTTCCGAATCCACATAATGGATCATTCCCAGATCGATGTAATCGGTCTGCATCCTTTTCAGGATATCCTCAAATGCCGGAACCACATATTTCATTTCCCTGGACCTGACGTATTGTCCATCCTGCCAGGTGGAGCCGATATGTCCCTGAACGATCCAATGCTCCCGGTTTCCTTTCATGGCCTTCCCTATGATATCCCGGGATTTCGGATCCGGCATCCAGCAATCAATAATGTTGATTCCCTGCTCTCCCGCATATCTCAGCAATTCAACAGATTCCGCCTCTTCATGCCTTTCCAGCCATTCTCCTCCGAAACCGATCTCACTGACAAGAAGTCCTGTTTTTCCCAGTTTTCTGTACTTCATCCTTCCTCCTTTACCGCAAGCTTCTTTCATGCGTCCTTTCTTTCAGAACGACCGTTTGCGACGTTATTATTATACTACTTTCAGGGCTTTCTTTTCCATAGAAGTATTTGCATCCCATCTCTTCAGCATGCTATAATTTTTTATCATTTCTTTATGGGAGGAATGTAAGATGAGACGACCATCTGCGGAAAAAGTACAACGATCACATGCCTCCGGGGAAGCAGCCGATGCTGTCATGACATCAAAACTGCTGTTCCGCCTTCTTCCGATCCAGATCCTGCTGGCTGCGATCGGATCTGTCAACGGCATTGTGTCCAGTCTTTTTGCCAGCAATTCGGTCGGTGCTCAGGCAATGAGCGCCGTGGGACTGTACAATCCGATCAATCTGTTTATCGTGGCGATCAGCATGATGCTTGTAGGAGGAGCCTCCATTCTCTGCGGCAAATATATGGGCAGAAATGAGACGGACAAAGTCCAGAATGTTTTTTCCCTTACCAGCCTCATTGCACTTGCGGTATCTGCGGTATTTACCCTGCTCATTCTGCTGCTGGGGATCTTTGACCTGAGCGGCTTTCTGACCGGTGATCCGGCGATAAGAGGGCTTTTGAATCAGTACCTGATCGGACAGTCCATCGGTGTCATCCCGCTGGTCCTGGGAAGTCTTTTGTCTGCCTTTCTTTCTCTGGAAAACAGAACCCGAAGGACCACCGCTGCCAGTCTCATCTATATTCTGGTCAATGTCCTGTTCAATTTCCTGTTTGTACAGCTTCTTCATATGGAAGCACTGGGCCTTTCCCTTGCTTCTTCCCTGGGATTATGGGTCTTCTTCCTGATCCAGGCTCAGCATTTTTTCAGCGGCAAGTCCTCTTTCCGGATCTCGTGGAAACATCTGCACTGGAGGGAAACCGGCAGTATTGTCCGGATTGGCCTGCCGGGAGCGGCTAACAACGGATACCAGACCATCCGGGGACTGATCGTCAATATGCTGATCACCCAGTTTGTCGGCGCTGCAGGACTGTCTGCTTTTGCTGCCGCCAATACCTTACTGGGGCTTGCCTGGGCCATTCCCTCCGGAATGCTCAATGTTTCCCGCATGCTGATCAGCATCAGCGTCGGAGAAGAAGACAGGCAGACGCTTGCGGACACCATGCGAAATGCTGTCCGCCGGTTTATCCCGCTGATGTGCCTGATCTGCGCTATTATCATCGCCCTTGCCGTTCCTCTGACCAGACTGTATTACCGGGATCCTGCGGAGCCTGTTTACATGATGACCGTCTGGGGATTCCGGATCCTGCCTCTTTGCATGCCCCTGGCAATCTTCCGGATGCATCTGAGCTGCTATGGCCAGACCATGGACCGGAACATTATGGTAAATGTGCTGGAGGCAGTTGACGGCTTCATTGCGGTCTGTGCCTTTACTGCAATACTGATCCCGGCGCTCGGGATGAACAGCGTGTATATCGCCAATGTGCTGGGCGGTGTCGTAGCTGTGTTGTATCTTCTGGGATACTCGATCATCCGTAACCGGAAATTCCCGAAAAATATGGAAGAGCTGATGGTGATCCCGCCGGACTTCGGGGTTCCGGCATCAGAACGGATGGATCTGACCGTCCGAAGAATGGAAGAAGTGATCAATATTTCCCGGGAGGTCCAGGAATTCTGCCTGGAAAAAGGGATCGAAAAGAGGAGATCTTATTTTGCTGGCCTCTTTATCGAAGAGATGGCAGGAAATGTGGTCTCCCACGGCTTTATCAAAGACCGGCGGTCACACTCGGCAGATCTCAGAGTGGTACATAAAGACGGCATGATCATCCTGCGGATCAAGGACGACTGTATCCCCTTTGATCCGGCAGAGCGCCAAAAGATCTTCAACCCGGATGATATTGCGAAAAACATCGGTATCCGGATGGTTTACAGCATTGCCGACGACATCAGTTACCAGAATATCCTGGGATTAAACGTCCTGACGATCCGGATCTGACCATTCTTATAATTACGGTTGACATCCCGCCTAGCAGTCAATAAGATAGGCGGTATGGATCAACATTCGCCTGCGACAACAGAAAACAAAAAGAAAGGCACCTGGCGCCATCTGATGCGGTTCCTGAAAGGGAGCCTGCATCTGTTTGTGCTGGGAGTCTTTGCTTCTGCCGTCGTTTCCCTGGCAGACATGCTGACCCCGCAGATCCTTCGTATGGCGATCGACAATGCCATCGGAGGACTGGAGCCGGATTATCCTGCATGGGTCATGCGGATCGTAGATGCATTCGGGGGATTTTCCCGTCTGGGACAGCAGCTTTGGATCATGGCACTGGCACTGATCGTGATCGCGCTTTTCCGGGCTGCATCGCAGTTTCTCATGGTAGTTTTCAATAGCAAGGGATCCGAACGGCTTGTCAAGACCATGCGCGACCGGGTATTCCGCCATATCGAACGGCTGCCCTTCTCATGGCATATGAAAAACCACACCGGTGACATCATTCAGCGGTGTACTTCTGATATTGACAAGATCCGGAATTTCGTAGCGGAACAGCTTTCCAACATTATCCGGATCGTTGTACTGCTGGTCTTCTCCATCTATTTTATGATGTCCATGCATGTGGGCCTGACCCTGATCGCGATCTCGGTGATCCCGCTGATCCTAGGTTATGTAGTGATCTTTGGAAAGAAGCTTCATAAAGGATTCGAAGAATGCGAAGAAGCGGAAGGTGAAGTTTCCGCCATGGTGCAGGAAAACCTGTCGGGTGTACGGGTGGTCCGCGCCTTTGCCAGGGAACGGTACGAAAGGGACCGCTTTGAAAAACGCAACAATGAATATTGTAATCTCTGGGTGCGCATGGGCGTGGTGCTGGCCCGGTTCTTTACGGTACAGGACATTCTGACCATGACCCAGGCCATGCTGATCATCGTCGTCGGATCCATTCTCTGCGTGCATGGAAAAATGACTGCAGGAGACCTGGTGGCGTTCATCGCCTACAACGCTCTCCTGGCCTGGCCGATCCGAAGACTCGGCCGCATGCTGGTGGAAATGAGCAAAGCCGATGTGTCTATCGGAAGAATTGCCTATATCATGGATTCTCCGGTGGAAGAGGAAGCTCCTGATGCCCTGGAGATCCCGATGGATCAGGAAATCTGCTTTGAGCATGTGCATTTCGGTTATGAAAACTGCCCTGAGATCCTGCACGATATCAGTTTTACCGTAAAGCCTGGAACAACGCTTGGGATCCTGGGCGGCACCGGTTCCGGCAAATCTACTCTGATGCTGCTGCTGGATAAGATGTACGATCTGCCGGAGGAATGGGGCACGATCCGGATCGGCGGAGTGGATATCCGGAAGATAAAAACAGACTATCTGCGGCGCAATATTTCCATGGTCCTGCAGGAACCGTTCCTGTTCTCCCGCTCCATCGGGGAGAACATCGGGATCACCCGCCCGGGTATTACCCTGGAAGAGATCCGGGAAGCCGCCAGGGACGCCTGCCTGGATGAAAATGTCTCCGGTTTTGCCAAAGGCTATGATACCTTCGTCGGGGAACGGGGTGTTACCCTGTCCGGCGGGCAGAAACAGCGGACCGCCATCGCCAGGGCACTGGTAGGCAGAGCCCCCATCCTGATCTTTGATGACTCTTTATCTGCCGTAGATACCGAAACAGATGCAAAGATCCGCTCTTCTCTGGAGGCACGTTTCGGTTCCGCTACCATTATCATCATTTCCCACCGTCTGACCACGATCTCCAAGGCAGACCAGGTGATCATCCTGGAAAACGGAAGGATCAGCGAATCCGGAACGCCGGAGCAGCTGAAGCATTCCGGAGGACTGTACCAGAAAATCTATGAGATCCAATCCGGCATGGAGGCAGCTCATGAATAAAACGACTGAAACAACTTCATCCCGCCTGTTCCTGTTCGGACTTCCGAAGATGGCCCCGCTGTTCCGCCGCTACCGCAGGGATATGTTCGTGATCATCTTTACGATCATCATCTTTACGGCGGCTGATCTGGCAGCACCGGTTTTCCAGCGTTATGCGCTCAACCATTTTGTAGGAGGAGGTACCCTCGATACCATCGCCTGGTTTCTGGCGGCATACATAGGAGTGATTGCGATCTTTGCCGTTTCCGGATATATCAATACCAAGGTCTGTCTGGCTACGGAAGTGCGGATGGACCGGGATATGCGCAACAAGGCTTTTTCCCATCTGCAGCAGCTGTCCTTTGACTATTTCAGCCAGAACAGCGTAGGCTATATCCACGCCCGGGTCATGAGTGACACTTCCCGGATCGGCGAGACGATCACCTGGAATCTGGCTGACACAGTCTTTTTCCTGATCGAGATCGTGGGATCCATTGCCGTCATGCTGTACTACAACGCCCGGCTGACTTTGCTGGTACTGATCATTGTCCCGGTCATTTCCCTGCTCTATGCCCTGTTTCAGGGTAAGCTCTTCCGGCTTCATAAAGAAGTCCGTGAGATCAATTCCCGGATCACCGGCAATTTCAACGAAGGGATCACCGGCGCCAGGACCGTAAAATCCCTGGTGATCGAAGATAAGATCTACGAGGATTTTAAAAAGGAAACCAGCAATATGTTCCGCACCTCCATGCGTTCTGCCAGGCTGAAAGGGCTGTTAAATGCCGTCACCACCCTGGCCACTTCCGCCGCCCTGGCCATCGTCCTGTGGAAAGGCGGCATCATTGCGCAGGAAGAGGTGGGAACATTCTCCCTGTTCATGAGCTATGCCCGGGGACTGATGGACCCTGTGAATATCCTGGTAGAAAGCCTTTCCCTGTTCATTCAGGGCAAGGTCAATATCGAGCGTTACACAAAGCTGGTGGAAACCACGCCGGGCGTGAAAGATACGGAAGCAGTCATCGAACAGTACGGAGACTGCTTTGATCCCAAAAAAGAAAACTGGGAAGAGATCCGGGGCGATATCGAATTCGACCATGTGGATTTCATGTATCCGGATGGGGATGAATATGTGCTGAAAGATTTCTGCCTGAAGATCCCCTTCGGGACCAATCTGGCCATCGTGGGAGAAACTGGTGCCGGCAAATCCACCCTGGCCAACCTGGTCTGCCGGTTCTATGAACCGACTGCCGGCCGGGTCCTGATCGACGGCCGGGATGCCAGGGAGCGTTCCCAGCTTTGGCTTCACAGCGCATTGGGCTATGTCCTTCAGACACCCCAGCTGTTCACCGGTACCATCCGGGAAAACCTGCAGTATGGAAACCCATTAGCCACGGAAGAAGAGATCATGCAGGCCATTGACCTGGTCTCTGCCCGCAGCGTCCTGGAAAAACTGGAAAAAGGACTGGATACCAATGTCGGTGAAGGCGGAGACCTTCTCTCCACCGGCGAAAAACAGCTGTTTTCCTTCGCCCGGGCGATCCTGGCGGATCCCCGCATCCTGATCCTTGATGAAGCAACTGCGTCCGTAGATACCATCACGGAACAGAAGATCCAGTCTGCCATCGACAAAGTCATCAAAGGCAGGACCTCCATCGTGATCGCTCACCGGCTTTCCACGGTGAAAGGAGCCGACCTGATCCTGGTCGTGGAGAACGGCAGGATCGTGGAACAGGGGCGGCATGAGGACCTCCTGGCACGGAAAGGGGCCTACTACCGGCTGTGGATGCGGCAGTTCGAAGAAGAATCTGCCCTGCAGCTGCTCTCCTGATATTCTCAATTCAGACATTAGGCAAAAACAAGGAGGGCTTTGCCAATAATCATATATCAAAAAATGCATCGACCATACGATCGATGCATTTTTATTGATTCTAAGTGTTTTCCGGAACTGATACTGATTATTCCGTGATCGCCCAGACTCTTGCCGGAAGGCCTGTTGCATTCTCGATCCTCGGATAGGAAACGATGATCACGGCTCCTGCCGGCTGAACCTGATCCAGGTTGCAAAGTACTTCGACCTGCAGCTTTTCCTGATTCAGTACGTATCTTTCGCAGACCAGATCGCCTGCTGCCGCACATACTGCAGAAGCATCCGTATCCAGTGCCTCGTGGCCGTTGGCTGCTGCATTGCGGGTCTCATAGATATACTGCAGTGCTTCCAGAGACCAGCCCGGGAAGTTTTCAGAGCCGTCCTCGGCAATGCCGGAGAGGGCATTCATATCCGGCCATTTCTTGGACCAGTCTGTCCGAAGGGCTACAAATGCTCCGTCAGGAATATCTCCATACTTTTTTTCGTAATTCTTGATATCCTCTACGGTCACTGCATAATGCACATCCTTTTTGACCTGCTCCGTGATATCGATCACGCAGAGCGGGAAGATCAAGTCATGTACGTCATACTGTTCGGAATTCTGTTTGCCCTTGATAAAGTGGCCAGGGAAATCAATATGCGTACCAAACTGCCCCGGAAACCGGAAAGACTGGATCAGGCATTCCAACATGGGGTTGCCCCAGTCAAATATGGTCTTTGACAGTTCTACCGTGCCTGCAGGAATTCCGGACCAGCAGGGGCTGTCATTATTGAGCGGGTGAGACAGTTCGACCCATTTATAATTTTTCGCAGCCTTGAGGGCTTCCCATAACTTATACTCCGCCATAATACTGTTCTCCTTTCCCTTTACCTGACCATCCGGTTCTTATTCCGCATCCATGTCCGGAAGGACGTGTGTTACGTTCAGGCTTTCTCCATCCTTGAACTCGTTGATGAACACTGTCTTGGTCGGAACATTGCCGTCTGCGTAGCTGATAGTTCCTGTAAGGCCTTCAAAATCAGTAACCTGTGCGATCGCGTTGCGGATGCTTGCCGGTGAATAATCACCATTTGCATAATTCTCAACAGCGTATTTCAGCAGGTAAGCTGCATCATAAGCAAGAGCTGCAAATGCGTTCTGCGGATCTTCGTTGTATTTCTCCCTGTAAGCTGCGATGAACTCATCAGTAGAAGGATCTGCATAGTTAACATGTGTGCTGAAGTAGGTGTTATTGGAAGCTTCCCCTGCGATCTGCGCAACAGAAAGGTCATCCAGGCCGTCGCCGGACAGGCATGTGCAGTCGATGCCTGCTTCTCTCAGCTGCTTCAGAATGATCGGCCCTTCATCTGTGAAACATCCCAGGAAAACAGCGTCCGGTGTTTCGCCCAGTGCCAGGATCTGGTTGACGATGGAAGAGAAATCCATATTGGTGTTGTCATCATACTCAGCGCCGAAGTCACCTTCAGACAGAAGTGTTCCGCCCAGCTCTACAAAATGCTGCTGGAAGAACTTGGACAGCGCCAGTGTGAATTCGTCTGTATTGTTGGTCATAACATAAACAGTACGGATGCCAAGTTCATTATATGCATATTCAGCCATTGCGGATGCCTGTACGTTATCGCCGTAAGGGACCAGGAAAGCGGTGTCGCCGACACGCTCCTGTGTATAAGGCAGTGTGGAAACGGTGGCCAGTGACGGGATACCGTACTCCTGTGCGATGGTTCCGCATGCAATATCTGTGTTGGGGTCGTTCATACCAACCAGAACATCTACGCCGTCCTGCTCGATCAGTTTGATCGTCAGGCTGGTTGCGGTAGCCAGATCAGAAGTGGTGTCATAAGAGACATATTCGACTTCATGTCCGTCAATACCGCCGGCCGCATTGATCTGATCCAGAGCCAGTTCGAAGCCTTTGGAACCGGCTACGTCATAGCTGTCAAACCATCCGGTAAGAGCAAACAGTCCGCCCACTTTGATGTGGTCTTCGCCGGCATGTGCGATACCTGCGAACAATGTTGCTGCCAGAGCGCCAATCACAATGGCACTGAGAAATCTGTTTCTTCTTTTCATTGTTGTTCTCCTTCATTTGTTTTTATAACAACAGCTTCAGCTGTCATGTACTTTTTTTCGTCGGAATGCGTGAGCAAAATCCTTATAGGTCTGTTTTCGGAACAAGCCCGTATAAGTACTCCTGCTGAACAGACTTCCTACCAGATATTCGCTGCTGCCGGTGACACCCTGTTTCCGGAAGATGATCATCACGATAAACAAAACGCTCATGACGATATTGGTCAGACCGTTGATCTGCGGAACATTGATCCCGAAGATCGTAAAGCCGGTGCTGAAGTTTGCCAGAAACTGTGGCAGGAATGTTAACACTGCAGCACCCGGAATAGCACCGGACAATGAGGCCATACCGCCCAGAACGGACATCTCCAGGATGTTGAATGTCTTATCAAAATAAAACAGCGATGGTGCGATGGTTCTTTGCAGATGTGCCCACAAACAGCCGCCGACTGCTGCAAAAAAGGCGCTGACCATAAAGGACATCAGCCGGATCGACCTCTCGTTGATGCCAAGGGAAGCCGCTGCGTCCTCGTCGTCCCGAAGCGCGATCATGGACCTTCCGAAAGCGGAGGTACGGAACCGGTACAGGATGAACAAAGACAATAACGCTACGATCACAGTGACCAGCAGCGTGGAATGCTTGCTCATACCACTCAGACCTCTGGATCCGTTGGTCAGATTGTTGGCATTGTCCAGGACGCTCTTGATCACGATAACCATCCCCAGGGTAATAACCGCCAGATAATGCCCCTTTGCCCGCAGGATCGCAAACCCGATGAGTCCCGCAATGATCATAGTGATACAGGCTGCTACGATCATTGCCGCCCAGAAAGGCAGCTGGATCTTGGTCAGCCATTCCGGCATGTTGGTGACCATGGCATTTTTCATGGTCTCAGAAAGAGTCAGGATGGAACTGATATAGGCACCAAGTGCCATAAACCCTGCCTGTCCCAGGGAAAAGATTCCCGTGATCCCGTTGGTCAGGTTCAGACTGGCAGCCAGGATGATATTGATAAAGAACAGGATAAATACCGATTCGTAATAGTTGCCTGCCACAAAATGCACGAGCAGAAGGATGATAACGGGAAGCAGCACCACAACCAGGAACCGGAACAATGAATTGTCTACAAATCTTGTACTTTTCTTCATGTTCAGCTCCTTTTCCAGTTATTGCTGCCGAACAGTCCGTTCGGGCGGACCAGCAGCACCAGTATCAGCACGATAAAGGTAAAGGTCGTCTGGAAAGACGCCACTCCACCGGGCAGATAGCCGCTGAAAAAGATCTCCAGCACGGCCATGATATATCCTCCCGCCACAGCTCCTGTAAGACTTCCGAGTCCTCCCAGCACGGCTGCGATAAATGCTTTTACGCCAAGCATAAATCCCATGTCATTGCTGAAGGAAGTATATTTACCGGAATACAAGATCCCGGCAACTGCTGCCAGAACAGACCCTATGATAAATGCCACGGTAATGATCCGGTTTCTGTCGATGCCTACCAGATCAGCTGCTTCCGGATTGTCCGCAACTGCACGCATAGCCTTTCCCACCGAGGTCTTCTGGATGATCAGTACCACTACAATCGTCAGGATTACCGTGCATGCAAAGGTCACCACATCGATCACAGACACAGTAACGCCAAGGAATTTAAAGGTTTTTGAGAAAAACGCCGGGATGATCAGAGCCTTCGCGCTGGAATTAAAGATTGCCTGGCACAGTGCCTCCAGAAAGATAGAGACAGCCAGCGAGGTGATGATCTGTGTAGATTCTCCCGCATTCCGGATTGGCCGGTATGCGATCTTTTCGATAAAAATACCAAACAGTACGGTAATGATGATCGCCAGGATAACAGCAAATCCAAAGGGAATCCCTGCATTCATCAGCACCCACAAAGAGAAGGTGGCGATCATCAGAAGTTCTCCATGGGCAAAATTGATCATACCCATGATACTGTAGACGATCGAGTAACCGATCGCCACCAGAGCATAGATACTGCCCAGTTTGATTGCACTTATTAATTGTGCAGTGAAGAAACCCATGTTTCCTTTCCTCCCAGATAGATCCGTTTCACCTCTTCGTTTTCCGCCACTTCTTCGCTGGGGCCTTCCATTACGATCGCTCCGCTTTCCATGATATAGGTCCGGCTGGAGATTGCCATGGCATCCAGGGCATTCTGTTCCACCAGCAGGATCGTCATGCCGTTTTGCTGCAGTGTCTGAATGACTTCAAACACCTGCTCCACAACGATCGGAGCCAGTCCCAGTGAGGGCTCATCAAGAAGCAGAAGTTTGGCTCCCGTCACCAGCCCCCGGCCGATCGCCAGCATCTGCTGTTCACCGCCGGACAGGCTTCCGGCTTTCTGATGGATACGTTCCTTTAAGATGGGAAACATATCAAATACATAATCCATCCGTTCCTTCAGCACTTTGCGGTCTTTGGTGAGATATCCGCCCAGCTGCAGGTTTTCTCCCACACTCAGCTTGCTGAAGACCTGTCTTCCTTCCGGCACATGTACGATACCGGCTGAAACGATCTGAGTCGGGCTCATGCCCAGTATTTCCTTCCCGTTAAACAGGATCGATCCGGATTTCGCTTTAATAAGTCCTGAGATTGCCTTCATGGTAGAGGTCTTCCCTGCTCCGTTAGAGCCGATCAGGGACACGATCTCCCCTTCCCGGATCTCGAAGGAAATCTCCCGGACTGCATTGATCTTTTTATAACTGATGCTCAGATTACTGACTTTTAGCATGTTGTTTCCTTTTATTACGTACAGATCCGCCCAGGTACGCGGAAATAACTTCCTCGGATTCATAGATCTGCCGCGGAGTTCCCTCCGCGATGATCGTACCGGACGCCATAACGTAGATATATTCACAAAGGTTCATGACAACCTTCATATCATGCTCGATCAAAAGGATCGTCATCTCCGGATTATCCTTATGGATTCCCCGGATGTCATTCACGAGCTGCAGACTCTCCTGCGGATTCATTCCTGCTGCCGGCTCATCCAGCAGAAGGAGCTTCGGCTGGATCGCCAGGCACCTGGCAATCTCCAGACGACGCTGCAGTCCATAGGGCAGATTGTCTGCCTGCATCTCCGCATACTGATCGATCCCCATCGTTCTGAGAGCTTCGTATGCTCTTTCGGAAAACTGCTTCTCTTCCCTTCTGTAGCGGGGCAGATAGGTCAGCATTTCCACAAGATTATATTTCCGGCTGATCTGGCTGGCCGTGATGGCATTGTCCAGGACAGTCTGATCGCCGAACAGACGAAGGTTCTGGAAGGTTCTTGCGATCCCTGCCTTCGCGTGATGGGCAGCGTCCAGGCGCTCGATATGTTCTCCCTGGAACAGGATCTCTCCATCCGTAGGTCTCAGGTTGCCGGAGATCATATTGACGACAGTACTCTTACCGGCGCCGTTTGTTCCGATCAGCCCGTAGATCCTGCCTTGTTCCAGATCCATATTGATATGGTCAACCGCCAGGACTCCCTTAAACTGCTGGGTCAGCCCTTTGACCTGAAGTATTTTATCAGACATCTGTTCCCTCACGAATGATGCTGGCTGCCTGCAAGAGCGGGTATTATAAAATACAACCTGCAGGTCGTCAGAATATGATCATTCCGCAATGCGGATATTTTACTATGATAAAGCGAAATACAAGAGTTGTCAAATAGCAATTCGCATGAATTTACCGCATATTTCATATGATGCATTGTAGAAAAAAACTGTGCTGATCAGGGACTTCGTTTCGTCAGGCCCTCCCCGGTCAGTTCATAAAGAGTATCACAAACCTCTGCCATAAATTTTCTGTCGTGGGATACACTGATGATCGCGCCTGGAAAGCCGCGCAGCGCCTGACGGACAACAGGCCCGGAAAGTGGTGACAGATTGCGTGTCGGCTCATCCAGGATCAGCACATTTGCATCAGACATGCTGAGCTTCAGAAGGATCAGTTTTGCTTTTTGCCCGCCGGACAGTTCAGAGATCCTGTGATCCATTTCCTCTGCAGTATATTTCATGGAGCCGAGATAAGAACGGATCCTGGTCTGCTCTTCTTTATCGCCGACCGTGCTTAAAAACTCCATAGGCGTCTTCTGCTCATCGATCAGGTCTGAGTAGTCCTGCGGCATATACATGGCACGGATATCCTCACGCTGCAGCAGATACTCAGCGATGATTCTGATCAACGTGCTTTTGCCGGTGCCGTTGTCTCCGGTTATGCAGATCTTTTCATTTCCTCGGATAAACAGGCGGACATTGGCTGCCAGTTCTCTTGTTCCGTCCGGACTCAGCAGTCTTTCCACCGTTAGATCCAGTACTGTCTTGCCGGAAGGGATGCCTGCTCTGTTTTGATCAAAACGAATATACATGGGCTCTTCAAGATCCGGTACTTCCACTCTTTCTTCCTGCTCCCGCTCATATCGGTGCTGCAATGATTTGACCGCATGCATTTTCTTTTTCAAGAGCCTTCCTCCATGCGGGTCCTGCCGTGAGGTATTGTTCTGGTCACGGGCAACCTTTTCATAGATCCTTCGGAACTTTTCTTCCCGGATCTTTTGTTGTCGCCGCTGGTTGAATGCCAGCATTTCCTGATTCCGGAAGTTTGCCCGGCGCATGGAAACATATTCCGCAAACGGCATGTACATGACCGTACATCTGCTGATGGTATTTCTTCTGAGCCTCTCGATGTGGATCACTACATTGGCTGTCCGCTCGATCAGCACTTCATCATGAGAGATATACAGAACGATGCCTGGAAAATCCAGGGTGAACCGCTCCAGCCACCTCAGCGTTTTCAGATCAATATCATTGGATGGTTCATCCAGCAGCAAAGCAGTCGGCTCCTCCAGAAGAAGACGCAGGAGCTGGATCTTGATCTTTTCGCCTCCCGACAGGGAGCCCATTCGCTGATCACTGTACAGCAGGTCGGCCCCGACGGACAGCTGCGCAGCCAGTCGGTTCAGTGTTTTAGGCGTTTGTTCCCAGAAAGAACCGCATTCCGAAAAGAAATCATAAACAGACTTTTCCTTCTCTTCCTCTGACAGCTCCTGCGGCAGATAAGCCAGCCTTTCATTTGTCATAATGCGCTCACCGGAACACTCTGCGTAACCTTCGGTCATTTCCGGATCGAAGATCCATTTAAGCAGCGTGCTCTTTCCGTTGCCTTCCTCTCCAATGATCACGGCTTTATCGCCGGGATTTAAAACAAATGAAAAATCTTCAATAAGGGGTTTAAGGTCCTTTGTATGGACCATTGAAAGATTCCTGATCTGAAGCATAACCAATTCCTCCTTATACTAAAAGAGCCTGCTTCATACCGAAGCAGGCCGTACAAACAGAAGAATCCAGATATGCCGAAAAACGCACAGCAATACCGGGAAAATCCGGAATGAATACGATAACCCGATTCGGCATACACAAACAGACCTTTGCAGGCCACTGTAGCTGTCTTGCGTAAACCAAATGGAATTATCTGATAATCATTCCCTCACCTGTACGCGGATCCGCGCCTTTCTTATAAAATCAGGAAAATCATAGCATGGTATCACGGAATACGCAACCAGGAAGGTTTTGTTTCAGCAGGTGATCTGCTGTGACGCTGCAGGCTTTTGTCCCGGTCTGATGCCGGATGCGGGACCTTTTCATGCGTTTTTTCAAAAATGCTCGTTTTGCATGATGATTTTAAGCTCATTTTCATGCGTTTTTATTAAAACTCGAATTTCACATGATAAATTGAATGCTTTTTTCATGCGTTTTGGAAGAATCGTTGATTTCACATGAAAATGCAGGACTTTTTTTCATGCGAAATTAAAATATTTAAAATTCCGCATGATTATCAAGGCAAAATAATCATGCGAAAATCAAAAAACTTTATTTCTGCATGATATTAGCTGTCACAGTCCGTCGCTCGGCGTTGCCCCGCCATGGAAGCAATAAATGCGAAAACAGCACCCAGGGTGCTGTTTCGCTATAGGAGGAGACATTCAATGAAAAAAATTATCTGGAAAGCAGGATGCCCTGCCTGGTTTGTCGGTTTTGTTGTTTTGTTAATTGAAATATAGCAGAACAGGCATCAAGAAAGGCATCAATGATCAGGCTTTTGTTTGCATAAAGATCAGGGAACCATTCAGGGAACCTTTTTCGTCTGCAGGTATTCCTGCAGCTGTTCATTATTCGCTGCGATGATCTCATCGATGCCGGCTTCCTGAAGCGCTGCAACCAGGGCATCCATTTCTGCATCCACATCCTGTGCCATCCCGACATTCAGGATCGGCAGATATTCATCCAGGATTCTTGCGATATTTCTTGCCTCTACAGAAAACGCCTCTGCATCAAAACTATAGCCAAAAGAAAGTGACGTTCTGGCATTCGTTTCCCACGCAGCCAGCTCTTCATAATAATCATCTGTCAGGGGCTCTTTTACATAGACCATCATCGGATCCCCAAATCTGGAAAAACCTGACCCATATCTGCTGCCGTCTTCATTGGCGGTGCCTGCTGTCGTGATCACATGAGATGCCCCGGGAACTTTTACATAATCCACACCTTCGATACCATAGTTCAGAAGATTAGCCAGGTCTGCATTTTCATAGATCAGATTGATAAAGTCCATCGCTGCTTCCGGGTTCTGACAGGTAGATGCAATTCCCAGCATAAACTCATGAACACTGCTGTTAGTGACCATGGGATCTGAAAGCAGAACGATATCCCGATCCGGAGAGGCCCCTCCCAACTGGTCAGCTGTGACATTCGTTGGAATCCCAAACAACCTTCGTTCATTAAACAACCGGATGATCGATACCTCATTCAGCATCTGGTTCTCAGGCAGATATCCTGCTTCAAACCATCTGCGGATGGTTCGATAGTACTCCCGCAGTTCTTCTGAATCATAAATATTGGTGATCCGGGAATTATCCGCAGGATCCAGGATTGCTCCGTAATTTGCCGCCTCTCCAAACGCTTCAAACGGACAGAAAAACTGATAGGACAGTTCTGCACTCAGTCCCAGCGAAGTCAGGTATACATCCTTATTTTTCAGAACTTTCCCGGCATTCTCCAGTTCCTGCAAAGTCATACCGTTATGCATTTCGATACCATTCTCTTCCGCTATCTTTTTATTAAACAGAAATCCTGTACATCGGGCAGCATATGGATACTGCGAGATGGCATAGGTAACACCGCCGATCTTCTGGGCATCGGAGACTTTTTCCGTCGCCTTCAACACCGCAGGCCCCCGTTCTAAAAGCAGCTCATCCAAAGGCAGCAGATAACCGTCTGATACCATAGTCATGATATCATGAGTCAGCCCTACATTGACGATATCGATCTTCTCTCCTCCGGCAATAGCATATGCGGTCTCCGATGGAAGATCGCCGATGAAGACCGGAGTGATATGGACCTTCACGCCAATGGCCGGAATGCTGATCTCATTGATGGCTTCTTCCACATCCTGTATGCCGGTCTGCTCGGTATTGAAGACAGTATATTGAAGATATACCTCACAAGACTCTCCCGCCTGTTCTGCACGGGAAAAGCACGTCATTGCAAAAACCAGTGATAAAATACTCAAAAGAAGAATTGCTTTTTTCATGATTTAAACCTACTATCTGTTTCTGCGGTCGAACTGGGGGAAAATGGAAAACCATTCATCGGCACAAAGGTCATAGGATGCATAGGAAGGATCGCCCCTATGGTCTTCCAGGTGATAAAGCTCTGACAGATCTTCTCCCAAAGCCCGGGTAAATACGGCACTTCCCCAGATATTCAAATGCTGCCAGTCCGCACAGTCTGTTGAATAATTGATCTTCGGACGATGTTCCGGAAGATTGTAATTGATCCCGGTCACCCCATACTGCTGCGCGATCTCAAAGGCGCTGCAGTAAAAATGATGGTCATGCGCATAATCCGCATTCGGGTAACCGATCAGCATGACCGGAACATCCTGCTTATTACATAATTCCAGGATCTTTTCGAAAAATTCCTGTTCGTGTGCATTCACGTTCCGGGCAGTGTTAAAGGTGAAATCCATCTCCGGCGTGATATGTGAGGTCAGGGCATTTTTCTCAATAAAGCCTTTCCATCCGGCGTTCACATTCCACCCATCGGATGTGATGATAAAATCCTGCCCTGTCACGCCTTCATAGTTCGTGTGAATCTGCGTATACGCAAGCGCGTAGCCCCAGAATTCTTCCGGTTCCACACATTCCGCAATACATTTCCATCGATTTACTGGATCCAAGATCCCGTAAGAACAAAGGACCGTACGGTTCCGGCTCACCTTGTCTTCCTGATAGGTGATCGCCTTCAGATCCAGCAGCACCACCTTTGGCTTATGATATCGCAGCGCTTCCAACAGATAATAATAAGTACTCCAGTAAGGCTGCTCTGCCGAAGCCAGATCAAAACAGGAGATCCCATACTCAGCCCACAGGATATTCGTGTTCAGATCTGTATATGTCAGACTGGAGCCGACCGCCAATACATCCACCGTTTCCGGATCTGTCCTGTAATACTGCAGAAGACTGCAGATCCCGTATGGATATTTAGGCGTCAGCACATAAATCCCGTAGGTCAGCAACATCATGGCAATCGCCGCAAACACAATCAGCCTCAGCCAAAACCATCTCCTCCGTCGAAACTCTCCGATATGTACTTGTCCGCTTTCCTGTTGCTTAATCATACCATACCTATCCTGAAAAGCTACAGAGGGCTGCATTTACGCAGCCCTCCATAACGAAGGATTATTCACGGGTTCTTTATTATTTTACCGGTTTTGCAATATTGTTGCCGAATACAGTGATCTCGCACAGTGCCGGATAGATTGCTTCATCCCAGTTGGTGAATGTGATCCTTACAAACTGTCCCAGCACAGGCTCTTCCAGTTTGATATACGGATGGACCAGATCATTTCCTTCTGACTCATAAACAGTCGTCCAGTTTTCAGCATTTTCTGCTTCCAGAGGATTGGTGGTTCCGTTATAGACTTCGATCTTGTAGTCGATGACACATTTGTCATTCAGAGTTGCGCTCTTGTCAACATTGATCTCTTTCAGCCACAGGCGGAACGCATCGATGTTGAAATTGCCCTTGAAGGACATCAGGAACCAGGGGTTCTCATCCTCTGCAGCCGGCTGCCACCAGGTGAAGTTGGACTCGTCAATAGCATAGAACGGATGACGGCCTTCAGAGTAACTGGATACGGCATATCCCTGTCTTGCAGAAAGGATATCATCGCCCACTTCATTGCCTTCTGCCGGATTTGCCAGCACGCCGGGTACATACTGCGGAGCTTCGGACAGATGCGGAACGACCAGGTTGCCTTCTTCATCGATCATGGCCGGATCGCAGCCGAGACGTCTTTCCATATCGCCTTCATAACCGACGTTGACTGTGTAGAAGCACCAGAGAGTATCAGCAGGACCTGCAACGATGGAGCCATGTCCGCCGCCTCTTACTACACCGGTCATAGCATCAAAGCTGTTGATAATTTCTTTTTCCTGCAGTTCGAATCCTTCCAGCGGTCCCTCGGTGGACTGATAGCAGCCCATGGTGTAGGAATCATACTGTGTGCCTGCGGTTGCCCAGGTCAGATAGTATTTGCCGTCGATCTTGATCATGAAGGAACCTTCCGGGAATCCGTTTTCATAGTTTTCATGATTCTGGCCGAAGTTCTGCCATCTGTAATTGTTATCGTATTCAATGATGATCTTGGGTTCGGTGATCAGTTCTGTCGGGTTTTCAACATTGAGTTCTGCACCTTCAATATACGGACCCATGCCCCAGTACAGATACATTCTTCCGTCATCGTCCACGAAGATATCCACGTCGTTGTGCGCTGCAATGACGTTGCCATCTTCAATGTTGTCTGCAAAGCTCTTTCCATTGTAGGTGAAGTCGCCCAGGTCGGTGAAAGGACCTTCCGGAGAGGTTGCTTCATACAGATCAGAGCTGTTCCATGCCAGATAGAAATGATCAACGCCTTCGTCGTCGGTCCTTACTGCTACTACCGGAGCCGTAAAGCGCAGCGGTTCTCCGTCCTGGTCTACCAGCTGAACATAACGCCAGTTCACAAAATCTTCGGATACCCACAGGGAGCTGTTTGTTCCATACAGATACCAGGTATCATTGTAGTATAATCCTGTCGGATCTGCGGAAGCACGGGTATCGTTTTCAGCAATATATGTTGATGTTCCGCGGAAAAGATCCTGGAAACGGATATGGGTGATGCTTTCTACCGGATTGTTCGGGATCGCTTCGTTACCAATCATCTGTCCGATGGAGAACGGATTGTCCGGGATCATGCCTTTGTCGCTGGCGCCGGAACGCTGATAATCCAGCGGAAGCGGGTTAATATAAGTTTGTGCTTCTGCCTTATCGACCAGGAACTCCTGTCCTGACAGAATTTCCTGTGCCAGGTCTGCACGGGCAGTGACTGCAAGTCCAAAAACCATAGCCAGTGCCAGAATGACTGTGATTGCTTTTTTCATGTGTTACTCCTTTCCTTTCAGTGGTATGCGACAGGGGACGCATATGTATTACTGTTGTGGAAATAGTAAAACAGAAAAAGGATCGCCGCTAATACGATCCTGTAGGTAAATTGTTCTGAAAATGACTATTGTGCTATTGTCTTTTGCCTTTTCTGTATTCCGAAGGGGACATTCCTTCATTTCGCCGGAACAGCTTACTGAAATAGGAAAAATTGTCATATCCCGCCGCCAGGGCCACCTCCGTGATCGGGAGATTGGTTTCCTCCAGCATCTGTCTGGCAGATGACAGCCTGCAGTCCGTGATATATTCGAGTACAGACTTTCCTGTTTCTTTTTTAAACAATCGCATGAAATACTGGGGGTTCAGATGCACAGCTAAGGCGATCTCTCCGATACTCATATTGGTTCCCAGATGTTCCCGGATGTAATGGACAGCTCCCTGGATCGTATCCGACAGGATCCTGTCAGAAGCAGGAGCGGATTCCGGCTCCTCATTCTCCGGTAAAGCATTGTTCCTTAATGAGCGGTTGCTGCTCTCAATGCCCTGTGCCCTGGCATGCCGGTTTTTTATCCTTTCTGCTGCTTCCTGCAGAATCCGATCCATTTCTTCATAATCCACCGGTTTCAGCACATAGTCCATGCTTCCCATTGTCAGGGCTTTACGGACATATTCGTATTCCGGATGGCAGCTCACAAATACGCACTCCGTATCCGGGCAGTAAGTCCTGACCCACTCATACAACTCCAGTCCGCTTCCACCCGGCATTTCCACATCACACAGCATCAGGTCCATGGGATTTTCTTCCATGACCCGGATCGCCTGCCGCATGGATTGCGCTGTAAATACCTCATCGATTCCATATTTCTCCCAGTGGATCCTTCTCTGCATCGCTGCAAGCGCTACTGCCTCATCGTCAATGATGATTGCTTTCATCCGTTTTATCTCCTCCGCAATCTTTCTTATCCTGTGTATTCATCGTTCTCCTGATCTTGTGAATACTTCACAGGAAAAAACAGCCGGATCTGTGTTCCTTCGTCCGCATTCCATCGTCCGATCTCAAACCTGGCCTCCTCCCCGAAAAACAGCTCAAGCCTCTCGATCGTATTTTGAATCCCGGTTCCAAGCCCTTCCTGACGGACTTTTGTTTCCTGGAAATTTCGAATCAGTTCCAGTGTTTCATCCGAGATCCCGCAGCCGGTATCCCGGATAAGGATTTCCACATCTCCTTCTGCCAGTCCGGCGGTTATCAGGATGTCGATCGGTGCATCATCACGCAGGGCGTATTTGATCACATTTTCCACCAGATTCTGGATCATCAGAGGCGGCATCACGGCATCTTCAACCTCTTTATCGGTCCGGAGAACACAGCTGTTGATCCTTTCTCCGTAACGGATCTTCTGGATCTCCAGATAATTCGATATATGATCCATCTCGTCCTTCACTCTGACATAGGGACGATTGGCATTTACTATAAACTGGAAATACTTGGAAAGACACAGTACCATCTTCTGTATCAGCTCATACTCTTCCGGTTCATAGCTGTAAATGATGTTCATGGCATTCAGGATAAAATGAGGCTGTATCTGCTGGCTCAGATACTGAAGACGGATATCCTGACGTTCCAGTTCCTTTTCATAAACATTGATCTTCAGGTCTTTTACGCTGTCCATCATCTCATTGAAATTGCGGTTCAGAAGATCGAATTCATAAGTCCCGGTTCTCTGATCGATCCTGAAATCCAGATTTCCATCATCGACAGAATGGATCGCATCGATCAGAATATTGACAGGTTTCACCAGCCATTTATTGAAAGCCAGGAACAGAAGGGGAATGCAAAGCAGGAAAATGATACTAATGATAAACAGGATCCTCATATATCCCGGAAGCATCTGATCCAGCATCGCCCTGGATACCAGATCCACCAGTACAAGATCACTGGAAGAAGATTTTGCATAAAGAACAATATAACGTTCTCCATTCACCATAACATTCTGATCCTCGGAAAAAACCGGCACATCCGCCAGTTCCTGTCTCGCTGAAAGGATCCCATCCCCTGCCCTGGCAAAGACAGCAATATTGGAAGAGGTATCCAGCTGGATCATTTCCAGCAGACGGTCCAGTTCGAAACTGGCACCATAAAAAGTATTCCGATAGGGAAATACCCCTAATAACAGGGTTGGATTATTATCAGAAACAAACCACCCACGCTGATCCTGACCCTGCTCAAAATGCTCCATTTCAGTCAGAAACATTTCTTTATCGGATTGATTCAAAGTCGCTTTTCCGGAAACAAAAAAACCGGCGTCCGGAAAGCTTACGACTACATTATCCGCCCAGATGTATTCGGACAGGATATCGGCAAATACACTATTCAGCCGCAGATAAGTGTGCATGGAAGCAACATCTGATGAATCTGCTGATGCTTTCATGAGTCTGGCATAATCCTCGTTTTCCCGCGATACGGTATAGAGGCGGCGGCTTAGATTCTGCAGATAGAGATCCAACTGGTTCATGTTCAGGTTCAGAGCTTCCTGGATATCTCCCGAGACCTGGTTTTCAGCCATCCGGATCGCGCGTCCGCTCATGATCATGGTCAGGATACATACCGGAACGATCAGCAGAAACATGATCAGCGCCAGTCTGAACACAGCTGATCTCATGATCAGCTGCATCTGTCGAAGATTGGACTTGATGTTTCTCTTTCTTCCCTTTTTCCGAATGATTGTCATGGTTTTCTGTCTGCACGGATTGTTTGCTTTTTATAAGTGCGTTCAGAGTCTACTCAAAATAAGTGTAGTTTGTCAATGGGCTTGCTCGCTGTTCTCAGATCAGCTTTTTTTCGGTTCTGAGAACACTCCCTGTTCTTAATTCCGGGTTTTTTCTATATGGAGAATACAACGTGTTCTTGCATCGAATTATTTCCATTTTTAAGAACTGGTCAGGTATTCTTTATTTTTATTTTTGCCTCGAAAAAGAATATAAACTATTCTTTTCTGAGCTTTTGCCGGAATTTAAGAATACTCAGGCTGTTCTCAAATATTTTAAAATCCGGTTTTGAGTACACTTCATATTCTCAATATACAAAAACAGCCAAAAAAGAACGCCTCTCGTTCTCAAAATGCAGAAATGACTGAAATAAGAATAGTGGGAACTCGTCTAAATGCTGGCTTCACCAACATAATGCTTCCCAGACAGAAGAAAAGCCTGCAAACAGCGAATTTGCAGGCTTTCTTGATCGGATCTCACTCCGGATATAAGCGGAGAGGGTGGGATTCGAACCCACGCGCCCTTGCGGACAAACGGTTTTCAAGACCGCCTCGTTATGACCACTTCGATACCTCTCCGTATTCAGTTAACTGCCGTTTACACGGCGAGAAATATTGTATCATTTCGACTGCTGAAATGTCAATAATCTTTTGCTTACATAAACCACTGCCATCCAAAAAATCGGCTGATTTCCGATATTTTGGATGGCAGACTGTCTGCAAAACAGCTTACAAGCTTTAGTCTTCGAACGGGAACTTGTAAGGCAGGTTGTGCTTGTCTCTCAGGGCGATCAGCTCTTTCTGAACCGCTTCTCCTACCGGAACGCCTTTATCCTTTCTCTCCAGCCAGACCAGGTACTCCTTTTCACCGGCAGTATAAATGCGGTCATAGCCGGGAGCTTTCTGACTGTTTCGAAGGGCACGGCAAATGTCGCCGGCGATTTTCCGGAAGGTTTCTCTTCCTACAAATGCATCCGGGTCAACCACGAAGAAGAAATGTCCCAGACCGTACATTCTCGGCTTTCCGTCCTCATCCACACCAGTCAGGGCTTTCATGAAATTGCCGCCGGCCAGGGCTGCCGAAAGGATTTCCACAACTGCCGCATAACCATAGCCTTTGTAGCCGCACATCTCATCCCCGGGGCCGCCGCCCAAAGGTGCCAGGGCAGCTGTTCCGTCCACCAGCATCTTCAGGATCTCCTGGGAATCTGTCACAGTGCTGCCGTCATGCGTCACCACCATGCCAGCCGGCGTTTCCTTGCCGGTTCTCGCATAATACTCGATCTTTCCTCTCTGTACGATAGAAGTTGCGCAGTCAATGCAGAACGGGAACTCTTCATCAGTGGGAAGTGCGAAGGTCAGCGGATTGGTTCCCATCATATTCTCCACGCCGAAAGTAGGAGCAATCGAGGGGCGGGCGTTGGTACCGGTGATTCCGATCATGCCTTCCTTACTTGCCATGGTGGTCCAGTAACCGGCAATACCGTAGTGAGTGGAATTGCGGATTGCGCCGCCGGCCATGCCGTAGGTCTTTGCCTTTTCGATCAGCATGGTCATCATCTTATGGCTTGC
Source organism: Parasporobacterium sp. (assembly GCA_017510065.1). Classification (GTDB taxonomy): domain Bacteria; phylum Bacillota; class Clostridia; order Lachnospirales; family Lachnospiraceae; genus RGIG5612. Next base: position 68,001 of record JAFWOB010000100.1, read on the forward strand.
CACCATTCCCATGCCGTCATGGGCATCCATCACGACTGTGGTCGGAGTCTCCTTGATAATCTCTATTTCCGTTTTGGGAAGCAGTGTCCCTTTTACGATCCGATCGATATAGATCGGTTTGAACCGGTTGCAGCCGTGGCTTTCAATACCCCTGCGGTCCGATTCCAGGAGCACGTCCGTGCAGATCCTGGCATCCTCTTCCGGCACACCGTATTCCTTGAATACGTCTGTCATGAAAGACCCCATCAGGTCCCATGGTACATAAGGTCTGGTTTCCATAATCTCTCCTCCGCTTTTGCAATGCATCTATGCTTATTTATTGTTTCCCGGAATCAGCAGAAAGCATGCTCTCTGCACGTATCATATCATCTGCAGCTGTGATTTTAAAGTTCTGAGTCCCCGCATTTACCAGACGGACACTTCGTTCAGGATAAACCATCTGGTATACCATGGCATCATCTGTAATACCGGTCAGATTTTCCGGATCAGCGTTTCCGATGATCTCTTCATATGCCCGGAAGATCTCTTTTGTCCAAAACGCCTGTGGCGTCTGAGCTGCCCAGGTCCTTTGCCGGTCAGTAGTAGAGACAATACATCCCTTCTCATCGGCAATCTTGATGGTATCCGTGCAGGGAACCGCGGCTATGGCTGCACCATGCTCCTTCACGCACCGGATGATCTCGTTGATCGTTTCCGGCCGGATAAAAGGCCTGGCGCCATCGTGAATCAGAACCATTTCCGGAATATCACACTCTGCACTCATGAGATGCCGGAGACCCAGCAGCACGGAATCATACCTTTGTGCTCCTCCCAGGATCACATCCGTTACTTTTTGGAATCCGCTGTCAAGGACAATCTTTCTGCACCGCCCGATATGCTCCTGCGCCGCAACGATCACGATCTCATCCACATCGCTCTTTTCGAAGGCACTTAAAGCATGCGCAAGGATGCTTTTCCCGCCGATCTCCATATACTGTTTGGGAATGTCCGAGCCAAACCGAAGGCCCCTGCCTCCTGACAGGACAATGGCGGCTGTTTTCATAGACCGTCTCCTTCCCTGTAATACCGTTTCAGGAATGCTGTATTCATAATGCTACATCCGCAGCCCCGGTACCGCATTCAGATCCAGGCCTGCCAGATTGCCATTGATATATTCATAATACCCTGCCACAGCGATCATGGCAGCATTGTCCGTACAGAAGATGGGAGACGGACAATAGAAATTCACGCCTTCCTGTTCGCAGGCTTCCTTAAGCGCACCCCGCAAAGCCTGGTTGGACGCAACGCCTCCCGCCATGGCAAAATCCCGGATCCCGAATTCATCAATCGCCATCAGGACTCGCTCCCGAAGAGAATCGATCACAGCAGCCTGAAAAGAAGCTGCCACATCAGCCTGCAGTTTTTCATCGATTTCCATGCCTTTCATCTTGCAGGAATTGATGGTGTTGAGCACGGCACTCTTTACGCCGGAAAAGCTGAAATCATAAGGATTCTCATCAATCTTGGCCCGGGGGAACGCAAAAGCCTCCGGATCGCCGCTGCAGGCAGCTTTTTCCACCTTGGGACCTCCCGGATAACCAAGGCCGATAGCCCGGGCGATCTTGTCATAAGCTTCTCCGGCCGCATCATCCCTGGTTCTTCCGATGATCTCATAATCCGTATAATCCGTTGCCTTCACCAGATGGGTATGACCTCCGGAAGCGACCAGACAGAGGAAAGGCGGCTTTAACTGCGGATGCTCGATATAATTGGCGCAGACATGTCCTTTGATATGATTGACCCCCACCAGGGAAATGTCTTTGGCCCAGGCGATCGCCTTGGCTTCCGACACGCCTACCAGAAGGGCGCCTACCAGACCGGGGCCATAGGTAACAGCCACCGCATCCAGGTCATCCAGTGTAATCTGTGCATCTGCCAGAGCCTTTTTGATCACCTGATTGATCTTCGCGATATGCATCCTGGAAGCGATCTCCGGTACAACGCCTCCGTACAGGGTATGAAGGTCGATCTGGGAATAGATCACATTGCTCAGGATCTGCGTTCCATTTACAGAAACGGCTGCCGCCGTTTCATCGCAGCTGGACTCGATGCCCAGGATCACAATATCTTTCTCTCTATTTAAAACCTGTTTCATGTTTCTTCCTCTTCAAAGGTCAGGGTAATACTCTTTAGATCCTTTCCCGGTTCTGTGATCTCGCAGATCTTATGTACCTCGTCCATATACTCTGCCGGCTTTACCAGAGACGGGCTGAAATGCGTGAGCCACATCCGGGCAGGCTGTGCCTGTGCCCCCAGCTGTGCCGCTTCATAAAAGGTCATGTGGTATTTTTTCTCTGCGTCTTCCTGCTTATCCCGGTCACCGTACATGCCTTCGCAGATGAACAGATCCGCTCCCTGCGCCTTTTCCGCGATCACGGGAACCGGTCTTGTGTCTGTGCAGTATGTCACCTTAAGACCTTTGCGCGGCGGTCCCATGACCATATCCGGCGTGTACGTTACGCCTTCGTATTCCACCTCTTCCCCGCTCTGCAGGATTCCCCACATCCGGACCGGGATGGGAAGGGCTTTTGCTCTTTCCGCATCAAATTTGCCTGCCCGGTCGATCACCAGGTTATAACCATAGCAGGGAACCCGATGCTTAACCTTAAAGGCCTCCAGACGAAACCCCGGGAACTCGAAGGTCTGTTCCGTTCCTTCAATCTCCATATAAACGATCTCGAAAGGAAGTTCCGGAGCGATCACCCGCAGGGATTCACAAACTCTTTTCAGGCCCTTCGGCCCGATGATCGTCAGAGGTTCCGTACGGTCCGCATTTCCCATGGTAAGAAGAAGGCCGGGAAGGCCCCCGATATGGTCTCCGTGAAAATGAGTGAATGCGATCAGGTCAATAGGTTTGAATGACCATCCCTTTTCCTTGATGGCGACCTGCGTCGCCTCTCCACAGTCTATTAAAATGTTTGTTCCGTTATAACGCGCCATCATGGATGTCAGATGACGCCTGGGCAGGGGCATCATGCCCCCTGTCCCGAGCAGACATACATCAAGCATGTTTGTTTCCTTTATCTTCCTGCAGCTGTCTGATATATAGCAGCGCATCCTCGGTAGGATTGCGGTAAAAACCGGGGCGTTTTCCCGTCCGTTCAAATCCTTCCTTTTCATAAAACCGGATGGCGGGGATATTGCTCTCCCGTACCTCCAGATTGATGGAGGCAACGCCCCTCTGCGCTGCCAGTTCGTACAGAATGTCCAACAGTTCGGTAGCAATCCCCATCTGGCGGTATTCCTTCCTGACGCCGATACTTACCAGGTTTCCTTCATCTGCCGCACACAGCAAAGCCGCATATCCTGCCACTTTCCGAGGCAGTTCATCCGGCGTTTTCGCAGAATGCCCGGGTACTTCCCCGGATAATTGTTCCTGCTTTCCCCTATAGGGTTCTTTCGTTCTGGCTACAATAAAGATGGTATTGCCGGCCTCTGCGTAATGCCCGATACTGGCTTCCGACCAGGAAGTGGAGAAAAACTCCTGCTCCATCTCAGAGATCTGGGCAATATCATCATAGGCCATTTGAAAATAAGACAGCTCCATTACTTTTTCTTTTCCGCCGCTTCCCGTTCCGCCTGGCTGGGACGCAGATAATCAGGTGCTTCCTCATCCGGATCCGTGATCAGGCCTTCAAAGTAATAGACCATACCCACGATTCCCACTGAGTCTGCCCGCTGCAGGTTCAGTTCATCAGGCGCCAGCGCATAATTGAAATCCGCCAGCTCATCGATGGTGTTTTCGTATTTTTCCACTCCGTCGCCCAGGAAGACCACCAAAGGAGGATTCCCGTCCAGACTGGTCAGCTCGTTCAGGTAATCCATGAGTTCCGTGATGCTGATCGCGCAGCTGTCCTTGAACACAGAGAAGTCGATCATCTGGTCCGGACGGATCACAAAGGTGAAGACTCCGGTATAGACCTGGTCTCTTCTCGCATCCATAATGGGTACAATGATATTGCCGCTGCCCAGGAAATTGTAAGCCATGGCATGCAGTGTCGGTACATGGATAAGGGGTTTCTTAAGCGCCATCCCCAGGGCTTTTGCCGTTGCGCTTCCGATCCTGAGTCCGGTAAAGGAACCCGGGCCGCCGCTTACAGCGATTGCATCAATCTCCTCTTTACGGATCCCGGCACTCAGAAACGTCCTGGATACCAGAGGCATCAGCGTCTCCGAATGAGTCACCTTAAACGGTCCCTGCTCCATGGCAAGGATCTTGCCGTCTTCCAGAATGGCTGCCGAAGCCTGGGCTCCGGAACTTTCAATTGCTAAAATTCTCATATATGATCTCCATTCCCGTTTCTTACGGGATCATTCCTTATCATCAATGGTGATCAGCCGGTAATCAAATCCCCGGTCCAAATCTTTTTCGATCCGGATATGGATCGTGTTTTCAGGCAGGATCTCTTCGATCATGCTGCCCCATTCGATCAGGCAGACGCCGTCGCCGAAGGCATATTCATCAAACCCGATCTCTTCCATTTCATCCGGATCCGCGATCCGGTAAACATCAAAATGATACAGGGGAAGCCGTCCTTCTTCATAAACCTGAAGGATGGTAAACGTCGGTGAGCACACAGGCGTATTAATGGCGAGACCCTTTGCGAATCCCGCCGTAAACACAGTTTTACCTGTTCCCAGTTCCCCGTCCAGGCTGTAGACATCCCCACGGGATGCACAGCAGCCCATTTTATATCCCAGCGAATACGTTTCCTTTTCGCTTTCTGACTCGTAGGTCATCCTGCTCCTCCACTTTTCGATCCGATGTTATCTGAGCTTGATAAATGCCGCTTCCGAAACTGCCGCTATCTCAGCACCGGTCATTTCGCCGGTCAGGAAAGCTTTGTATTCGGGATAATCCGGAAGGCTCAGTTCCTCTTCCACCGGGAAGGAAACTTCCGCATCTTTCGGAAGCCTTACAAAGTAGCGGGAAGTTGCTTTTGAGATGTCTCCCAGCACCATTTTCTCCGGTTCCATGACGATCTTAATGTTCTCGTCCAGATGCTTCGCCTCCACGATAATATCCGATACTACTGCAGAAGCTGTGGGAAGGGAACCTGCTCCGGCTCCGTAGAACATCACATTGCCCAGCATGTTGCCTGTAACCATAATGGCATTCATCACGTCTTCCACTGCGTAGAGCGGATGCTCAGGACCGATCATGGCCGGCGCCACTTCCGCATAAACGGTACCGTTCTGCTTGAAGCTGCTGCCGAAGAGCTTGATCTTCTTTCCCAGTGCTTTGGCAAATGCAATATCCGCGGAAGTAATGCCGGTGATACCGGTGCAGCTGATCTCTTCAAAATCCACAAAACGGCCGTATGCCAGTGAGGTCAGGATCGCAATCTTCCTGCAGGGATCATATCCTTCGATATCTGCTGTCGGATCCGCTTCCGCATAACCAAGAGCCTGGGCTTCCTTCAGGGTCGGCTCAAAGGCACTGCCCTCATTGTACATCTTGGTCAGGATAAAATTGGTAGTGCCGTTCAGGATACCGGAGATCTCCAGGATATCATCGGCAGTAATGCAGCGAAGGAGTGGACGGATGATCGGAATGCCTCCGCCTACAGAAGCTTCAAACATAAAATTCACCCGGTTTTCCCTGGCGATACGGATCAGTTCCGGGCCATAGGCTGCTACCAGGGCTTTGTTGGAAGTTACCACACTCTTGCCCCTCTCCAGGCAGGTCTTCACAAAATCATAGGCCGGACGGGTGCCTCCCATGACTTCTACTACAATATCAACGCTGTCATCGTCTGCGATATCATTAAAATCATGAGTCAGGATCTTCTCAATCGCGGAACCCGGAAACTCCCTCAGATCCAGTACACGGGTCACACGGATCTCGTCTCCTGTGTGTTCTTTAACGATTTCTTTATTCTTAGCCAATACTTCCACAACGCCGGATCCGATCGTACCGTATCCTAAAACCGCTACATTTACCATAGTTGTCCCTCACTTCTTTTTACGCTTTATTGTGAAACAATCGCTGGTCGGTCATCCGCAGACAGACTGGAAAGTGAATAGAATCTGAACTTTCCGGGCTGTCTGCGGACGACCAGCCGCCATTATTTCGCAATAAACTTTAAATACTCATTCATGAAGACGTCGATATCACCGTCCAGAACAGCGCCGACATTGCCGACTTCACAGTTAGTCCGATGATCCTTGACCATCGTGTAAGGCTGCATGACATAGGAACGGATCTGGTTGCCCCAGCCGATCTCGGTCACATCACCCCGGATATCTGCCAGGTTCTTTGCCTGCTCTTCCTTCTTCAGAAGATACAGTTTGGACTTCAGCATCTGCATAGCCTTGTCCTTGTTCTGGAACTGGCTTCTCTCGTTCTGGCACTGTACCACGATCCCGGTGGGGATATGGGTGATCCGGATAGCAGAAGAGGTCTTGTTGATGTGCTGTCCGCCGGCTCCGGAGGAACGGTAGGTATCGATGCGGATATCCTCATCCGCTACTTCTACATCCAGGTTTTCCTCGATATCCGGCATCACATCGCAGCTGACGAAAGACGTCTGCCTCTTTCCAGCTGCGTTAAAGGGAGAGATCCGCACCAGACGGTGGACGCCTCTCTCTGATTTCAGATACCCATAGGCATTGAGCCCCGAGATCTGGACCGTAACAGACTTAATTCCGGCTTCATCACCGTCCAGATAATCCAGCACTTCGATGGCATATTTATGACGTTCGGCCCAGCGGGTATACATCCGGTACAGCATGCCTGCCCAGTCGCAGCTCTCCGTGCCGCCGGCTCCGGCATGCAACGTCAATATTGCATCCATATGGTCGAATTCTCCGGATAAAAGGGTCGCGACTTTATAGGCGTCGATATTCTTGACAAAGGAGGCGAATTCCGATTCGATCTCTGCTTCCAGATCGCCGTCGTTTTCCTCAATGGCCATATCGATCAGGGTCAGCAGATCATCATACTGCGTCTTGACCTTATCGAAACTGTTCAGTTCCTCCTTCAGCGCTTTCATCTCTTTCATGAGACCCCCGGATTTTTCTCCGTCAGTCCAGAAATCAGGATCGTTCATCTGCTCTTCGATCTGTGCGATCCTCGCGTTTTTTTCTTCCCGTCCCAGAGCGCCCTCCAGATCCTTCATCTGGGGAGCATACTGCTGCAGGTCGTATTTGTATTGATCTAATAATACCATTCCTGTCTCCTTGGCTTATGATTTGCGTCCGCAGCACTGTTTGTATTTCTTGCCGCTTCCGCACGGACATGGATCGTTGGGATAGATCTTGTCGCTGTCCCTCTTCTTTGGCGCCTTGGCAAGAGAATCATCTTTGTTGGTTGCCAGCGGCTTTGCGACCTGCTCCCGTTCCACTTTCTGCTCCAGACGGATGCTGAACATGGTCCTGACGGTATCCTCCTGGATGCCGGCGATCATGTCATCAAACATCTCAAAGCCCTGCATCTTGTATTCTACCAGCGGATCTTTCTGGCCATAGGCCGCAAGTCCGATGCCCTGACGGAGCTGTTCCATATCATCGATATGATTCATCCAGTGGCGGTCAATAACTCTCAGAAGCACCACACGCTCCACTTCTCTTAAGTGCTCTTCTACCGGGAATTCCGCTTCTTTCTTTTCATACAGCTCATGGCTGTAGGCAAGCATCTCTTTGTTGAAATCCGCTTTGGAATAGGATCCGCCAGCATTTACCAAATGCGGCAGCCGTACCACGACTTCCTGTAAAGGAGCTGTGCTGTCCGGATTGAGGGCTCTTTGCATTGCCAGTTCCGCCTGTTTTCTGGCGGCTTCCCTTTTGATCCGTTCCTCGGCAGCTTTCGCCTCTTCGGTACCGGCGATCTCCACCGGTCCTGAAGTATGGAAGATCGGCAGGAACATCTCATTGAATCCCAGCATATCCCATTCTTCCGGTGCGGTTCCTTCCGTAATCGCTGCCCCGACGAAGCGCTCCACATCTGCGTCGATCATTTCGTAGATAGACTTTCTCATGGACTCGCCGTTCAGGACTCTCTCTCTTTCGGCATAGATCAGCTCTCTCTGCTCGTTCATGACCTGGTCATACTCCAGCAGGTTCTTTCTGATACCGAAGTTGTTGTTTTCAATCTTGGTCTGGGCTCTCTCAATGGCGTTGGAAAGCATCTTATGCTGGATCTCTTCGCCGTCTGCAACGCCCAGGGTATTAAAGACGCTCATCAGACGCTCGGAACCGAACAGGCGCATCAGGTCGTCCTCCAGGGAAATGTAGAATTTGGACTCACCCGGATCTCCCTGTCTTCCACTACGTCCACGGAGCTGGTTGTCGATACGTCTTGACTCATGCCGCTCCGTTCCTATGATCTTCAGACCGCCTGCTGCCTTGGCTTCCGGATCCAGCTTGATATCCGTACCACGGCCTGCCATGTTGGTAGCAATGGTAACAGCACCGTGCTGCCCTGCTTCCGCTACGATCTGGGCTTCCATTTCATGGAACTTGGCATTCAGCACGTTATGCTTGATGCCTTTTTTCTTCAGCATCGAGGAAAGCAGTTCAGATGTTTCGATGGTAATGGTACCCACCAGAACAGGCTGTCCCTTGGCATGAGCTTCCACGATCGCGTCGATGACGGCGCGGAATTTTTCTTTCTGTGTCTTATAAACCGCATCCTCATGGTCCTTGCGGATCACGGGAACGTTGGTCGGTATTTCCACAACATCCATACCGTAGATGTTCTGGAACTCATTTTCTTCGGTCTTGGCGGTACCGGTCATGCCGGATTTCTTTTTATATTTATTAAAGAAGTTCTGGAAGGTGATGGTCGCAAGGGTCTTGCTCTCTCTCTTGACCTTCACATGTTCCTTAGCTTCGATCGCCTGATGCAGGCCGTCGGAATAGCGCCGGCCCGGCATGATACGACCGGTGAATTCATCGACGATCAGTATCTGATCATCCTTCACGACGTACTGCTGGTCGCGGAACATCAGGTTATGCGCTCTCAGGGCCAGGATGATATGGTGCTGGATCTCCAGATTCTCCGGATCGGCCAGGTTGTCGATCTTGAAGAATTCCTCAACCTTGCGCACACCTTCCGCAGTCAGGTTGACAACTTTTTCCTTCTCGTTGACAACGAAATCGCCCGATTCCTTGACGTCTTCATGCATGATGATGTCCATCTTGGAAAGCTCCGTTGCCTGTCCTTTGACCATCTGTTTTGCCAGGATATCTGCCAGTTCATACAGTTTGGTGGATTTGGCAGACTGCCCGCTGATGATCAATGGCGTTCTTGCTTCGTCGATCAGGACGGAGTCCACCTCGTCCACGATGGCGAATTCCAGGCCCCGCTGCACCTTCTTTTCTTTATGGACCACCATATTGTCCCTCAGGTAGTCAAATCCCAATTCATTGTTGGTGATGTAGGTAATGTCACAGTTATATGCCTGCTGACGCTCTTCGGTACTCATGGAGTTCAGGACGCATCCGACGGTAAGCCCCAGGAACCGATGGACCTGACCCATCCATTCCGCGTCACGGTTTGCCAGGTAATCATTGACCGTAACGATATGAACACCTTTGCCTGTGAGAGCATTGAGGTAAGCCGGAAGAAGACAGGTCTGGGTCTTTCCTTCACCGGTCTTCATCTCTGCGATACGGCCCTGATGAAGGACGATGCCGCCCATCAGCTGTACCGGATAATGCTCTGTCTGAAGGACTCTTCTGGTCGCTTCCCTGACAACGGCATATGCTTCTACCAGCAGAGAGTCCAGGGATTCCCCGTTCTGGTATCTTTGTTTGAATTCCTCTGTCTTTTCTCTGAGCTGGTCATCTGTCATCTTCTCCATCTGTGGTCTCAGAGCGATAATCCCATCCACCAGAGGCTTGATTCTTTTGATCTCCCTCGAGGAACTGTCTCCGAATATCTTATTTAAAAAACTCATTGATTTCTCCTATGCTGCTTATTATTAATACAGAAAAACTACTTTTACAGAGCGAGAAAGCCTGTTTCTCACTCTGCCGGTAATTCCGTATATTAATGTAGATTATATTTTATTCGTTCTTCTTGTGCAACCATAAAATCCCAACTCTGACGTTTTCATACTGCAAAAAGCAGGAGGCTCGAAAGCCTCCTGCAGGATCTTAACACTTTGTCCGGACTCTTTAATACTCCGGCTCGATGATACCGTAGGTATCGTTCTTACGTTTATAGACCACATTGACCTGATCGGTTTCCGCATTGGTGAATACGAAGAAATCATGCCCCAGCAGATCCATCTGCATACAGGCTTCTTCCGGATCCATCGGCTTGAATGCAAAGTGTTTTCTCTTGACGATCCTGATCTCGGACTCGTCTTCTGCTGAATCCGCATCCAGATATTCTTCCGCAAAGGATGCACCGGCAGTCTGATAACGGTCAATGATCTTTCTGCGATATTTTTTGAGCTGAACTTCAATGGCGCGCACAGCCAGGTCGATTGAAACATACATGTCGGAATTTTCACTCTCGGCACGGATTACATCGCCTTTTACGGGAATGGTGATCTCCACTTTCTGGCGGCTCTTTTCCATACTCATCGTCACCTGGGCAACGACATCCGGAGCAAAATACCTGCCAAGTTTTGTGATCTTCTCCTCCACTGCCGTCTTGATGCTTTCCGTAATCTCAAGATTTCTTCCTGAAATATTGCACTTCATGTATTTCACACCCCTTTCATACATTTAGTTCTTGTATGATAGCACAAAAAAGCCGTGATAGCAATGAGGCATGTATCGGTTCCGGGCCTAATACTCCCGGAGATGAAAATGCTCTCTCACCTCAGCCGGCGTGGCAATGGATTGATTGGATAACTCGATCAGTTTTTTCGTCCTTTCCACAAAGTCAACATTTTTCTCTGCTTTCACGCCGGCGTCCAGATAAACGTTATCTTCAAACCCCACGCGGACATTTCCACCCAGTGCCAGTGTACTCAGCAGAATAGGAAGATGTCCTCTTCCGCCGATACCGAATGCGGACCAGGAGGCGTTCTCAGGAAGCAGATTTTTCATCAGGACCAGATTGTCCACCGTTGCCGGCATTCCGTTATTCATGCCTAGAACAAACTGAAAATGAGCAGGCTCATCGATATATCCCTGGTCAATGAGTTTTCTGGCGGTATAGATCATGGAAAGATCCATTACTTCCAGTTCCGGTTTAATATGCAGTTCCTGCATTCTGCGGCTGCCGTCCTCCAGGAACTTCAGACTGTTATGAAAAACAAAATCTCCTGCCACATTCATGGAACCCACATCCAGGGTAGCCATATCAGGAAGCAGATCCAGCGGCCTGATCCGGTCTTCATTTGACACCCCGAACCCGCCTGCCGTAGTCATATTTATGACGATGTCACATTTATCCCGGATCCTTTCGATCGCTTCTTTGAATTTTTCATAGGACATGCAGGCTTTCTCCTGATCGTCCCTCACATGCAGATGCACGATGCTGGCTCCTGCTTTCCAGCACTCATACGCATCCTCCGCGATCTGCTTCGGCGTCATGGGGATATTGGGAGCCTGCGTGCGGGTGGTGGATGATCCGGTAGGAGCAACTGTCAGAATTACTTTGTTTTTAATATTCGGCATCTTCGTCCGCCTTTCTGTTTTATGAATCCATATACTTTTTCTTCAGCAGATAAAAAGCAGCTGCCATTACAATGATCAGGATAATATCACCGATGAGAAGGGCAAGGGGCGATCCCGCTCCCAGCATCAGCCCGGCCAGCACCAGAAGGATCACTCCGAAGCCGGTCTCGACCTTTCCCACATTTTCTGTGTATTCCCCAATCCTGCTGACATGGTCTTTGATGGTTCCCGTCAGCTCATTGGGATCTTTCTTTCTCATGATACTGATCCCTCTGGTCAGAACGATCCCGCCCACGATCACATTGATCATAAATAGAACCGTCAACATATAGACCACTCATCTTCCATTTCCGCTATGTTCTCCGGAATGATCAAACGGGTATCCGTAATCTCCTGCACGTATTTTGCAGAATACCCCTTTGCGAGTTTGATCAGTTTGAGACCTTCCGGTACCGTTTCCAGAACACAGTATTCTGTTACGATATAGTTCACTTCATTTTTACAGGTCAATGGGTACGTGCATTCTTCCATGATCTTGGATCTTCCGTCTCTGCTACAGTGTTCCATGGCAACGATCACACATTTGGCGCCAATACACAGATCCATGGCACCGCCCATGCCCTTCAGGGCTTTCCCCGGTACGTCCCAGTTGGCCATACTTCCATGGCGGTCAACCTGCATGGCCCCCAGAATGGTGGCATCGATAAATCCTCCCCGGATCATACCGAAGGCCGTCTGGCTGTCAAAGCAGAACCCGTCTTTTTTCAGGGAAGCGTAGGAAGTATCCGGTGCGATCAGCGTCCGGATGATCTTCTCAGGATCCGTCACTTTAGGCCCTGCCCCGATGGTGCCGCATTCCGACTGGATCATGATCTCGCTGTCCCGGTCGATATATTCCGTGATCAGGAATGGAATCCCTGCCCCGAGATTCACCAGATCCCCCTTTTTTAACAGGGGCACCACATTTTTCGCGATAAAATGTCTCTTATCTGTCATAATATGCCCCTCCTTTTGGAATGGGAACGATCATGTCCACAAAGATTCCCGGAACCATGATCTCACAGTCTTTCATGGCTCCGATCTCCACAATGTCTTCCTCCGGCACTTCCACAATGGTAAAATCGGCAGCTCCCGGGATCACCGTGTTGTAGTTCCTGCTGTTGTAGGAAAACATCAGATTGCCGAAGGTATCTGCTTTTTCCGCCCTTAAGATCGCCACATCAGTCCGGATCGGAAGTTCCAGAAGGTAATCCCTGCCATTGATATGAAGGATCTGTTTTCCTTCTGCCACAACGGTACCGACGCCGGTAGGCGTCAGAACGCCTCCCAACCCATAGGCACCGGCGCGTACCCGTTCCACATAGGTGCCCTGCGGCATGGCTTCCACCTCCATGACTCCTTCATTGGCCAGCTGTCCCACCAGGGGATTGTTTGCCGCATGAGTCAGTTTCAGATGTTTGATCCTTTTTTCTTCCAGCAGCTTTGAGAAGCCTATGTTAAAGGGTGCGGAAGCCGGAGCAACGCCCGATGTGATCACCGTCAGATCCCGGCAGTCGGTTTCATACAGCCATTCATACAGCATGGTGGGGAAGCCCGCCGGGCCGAATCCTCCGGCCAGCAGGGACATTCCGGAATAAAAATGCGCTGTTGCTTCTTTCCGGGACGCTACTTTATTGTGTGATATTTTTCCCATGTTCTCTCCTGATCAGCCTCTTAACGGCGCAAAGATCTCCTCGTTGATCTGTCTGCATGCCTTGGCAAGAATGCCTCTGTCATTGGAATAGGCAAGATAGCGGACACCCAGATCATAATATTTCTTCATTGCCTGGGGGCTTCCGCAGAGCATTCCCATGATCTTCCCGCCGGCAAGCCCTCTTTTTACGATATCAGCTATTTTCGCTTCCACTTCCGGATCTGTCAGTTTCCCGGGTTTTCCCATGGAAAGACTCAGGTCCCCGGGTCCTACAAACAGAACATCGATTTCAGGGATCTGACACAGTTCCTCCACTTTATCGGCCATTTCCACACATTCCACCTGAACGACCCTCAGAGTTCCCTCCTTGATCGTCTGCATATATGGTTTTTCTTCTGACCATAAGGTGAAATGACCAGCCCTGACCGCCGGATTGGGGCTTCTCTTTCCGGCAGGGAACAAAGCAGCTTCTTCGATACAGTCCGCTGCATCCTGCACACAGGTAATACTCGGGATCTGTACTCCCGTTGCCCCGCTTTCCAGAGCATGATGCACGTAATTCGGATCCGGTCCGTTGGTTCGTACGATGCTGGCAAGGCCGCTGACCTGGCAGCCCCGTATCACATCTTCAATGCTTTTGAAATGAAACGCACTGTGCTCCCCGTCGATAATGGCAAAATCAAAGCCGCTGTATCCCAGGATCTCTGCCACATTCGGGTCATCGCTTTTCAGAAATGTTCCGAATACTGCCTCTCCTGCCAGCAATCTCTCTTTCAGAGCAAATGGATTCTTGATCATAGTTTCTTACTCCTCTACTACCTCATCGGTAATTCCCTTGTCCCAGTTCTTGTGTCCTAGATCACAGATACGCGGAGTCTGTTTCCGATCTGAACGTTTGGGAGAAAAGATATCAAAATCGATCACATACATGTTGCCCTCTGCCTCGATCCCATGCTCGGCATTTGGCGGAATGACCATAAAGCACCCTGCATCCAGTTCATAATCAATGCCGTCGCACCAGAATTTACATTTGCCTTCCGGTACGAACACGATCTGCTCATATTCATGTCTGTGAAGTCCCACTTCATGCGGCTGGCGGATCTGGCACCACTGAAGAGTCACATTCGGAGATGCCTGGATCACCTGCATACGGCCGTTCTGCTTGCCTTCCATGAATTTGTGCTCTTTCAGATCGTATAATACGGGTTTCTGAGGTACATATTTTTCTTCTGACATAATAAGAATCCTCCTTGTACAATGATTATTCCTGGTTCATGATCCTGGCTGGGTTCTCCTTGCACAGCATGGTCAAAACCTTTTCATCAAAGCCAAGCCAATCATGTAACAGATTTAAATATTTCAAAAGGCCATCCACCGGATGCGGGGAAATGGACTGCCCGAAATCGGTATCCACAAACATTTTTTCCAGCGGAACACCTGCATCCAGATACTGATTCCAGATATAAATAGAATTGAAACGGGTATCATCATCCCAGATTACCTGACCGAATTCACAGGCCGTCTTTTCGATCCAGGCGCCCATTTTCGCCCACCTGGCTATGACATCCAGCGGCGCGTTGATCTGAAAGCTGGGATGATTGACAACGATATTTTTAACGCCAAGTTCCAATGCTGTGGGAATCAGCACGTCACTTTCCTGCCAGGAGATATGACCGGTAGAGATCGTAAGGTCCCCTTTTTCTGCTGCATATTTCAGGATCTCCAGACACTCCGGCACCACTTTCCCGTCCGACCCCAGTACATCGATCGGTTCCTCCATCGCTACCGTCACCATGTCTCCGGAACCGGTAAACTTCTTGCCTTTGTGTCCGTCAATATGAAGGCGGGATGATACCGTAGGCATGTAGACCATACGGGTTCCCATGTTGTAAGCCGCGTCCACTGCTTCCAGATTGAAGCCTCCGATGGAATTGTTGCAGGCGATAGAGCTGAAGGCTTTACAGGATCCGTCTCCCAGATGTTTTTCTACCATAAGACATCCGTGTGCAGAAGGAACATAATGATCCTTTACCAGATATCCTTTATACCCTGCCTCCATGGCTGCTTTCATCATGTCTGCCGCATCCACCAGACGGTTTGCAACAGAGGGACCTGCATGAATATGAAGATCATATGCGCCTTTTAAAAATGATTTATCCAACATAATACTTACCTTTCCGGCTTAATAAAGATACCGCCAAAATCTTCCAGTTCTTTTATTTTTTCCTTAATCAGCTCTTTGTTTTCGGCCGCAAGTTTATGGCTTGCGCCGATTCCTCCGCGATGATCGTTTTCCCCCCATACGGTAAAACGGTTACGCTCCATGATATCTGCATCCCAAAGGATCCGGATCTTACCATCTTCTACGGCAAGCTCACCCTTTGCCGCACAGTAGGGACAGCGGACACTGGTTGCTCCGGTCATTTCCAGCAGACTGATATGGCACACCGGGCAGATGCCTTCATCCCCCTCATACCCGAATGCTTCTCCCCGCTCTCTCTTAAGCAGTGCTTCCCCTACTCTTCTTCCGAGAAGCTTCGCCCGCTCCAACAGGTCTTCCCGGCAGCCGACCATACCCGGAGCCGTATTGTGTCCCGCGATCAGCCGGTCCACTACCTGTGCGCTTTTACTGAGATTGCAAAGGATCAGATTCACAATGGGTTCGGTAAAATCGATCCAGTCGGAACCACCTACAGATATCACAGCCCCTACCTTCGGATTGCTCCGGCAGGCCTGTTGGAAATCCTTGCCCACTCCCAGGGCTCTGTTGACCAGATTGACCATGGCTCCGGAAGGGATCATGTCATAAACAGGCGCAGTAACCAGAAAACCGTCTGCTTCACGGATATGTTCCTTCAGAAATCCCAGATCGTCATCCTGATAGACACAGTCCCCATTCCCGCCGGTGGTCAGCCCTCTCATGCAGGTTTCACACCCGGAACAGAACCGCAGGTTGATATCCTTCATCCGGATCACTTCCACTTCCGCGCCGGAAACAGCCTTCGCCTCCTTGAGCGCGGTTTTCAGAAGCAGTTCGTTATTACCATTGGCTCTGCCGCCGCTGATAGCCAGTATTTTCATATGATTTGTCCTTTCTCATCAAGACATATAGCCGAATACCCTGGGAAGCAGAAGAACCACATCCGGCAGATAGGCTAATATAAATGTTGTAGCAAACGACGCGATCACAAAGGGCCAGATATTTTTCACCAAAGGTTTAAATCCGACCCCCGACACATTACAGGTGATAAACAGTACCTGCCCTACAGGCGGGGTGATCATACCGATCGTGATCATCAGGGAGAAAATGATCCCGAAATGCACCACATCCATCCCGATCGCCTGGATCAGGGGGAACATGACCGGAATAAAGATCAGGGTTGCGGAAGACATATCCAGCACACAGCCTACCAGCACCAGGATAAACAGGATCAGTAAAATGATCAGATACTTGTTGGTCGTCAGAGATGTGATCGCTGAAATGATCTTGGTGGGAATATTGTCCTTGGCCATGGTCCACGCCAGCAGATTGCCGAAGGCGATGATCATGAAAATGGCGCCCGTGGAGATCGCCGACCGGAACATCATTTCCGGAATCTTCTTAAAGTTCAGTTCCCGGTAGATGAGGCTGGCAATAAACGCAGCCACGACCGCCACTGCACCTGCTTCCACCGCAGTACAGAAACCGGTCAGCACGCCGCCGATGATAATGGTAGGCACCAGAAGCGCAGGAATAGCCTTGAGGAAGGAGAGCAGGAATTTTTTCCAACTGAATTTTCCTTCCGGTTTTTTAATATCCTTTCCGATCTTTCCATTCTTTCTCGTGGTGATAAACACCGTAATACAGTAGGCCAGCGCCAGGATCACGCCCGGTATGATGCCTGCAATAAACATATATTTGATCGAAACTTCCGTCAGATAACAATAGAAGATGAACATGGTGCTGGGCGGTATGATGGGTCCCAGAACAGAAGCGCCTGAGATCAGGGCTCCTGAAAAGGATCTGGGGTAACCGTCCTTTTCCAGTTCTCCCGGAAGGATCTGATTAAGCAATGCTGCATTGGCCTGGGCTGATCCCAGGATTGCTGCCAGAATTGCAGAAAGAGCGATGGTACAATAGGCAAGCCCTCCTCTCACATGGCCCAGGAAAGATCTCAGAAACTCCAGCAGCCTTTTGGTGATACCGCCGCCGTTCATGATCTCCCCCGCCATAATAAAGAAGGGAATGCAGGATATACTGATAATATTAACAGCATTGAACATACGCCCGATAATGATGCCGAAATAGGAAGAATTTCCCATCATAGCAATATGGGCAACACCGAACATTCCCAACGCTATGGCGATGGGCATGCCGATACATAAGAGAACGGCAAAAACCAGGATTGCTACGATCATGATGTCATTACCCCCTCTTTTTTGTCAGAATTCATGTTTTTCAGATTAATGATATTGCCGATGACTTTTTCCACGGTAAACAATGTCATGCATAGAAAACCGATGGGAATCCCAAGATAAATCCAGCGGATGGAAATCCCGCCGAGCTCAATGCTCTTCTGGTTGACGATGGAAGGTTTGAAAAAAGTTTCCGTTCCCATCTTGGTCAGCCAGAACGCAAATGCCAGAATCAGAATGTTTACAATGATCTCCATGATGAGTTTTTTCTTCGCTCCCAGTTTCTGGACCACGAGATCAAAACTGACCAGCTGTCCTTTCCGGAAAGCAGCTGCGCCTCCCAGGAACGTACACCAGACGATCATATATCTGACCAGCACCTCAGACCACAAAAAGGTCTGAGAAAAAAAGTATCTTCGAATAACTTCCACAAATGTCAGCAATGTCATGAAAATCAGCAGCGCAGCTACAAAGTATTTTAGGATTGTAAATACACAATCACAGATTTTCGATAATATTTTCATAACTCACCTTCCCGCTGTAAGAAAAAAGCATACCGGATGGTTTTTGCCATCCGGTATGCAGCTGAATAATCTCTTTATTCTGCTTCTTTCATAGCTTCAACGGCAACAACGAAATCCTTCATAAGCGGATCTGCATCCTCTCCGGTATATTTATCGATAACCGGCTGAACGGCTTCTACCCAGGCATCAAAATCTGTCAGTTCGCTGACCACAACGCCGTTTTCTTCCAGGCCTTTCTTGCAGAATGCATCGCCCTGGACGACTGTCTCGCTGAAGAATTTCTCCATGCACTCATCCATAACGCCTGTCATGAAGTCCCAGTAGCCTTCCGGAAGGGAATCTACAAAGTCTTTATTGAAGACATTGAAGGACGGATACGGATACATACCGATTTCAGTCCAGTTGGTAAGAACTTCGAAATGGTTCTGGAAATAAGCGGAACCGTAGTTCACGTCTTCACCGGTAACCTGGCCGTTCTTTAATGCGGAGTATACTTCCGTATAGTCTACCGGGGTAGGATTGCAGCCTAACAGCTGAAGAGCTTCTGTCAACATAGCTGAGGAAGCAGTACGGATCTTCTCACCCTGGATGTCTGCCAGGCTGGTGACCGGTTTGCTCACCATACCGATATGACGCATACCGGAGTCGATGGCGCCGTAGATATAAACGGAACCGATCATTTCTTCTGTCTGCGCAACAATGGCTTTCCATTCCGGTGAATTCAGAGCCTTCCACTCCAGATCATAGCTGGTGATCAGGAACGGCAGCTGGAAGATCTCACAATTGGGATTGTAAGACTGATAGGTGGCGATACCTGCCGTGCAGGCTTCGATCTGTCCGTCGACCGTCTGCTGGAAGGTCTCATACTGGTTGCCCAGAGCAGCGCCGGGCTGATAATCTACGGTGATCATTCCGCCTGATTCGGTCTGGATCCTGTCGATCCATTCTTCTACCATAGAAGCGTCGGTGGAACCTGCTTTGCCTGCAGAAGCAAAGGTAAAGGATACCGGGGTATCAAAAACAACATCGGCGGTTTCTGCAGCGAATGCCGGGGTGATTGCAGCAACCATGACTGCTGCCAGAATGACTGCCATCATTTTTCCAAATAGTTTCATTGTAATCCTCCTTATGTATGATTTTATTTATAAAGCGTCCTGCTTTACTCTATTGAATGGGTGACATGGGCATGGCTTCCCAGATACTGCTGTCGAAATCCCGCAGACAGGAAGACAGCTGTTTGAATGCCCGGCTGTAGGCCGGATCTTTCCTTAATGCCTGAATGGTATCTGTTCTTTGCTGCAGGGACTTGTAAGCCCGCATCTCAAAGATGCATTCCGGACCGGAATCGCTGGTAAAATAGCCCAGAGTGTAAGGAACGATTTTATCAGCCAGGGGATAAAGGGTATTCCGGATCATTTCCAATGCGTCCTCTATGTATCCGGGCTTTACATAATAAGTATTCCATTCGATCATTCGCTTCCCAACAGCTTCATCCTGGAACACAGGGTTCTGCGGATCACGGTCCTGAATGGGAGAAAAATCTGTGGGAATGATGCAGATACTTCTCTGGATCCGGATGCAGGTGTCTGCGCCGCCCTCTCCGTTGGTGAAGGCCTGCTTGTCCATGCCGGACAGGTAATTCCGTCTGCATTCATCCCGGTGATCATGATCTTCATAGGCGAACAGCTGGATCGTGGTATTGACTTCCCCGTTGGATCTGGTAAACAGCCCCATGTTAAACCCAAGATACTTTGCTGTGATGGCATATCCCGACTCCTGATAGATCTTCAGAAATCTCCGAAACTGATCCGGCTTATGGGTATAGGTTCTCATATCAATGACCATTTTGTCCTCCTGTTCCTATCTGGCCGCTCCAATAAATCAAATATTGCATATTTGATTTATTAACTATATAATCTGCTTATTAAAAATGCTATGCATGAGGAAGCCAAAAATCTTCCTGATTGTTGGTTTATTTTTAAAAATAAAATCAAATCGTTATTTTTTTAAGAAAATTTGATTAGGAGGATGCCGAATGAAAGAAGCACTCTCTAAAAATGAATTTGCTTACCGCAGACTGAAAGAAGAGATCACCTCAGGCTTTTTTGCTCCCGGAGAGAAACTGGTGGTGAGTTCCATCTGCAAAAGATATCAGGTCTCTCCTATGCCTGTCCGGAACGCCATCAACAAACTGCAGTCTGAAGGGTTTGTCGCCGTTACTCCTATGTGCGGTGCCCGTGTTCATGTATGGAATTATGATTCTTTCTGCAGTCTGATGCAGATTTCCACGGTTTTGGAAAAAACAGCCTCAAGGCTGGCCGCTTATTATATAACAGACGAGGTACTGGAGGAACTGAAAGCCATCTGCAGGAAAATGGAATCGGCCGGAATGTCACGGAATTACCAGCTCTATGAACAGTATAATCATTCCTTCCATTTTCTGATCTACCGGCAGTGCCGCAATGACGACCTGTTTGAGCAGATCCGGGAGCTGCACGAGAAAACCTACCCCTATACTTCAATCTCTTTTCATACTGCAGGCAGGATCCAGCTGTCCATGGCCCAGCATAAAGAATGGCTGATTGCTCTGGAAAACCATGACGCCGCATCCAGCGAAGCAATCTGCAACCTGCAGCGTGTCCAGTCCTACAGCAACTTCCTGACTTACCTGGAGAGTTGTCTGGAACATCTGGATAATGCGGAGGCGAACTATTATATATATGGATTCGGGAGTAATTTTACCAATATGTCCATAGAAGAGATCAGAAACAAACTGGTCTCTTACCGGGAGGCCATGGATATTCTGAGAACAATCGAGTAGGAGGAAATTCCTCTTCTGAGTGAGGAATTTCCGACCTCTCACACCACCGTACGTACCGTTCGGTATACGGCGGTTCAACCAATTTAACAAACGACACACCTCTCGGTGTAGTAGTCGACCATTGAGACTA
>JAFWOB010000101.1 GCA_017510065.1 Parasporobacterium sp.
CATGGTCATGGTCCCGATGGCACCGCAGGCAAATTCCAGGATAGCTGTATAGGTGGTGGGAACTTCCGTGCGCGTTTCCACGCCCAGAATGTTCCGTACCGGTCTTCCGGACGCGGTGTAGCAGGAGATCTTTTTGATCGGTCCCATAAAAGACACGAGGGCTGTCAGATAATAGGGTCCCATGTCAAACATCGGACCGCCGCCTGTCTTATAATAGAATCCCGGATTGGGATGCCACAGGTCATGACCGGCACAGGTCATGTTTGCAGTAAAGCCGATGGGCTCTCCGATCAGACCCCTGTCGATGATCGATTTGCTCTGCTGAATGCCTGCGCCCAGGAAGGTATCCGGCGCTGCTACGCACATCAGGTTTTTCTGAGCAGCCAGGTCTGCCAGTTCCTTGGCTTCTTCGAATCTGAGAGCCAGCGGTTTTTCGCAGTAGCAGTGTTTTCCGGCCTCCAGGATCTGCTTGTTGACGCTGTAGTGGGCAGCAGGAATGGTAAGGTCCAATACCAGACAGATCTCCGGATCCGCCAGAAGCTCTTCCACCGTATAGGCTTTGATGTGGAATTTTTCTGCTGCTTCCTGTGCCTTCTGAACATACAGATCAGCCGCGCCTACCAGTTCCACATTCTGATAATGCTGCGTAAGATTGGTCATATAGACATCTGCAATGGTGCCGCAGCCAATGATACCGACTTTTACTTTCTTTTCCATGATCCTTTACTCCTTTTATTTAAACTGCTCCATCACTTCATCATCCAGTTCGAAAAACAATGTCTTGTAGCCGTCTCTTTGTTCAAACTTGGCATGCACCGGAAGCGGAAGCTGATTGCGCAGGATCCTGGCCTGTTTCTTTTTAATGTTGGTAATGGTCGCATTAAAGGAAACGCCGTCCTCCAGTTCCACGATCCCGTAGCAGTAGTGTCCCAGATCGTCATTCCAGGGATCAGCATTTAACGTGGAAACGGTGATCAGGCTCTGCAGCATTCCCTTGCCTTTCAGCTCGACCCATTCTGTCTCATGGTAGCCGCATGTATTGCAGGCGTACCGGGGAGGAAATTCGATGGCGCCGCATTCCTTGCATCTGCGTCCCAGGAGCTTGCCCTGTTCCAGACCTTCATAAAATACAGAAACGATTTTTTCGATCTTCATCTCAAAGCCTCCTTTCAATCCACTGCCCGCAGGATCGGGATACAGCAGTTCTGTCCGCCGCCGAAACCTCTGAGCATCGCAGTCTTTGCTTTCGTCTTCACCTGCCGCGGGCCAGCCTGTCCCCTGAGCTGCAGCACGGCTTCATAAACATCTGCCATGCCGGATGCGCCGAAGGCGTGTCCGTAGGAGGTTCTTCCGCCATGAGGATTGATGGGTTTGTCTCCGTCGAAAGCGGTTCTTCCTTCCAGGACCATCTTCCATCCTTCTCCCTTCGGAAGATAGCCA
This sequence comes from Parasporobacterium sp., assembly GCA_017510065.1. Classification (GTDB taxonomy): domain Bacteria; phylum Bacillota; class Clostridia; order Lachnospirales; family Lachnospiraceae; genus RGIG5612. The sequence goes on from JAFWOB010000101.1 coordinate 1,441, forward strand.
ACCTCTTCCGCCGCAAGCAGCTGGGATGGCAGCACAAAGTCATTGACCAGAAGAAGATCGATATCATCCGGTGTCAGGCCTGTCACTTCGTATACCTGACGGGCGGCTTCTCTGGTGACCTCCATTTCATTGTGCGGACGCATCAGCTCCAGACAGGAGGATCCGATCCCCAGGATCTCCACCGGTTTCTGGCGGAACTTGTGAGCCATCTCGGTAGGACATACGATGCAGCATGCTGCCCCGTCCGCTCCCGGGGCGTTGCCGGTCACACGCAGATACTGTGTGGTCAGCGGGTTATACGGGGAACGAAGGTATTCCATGGGATCGTCCATCCCGGCCTGTTTTGCCAGTTCTTCGAAGGGAGTCCGAAGCATCGCCAGCGGATTTAATGCAGCGGCTCTTCTTCCATGATAGGACATGGTGTTCAGGATCTCATCGATCTGCTCATCCGTCAGATTGTTTTCTCTCCGGTACAGATCGATCCAGTCGTCCTGTCCCACATGTCCGGCTCCCATAGCCCTGGTATAAGCCCGGTCCATAATGGCTTCCAGGTCGGGACGCATGATCTCCAGCGTACAGACATCCCGGATGTGGGCCGGTTTAAACGGAACCGGATAACCGCATGCCATTTCGGCCGCGCCGGTCAGTACGATATCATGTGCTCCGCTGGCAACATCCACAACCGCTTCCTGAAGGGCTACATACCCGCTGCAGCAGGCCTCAGAATGATGGACGGAACCTTTGCCTCTCATTCCAAACCATTCCGCTACCTGCATATTGGGCGTAGCGGCAAAATTGAAAAACTTCGGATTGGCGGAACCGTGATAGAAGAACTCCACATCACGGGGTTCCAGGCCGGCATCTTCCATAGCTGCCAGTGCTGCCGTTCCGAAAAATTCGCCTTCTGTAAGTCCCTGAAGTTCGGGATCTTCCCCGATATCACAAAACGGAGTTGCACCGATCCCGATGATCGATACGCTTCTTTGATATTTTCCTACTCTTCCATGTACCATATACGTTTCTCCTTTTTTGTATGATCCTTTAGCCATCCCGATACATGTATATTTCTGCCTGCTCATTTTGCAGAAATAAAGCAATGTGCAATCTCCACAGGATATCCGGATCCCCGTTCATCTGCAGGATTGCACATCGTTGCTTTGTATATTATTTTCTGCTGTCTGCCTTCAGTTCCAGATACAGGACTTCCTGCGGCGTCAGCTTGACATTCAGAGCGCCCAGGGAAGATTCGATCTCACTGCGGTTTGCAGCGCCGATGATCGGGAAGGCGTTCATCGGGCAGTCAAGTACGTAAGCCATGGCAACCTGCGGAATGGTGCAGCCTTTTTCCTCTGCAATCTCTTTGCATCTGTCAAGTCTTACGAAGTTTTCTTCGTAGCAGTATCCGATCCTGCAGAACTGATCGATCTGGTCCGGATGCTCTGCGAGAAGTTCTCTGGTGATCCGGCCGGAGAACAGGCCTCTTGCCAGGGAAGAATACGCCAGGACCGGCATCTGGTTCTTGGTGTACCATGCCTGCGCCTCGGCATTATTATTGCCAGCGATGGTCACACAGCCCGGTGCAAACGGGTTCTTGACCTGCTCAGCAAGGCTGAAGTTCGGAGAAGATACACTCATGGGATTCAGGTTATGGGCATA
>JAFWOB010000102.1 GCA_017510065.1 Parasporobacterium sp.
CGAGATGGATGCCAGCCAGCTGTGGGAGACTACCATGGATCCCAGCACCCGTATCCTTTCCAAGGTGCTGATCGACGAGGAAAATCCCCAGGACCTGGATGTGACCTTTACCACCCTGATGGGCGACGAAGTCGAGCCGCGTCGGGAGTTTATCGAGACCAACGCCAGGTACGCGACGAATATTGATATTTAAGTTTAGGCTGGCTTGCTGGTGAGCAGCTGGAGTTTGGCTTGTTGGCGGCTTGTGAGTGCTGTGAATCATGCGGAATTTCAAAAATGATGAAAACGCATGATAAAATTCCGAGTAGACTCATGCGAATTTTTAAAAAAGCAAAAAACGCATGAAAAAAACAGCGGAAAAATCATGTGAAATTTCAAAAATGCAAAAAACGCATGATAAGGCAGGCGAAAAACTCATGTGAAATTTCAAAAAAGTGAAAAACGCATGAAAAACGACCGAAAAAACTCATGCGAAAAATGAAGTTCACAAATTCCGCATGAAAACCAGAAAAGCCGGAGCCCAGGGGGCCAGAAAGCCGGAACCCAAAAAGCCAGGAATACCCCCGGCCCGACGGCAACGAACATAGAAAACAGATAACACTACAATATACAGATAGGAATACATATGGAAGACAACAAGAACATCAACCAGGAGAATACCCCGTTAAGCGATACGGTATTTGACAAGATCGAAGAGGTCGACCTGAAGAAGACCATGGAGACGTCCTATATCGACTACGCCATGAGCGTCATCGCTTCCAGGGCGCTGCCGGATGTGCGGGACGGCCTCAAGCCGGTGCAGCGGCGTGTGCTGTTCTCCATGAGTGAACTGAACAATACGCCGGACAAGCCTCACAGAAAATGTGCCCGTATCGTCGGTGATACCATGGGTAAATATCATCCCCACGGTGACTCCTCGATCTACGGCGCACTGGTCAATATGGCGCAGGAATGGTCTACCCGGTATCCGCTGGTAGACGGGCACGGCAACTTCGGATCCGAGGATGGAGACGGAGCCGCCGCCATGCGTTATACCGAGGCAAGGCTGTCGAAGATTTCCATGGAAATGCTGGCGGACATCGGCAAGGATACGGTGGATTTCATTCCGAACTTTGACGAGACGGAAAAGGAGCCCACGGTGCTTCCCGCCAGATACCCGAACCTTCTGGCAAATGGTACCACCGGTATTGCCGTCGGTATGGCCACCAACATTCCGCCCCACAACATCGGGGAGCTGATCGACGCGGTGGTCAAGATCATTGATACCAAAGTGGAAGATGGAGAAGTCACGATCGACGACATCATGAAGATCGTGAAAGGACCGGACTTCCCTACCGGCGCAACGATCCTGGGAAGAAAAGGCATTGAAGAGGCGTACCGCACCGGCCGCGGCAAGATCAAGATCCGCGCCGTGTCCGAGATTGAACCCCTCGACAACGGCAAATGCAATATCGTCGTAACGGAACTGCCCTTCCTGGTCAACAAGGCCAAGCTGGTGGAAAAGATCGGCGAGTTAGTGAAGGACAAACGGATCGACGGCATCACGGACCTGAGAGACGAGACAGACCAGACCGGTATCCGGGTGGTGATCGAGCTTCGAAAAGACGCCAACCCTAATGTCATCCTGAACCAGCTGTATAAGCATACCCAGCTGCAGGACAGCTTCGGCGTGATCATGCTGGCCCTGGTCAATAATGAACCGAAGATCTTCACTCTTCTGGAAATGCTGCAGTATTATCTGAAGCACCAGGAAGAAGTGGTCACCAGAAGGACGAAATACGACCTGAACAAGGCGGAAGAACGGTCCCACATCCTGGCAGGTTTGCTGATCGCCCTGGACAATATCGACGAGGTGATCCGCATCATCCGTTCCAGCGCCAATACCCAGGAAGCCAAGGAACGCTTGATGGAGCGCTTCGGCCTTACGGATGTACAGGCCCAGGCTATCGTCGACATGAGACTGCGTGCCCTGACCGGTCTGGAACGCAAGAAACTGGAAGATGAGCAGGCAGAGCTTCTGGCGAAGATCAAATATTATAAAGAAGTCCTGGCAGATGAGAAGAAGCTTCTCGGCGTGATCCGGGAAGAGATCCTCATCATGAAGGAAAAATACGGCGACGAGAGAAAGACCCAGATCGGCGTCGATGACGGCGAGATTGAGGACGAGGACCTGATCCCGGTGGGCAACACCGTGATCACCATGACGCGTCTCGGCTACATCAAGCGTATGTCCATCGACACCTTCAAAGCCCAGAACAGGGGCGGCAAGGGCATCCGGGGCATGCAGACCCTGGAGGAGGACGTGATCGAGCGCATGTTCATCACCACCACCCACCACAGCATCCTGTTCTTTACCAATACGGGCCGTGTTTATAAGATGAAAGGCTATCAGATCCCGGAGGCTTCCCGCAATGCCCGGGGTACCGCTATCGTCAACCTTCTGCAGCTGATGCCGGGCGAGAAGATCGCAGCGGCCATGGCGGTGGAACAGTTCGAAGGCGCGCAGAATCTGCTGATGGCCACAAAGAAAGGCCTGATCAAGAAGACTGCCCTGTCGGAATACAATAATATCAAGAAGACGGGCATCATTGCCATTTCCCTTCGGGAAGATGACGAACTGATCAGCGCAGATATGACTGACGGCCACCGGGAGATCGTCCTGATCTCCAGGAAGGGCAACAGCATCCGCTTCAACGAAGAGGAAGTCCGCGCCACGGGCCGCAGCTCCATGGGCGTGACGGGTATGCGTTTTGCAGTCCCGGACGATGAGGTCGTCACCATTGCCCTGGATATCCAGGGAGAAGACATCCTGTTCGCAACGGAAAACGGCATGGGCAAGCGGACCAGCTTCTCAGAGTTCAAGGCACAGCACAGGGGCGGCAAAGGTGTCCGCTGCTACAAAGTGACCGAAAAGACCGGCGAACTGGTGGCGGGCTGCGCTGTGGATCCGGGCGACCAGATCATGCTGATCACCAACCAGGGCATCGTCATGAGAATGTCTGTGGATGACATTTCTGTTATCGGCAGAAATACCTCCGGCGTGAAGCTGATGAATGTCAGCCAGAGCGAGGAGATCAAACTGACCGGTATGGCAAGGATCTGGAGCGGCTTTTTAACAGAGGAAAATGTGGACGCGGTACAGGATCTGGAAAGCGATGAAACTTTACAGGACGAAGATACTGCAGAAGATATTGCAGATGATGCCGCGGATGATGAAGGTACCGAAGAGTAACCGTTCGATACGCCGAAAATGGATAAAAACCTGAAGGACCAGACAATCAAATACGCCAAGCATTTTTCGGCAGTACTGAGCATACCCTGCACAGTGGTAGACCTGAAGGAGCATTCTCTGGAATGCTCCTTTGGCACGGAACTGATCGATGTATGCAGAAACTGTCCGCATCGGGACTGCGCCGGTTACCGGGATTTTGCGAAAGGCTGTGAGGAGGCGTACCGATGGGACGGCCTGTATATTTTCTATTGCGCTTCGGATATGGTCCTGATCTGCGCCTCCGTGACCAGCGAGGACGGCTCGCTCCAGGGCGGTCTGGTGCTGGGTCCCATCATCCTGGACAACAAGGATGAGCTGATGGCGGATGCGCTGGATCCTGAATTTGCCCGGACACTGGAACGGGTCCCGGAGATTATTCCCAACAAGATCCAGGGAATGGCAGAACTCCTGGCGGCTATTGCAGGCAATGTGTCCAAACTGTCCCACGGCCGGGCCGGGCAGTATTTCTACCGGCAGGACAGCCTGCTGAATGCCATGTATGTGGAACGGATGAAGGGGCAGGACGCCAACGACTCTTTCACCTACCCGATCGTTATGGAAGGAAAACTCCGTTCCGCCATCCGGAACAGGGACAAGGAAAAGAGCCAGACGATCCTGAACCAGATGCTGGCCTACATTTACACTTACAACAACAATCGGCTGGAAGATATCAAACCCCGGATCACCGAACTGGTGGTGATCATTTCCCGGGCGGCGGTGGACGCAGGCGCCAGCGCCAGGGATATCTTCATGATCAATGAAAATTTCAATTCCAACATCGAACATTTTACGGACCTGGAGGACCTTTCCGTCTGGCTTTCCAACATGCTGCAGCGGTTTATTTCCCTGACCTTTGAATTCGAAAAGGTCAAGCATGCGGACGTGGTCTACAAGGTGATCGAATACATCAAGAGCAATTACCAGAAGCACATTTCCCTGGAAGAGATCGCGCGGATCACCTACATGAGCCGGACTTACCTGAGTTCTTTGTTTAAAAAGGAAACGGGCTACAGTATTTCCGAATACATCAACAATGTGCGGATCAGCCGGGCCCAGAATTTCCTGGTGGAAAGCGATCTGGACATCGCGGAGATCGCCCGGATGTGCGGGTTCGAGGACCAGAGTTATTTTACCAAAGTATTTCGAAGGATCTCCGGCGTCACGCCCAAGAAATACCGGGACAGCCGGGGCGGCGCAAAAAAAGAGATCGTGATCAGATAAGGAGCAGATATGTACGAATTTACATTTGAAGGATTTTCAAAAGAACAATGCGAGGCGTACCTTGCGCGCATCGGGGCTGATTTCGACGGGCAGCTGACCCGGGAAAATCTGGACATGTTGGTGAGCGCTCATCAAAAGAGTGTGCCCTTTGAAAACCTGGCCCTGTGTATGAACTTCGGGACCGTGGATCTGGATCCGGACGCTCTTTACAAGAAGATCGTGCTGGATCGCAGAGGGGGTTTTTGCTTTGAGCTGAACGGCGGGTTTCTGCTGCTGCTGAAAGGGCTGGGCTACGACGCTGTCGGCGTCATGGCGCGGGTCGGAATTCCATTTATCGGAGATCTCCTCAATCTGGACCACAGAGGCATCATTGTCCGTTTGGACGGCAAGACCTATTTCTGCGATGTGGGAATGGGCGGCCCCAAGGCAGACTGGGCGGTGGAATTTTCCATGGAGAAAGACATTGCCGGTGCAGAACCTTTGAAAGAGACCCGGCATGGGCAGACCTACTGGGTGGAAGATACCTATGAAGGCTGGAAAATGCTGAAAAATCAAGGTTCCGACAGCGACGGCAGCTGCATTATCTTTGCGCCGATCCCCATGCTGCCCAAGGACTTCGTGGCCAACTGCCAGAACCTTTGCAGCAGGGGCAATACTCTGTTCCATGAGGTGCGGATGGTCAATGTCTGCCGCGAGAACGGCTACATCGATCTGAAGAACAATACCCTGAAGATCGCCGACGGGGACAATGTGACCAGCCGGGACTTTGCGGAGGAAGAATTCCCGGAGATCCTGGA
>JAFWOB010000103.1 GCA_017510065.1 Parasporobacterium sp.
TAATAAGAACGAACGATATCCTGATCCAGTCTGCGGGCTTGTTCCAGAAGGGTACCGATATCGGTGCCCCCGTACAAAAGCTGCTGGGTGAAATGCTTCAGAAGAGCCTGCCTGACTTCATCCATATCAAACCCGTCAGGTACATTTGCAGCGGATTTCTCTTTTTCGATCTGGGATGCGATCTTCTCTATGACCTGGGTGAGTTCTGCCGGACGGACCGGTTTCAGCAGATACTGATCGACCCCCAGGGTGATCGCTTTCTGCGCATATTCGAAATCGCCGTAACCGCTGATAATGACGACTTTCAGCCAGGGCATCATGGATTTGGCGTGCCGTATCAGGCCGAATCCGTCCAGAAACGGCATACGGATATCCGTGACCAGGATGTCCGGCATGAGATCCTGCATGATGGAAAGTGCCATTTCTCCGTCGGATGCCTCGCCGCAGAAAGAAAACGGTCCCTGCATCTGTTCAATTGTGTTGCGGATGTTCTGCCTGATCAGGAGTTCATCTTCCACCACAAAAATCTGATACATTTCATTTCACCTCATCACAGAACGTAAGGAAGGAAATAACGGATCTGCTTTTTCCACCAGGGCCAGTCGTGGTTGACATCATATCCCCAGTAATCGATCCATGCATCAATGCCTTTAGAACGAAGAACATCTTCCAGTCTCCTGGTTCCTTCGATCAGAGGTTCTTCCCAGGCACCCTGGCCGACGCAGACGATGATCTTGCCTTCCCGGAACAGTTCCATGTACGGATGGTCGGAAGGCAGGTTGGAAAGACTTGCACAGGGATCATTCCGATAAACGACTTCGTCCATATAGCCGCCGTACATACTTGAGGTATCGTAGAGTCCCGAGAGAGCGATCACGCTGTCAAAGACATCCGGCCGGCGGAAAAAGAAATTGGCAGCATGGTAAGCGCCCATGGAGAAACCTGTGGTAAGGAATTTCCGTCCGGTGCCGTTGATCTCCCGTGCATGGGGGAGGACCTCCTCCATCACATAGTTGTACCATGCCTCATGAAGCCGGATACGGTCATAGGGATTGCCGGAAGGATTGGCCAGAGTTTCATTGTCAATGGTGTCCACACAGAACAGCTGGATCTGACCTGTACTCAGGAAATCATCCAGGGTTTCTAGCATGCCAAACCCTTCCCAGTCATAAAAACGTCCGCCCTGGCAGGGAAATACCAGGACTGGCTTGCCGGACCAGCCGTATACATTGAACTCCATATCCCTTCCGAGACAATTGCTGTATTTCCTGAAATAACGTTTATCCATATCCGCTGTCCTTTCCGTTCCGCTTATGCAGCAGGCGACTGTCTTGATGCCAATAGAATAACAGAAAAGAGAAAATCTTGCATTATAAAATGAGGAAGACTATAATTTTTCCAAAATCAGACGAGGGAGGGCTGCTATGAATTTTGTGTATATTTCCCCTAATTTTCCGGAAGCGTTCCGCTTCTTTTGTGTCCGTCTGCATGAGAACGGCGTCAATGTCCTGGGCGTCGGAGACGCGCCTTATGACGATCTGCATGAGGATCTGAAATATTGCCTGACCGAATATTACAGAGTAGACTCTCTGGAAAACTATGATGAGGTTCTGCGGGCGGTAGGCTATTTTACGTGGCGGTACGGCAAGATCGACTGGATCGAGAGCAACAATGAGTACTGGTTGGAACTGGATGCAGCCCTTCGTACAGATTTTAATGTCACAACCGGCCTGAAAACACCGGATATGGCAAAGATCAAGCATAAATCCGCCATGAAGGAATATTATAAAAGCGCAGGGATCCCCGTGGCCCGTGCCCGTTTTGCCACAACGCTGGAAGACGCCCTGGATTTTGTCCGGGAAGTAGGTTTTCCGGTGGTGGCCAAACCGGACAATGGCGTGGGGGCGATCGCCACTTATAAATGGGAATCGGAAGAAGATGTAAGATCTTTCTTTGAAGAGCAGCATCAAACAGAGTACCTGATGGAGGAATTTGTACCCGGCGAAGTCACTACTTATGACGGCGTCTGCAATTCCAAAGGGGAAGTTCTGTTTGCAGCCAGCCATGTGACAAGGAATTCCATCATGGATATGGTAAATAAAGGTGTTCCCACCTACTATTATGTGAACAAAAAGGTTCCTGCTGATGTGGAAAAGGCCGGAAAAGCAGTTCTGAAAGCTTTCGGCGTAACGTCGCGGTGCTTCCATCTGGAATTTTTCCGTCTGACCCGGGCGAAAAAAGGACTGGGGAAAAAGGGCGATATCGTGGCGCTGGAGGTCAATATGCGGCCGGCGGGAGGCTTTACCCCGGATATGCTGAACTTCAGCCAGAGTACGGACATGTACCAGATCTATGCGGATATGGTGGCTTTTGATGAAGCACGGCATGAATATAACGGTCCCAAGAGTTACTGCATTTATGCGGGGCGCCGGGATGGGAATCGTTACCGCCTGAGTCTTTCTCAGCTGGAAGAGTATGCAGGAGAGCATGCAAGGCTCTTTACCCGTATGCCGGACGCCCTGGCCGGTACCATGGGAAATCAGGTGGCCATTGCCTGCTTCAATACCATGAAGGAAGTAGACGCTTTTGTAATGGAAGCTTTTGCGCCGGAGGAGAACGACGCCGAGACATAAGCTGACCGGTACAGATGGATTTAAGCAAAAAAGATTGCGGCTGTGGATCACACAGCCGCAATTGTTGTATTATTCTGCCAAAGCGTTTATTATTCGGCGGGGCTGAAAGAATCTTTGCTGAGGCCACAAACCGGGCATTCCCAGTCTTCCGGGAGATCTTCCCATTTTACGCCTTCTGCTTCTTCATCGTATACATAACCGCACGGGCATTCATATTTCATGATCGGGGTCCTCCTTTTTAGTGGAAGTATCTCTGCAGCAGGCCTTCGAATGCCTTGCCGTGACGAGCCTCGTCTCTTGCCATCTCATGAACGGTGTCATGGATTGCATCCAGACCCAGTTCTTTTGCTTTCTTAGCCAGTTCGAATTTGCCCTGGGTAGCGCCGTTTTCAGCTTCCACTCTCATCTCAAGGTTCTTCTTGGTGGAATCAGTAACGACTTCGCCTAACAGTTCAGCAAACTTTGCAGCATGTTCTGCTTCTTCATAAGCAGCTTTCTCCCAGTAAAGGCCGATTTCCGGATATCCTTCTCTGTGAGCAACACGTGCCATAGCCAGATACATACCGACTTCGGAGCACTCGCCGTTGAAGTTGTCTCTTAAGCCCTGGATGATGTCTTCCGGAGCATCTTTGCCGACGCCTACGATGTGCTCTGCAGCCCAGGTCATATCGCCGCCCATTTTTTCAAATTTGTCAGATTTTGCGTGGCAGATCGGGCACTCAGCCGGTGCGGTCTCGCCTTCGTGAACATATCCGCAAACTTTACAGATCCATTTTGTCATAGTTAATCTCCTCCTCAATAAATATGGTTTTTATAAATAGTCCTGAAATCCACGCTCAGAAGATCGAAGTGGTTCTTTCCGGATCCATTGTATCACGCGGGATCAGATATTCCTATTGTTTTTTATAACAGGAACAGCAAACTCCCAGAAAATAAAAATCACTGGTTTCGATGATCCCGGCAAAGCCTTTCTGCGCTTCCTGCCGTATGATCTCGGACATCTGTCTCTCCGGCAGCAGAATGTCTTCCACGATCCCGCAGCAGCGGCAGATAAAATGCTGGTGATCCGTAGTGTCGGCGTCAAAATGCTCGGATCCGTCGATCCCGCGGACACGCCGGATCGAACCGTGCTCCGCCAGGAGGTTCAGGTTTCGGTAAACCGTTCCCAGACTGATGCTGGGGATTGTTTTCCGGAGATTCCGATATACGGTGTCAGCAGTCGGGTGGTCTTTCCTGTCACATAGAAAATCCATGATCGCCTGTCTTTGCCGGGAATAATTCATAAATACCGCCTTTTCAGATACTGCAAATCAAAATCAGTAATTATTATCAAATTTATCAAAAGATTTGACTGTTGTCAATAATTTTCGTATATACCAGTTGCTGTATGACGAAAATTATTTATAATAGAAGATGAGACACGGAGTTTTCACAAATTAGTAGTATCGTAACAGAACACTCAGATCGAAAAGCGCAGATCCATGCTTTAATATTCAAATCATCGACAGCAAAGGAGAGAAACCATGCTGCAGCTCATTGATATTTCCAAACAATATAAGACCGGCGAACTGGTCCAGCAGGCTCTTGACGGCGTCAGTTTCTGCCTGCGGGACAGTGAATTCGTCTCCGTGTTGGGACCCAGCGGCTCCGGAAAGACGACCCTTCTGAATATCATCGGCGGACTGGACCGGTATGATTCGGGCGACCTGATCATCAACGGGGTTTCTACGAAACAGTATAAAAACAAAGAATGGGATACTTACCGGAATCATACCATCGGATTTGTATTCCAGAGCTACAATCTGATCCCTCACCAGAGCATTCTGGCCAACGTGGAACTGGCTTTGACCATCGGCGGCATGTCCGTACGGGAGAGAAGGAAGAAAGCAAAACAGGCGCTGGAAAATGTAGGCCTGGGCGATCAGATCCACAAAAAGCCGAACCAGATGTCCGGCGGCCAGATGCAGCGTGTCGCCATCGCAAGAGCATTGGTCAACGATCCGGATATCCTGCTGGCGGACGAGCCTACAGGTGCTCTGGATTCCGAGACTTCTTTGCAGATCATGGAACTTCTGAAGGAAGTGGCGGCAGACCGGCTGGTAGTGATGGTGACCCACAATGCAGAACTGGCAGAGCAGTATTCCAACAGGATCATCAAACTCCGGGATGGAAAGATCATCTCAGACAGCCATCCTTATGAGCCGGGAGCGGAAACGGCATCGGATGCCGGTTCCGTTGAAACAAAAGACGTCTCTGCAGGCGGAAGAGAGAAAACGGCGGTCGGCAAGAAAAAAAAGAACGCCAGCATGTCATTTCTGACATCACTGGCTCTGAGCGCCAACAATCTACGGTCCAAGATGGGACGGACGATCCTGATCTCTCTGGCCAGTTCCATCGGCATCATCGGCATTGCCCTGATCCTGGCCATTTCCACCGGAGTCAATGATTATATTTACAATATCCAGAAAGACACCATGTCTTCCTATCCGATCACCATCAGTTCCCGCACTATCGATCTGAACGGCCTGATGAATGAAGGTACCTCCATGCGTGAACAGTTTATGGATATGCTCCTTTCGGGAAATGAGGACGATGGGCAGGTACACAGTGATTACAGCACCATGGAAGCGAGTGAAATGTTTTCCACCAGCATGGTGTACAATAATCTCACGGATTTCAAGGCGTATCTGGATGATCCTTCCAGCGAGATCCATCGTTATCTGGGGGAAAACGGCATAGCGTATACCTATAATGTGGCTTTTGATGTTTATGTCAGGGATTCTTCCGGCAATCTGCGCAATACCAATGCCAGCGTGAATGATATTATTGAATCGGGCAACCGTTTTACTGCCATGACCTCGGGACTCAGCTTTATGCGGACCAATATGTTTGCCTGGCAGAGAGGGGGATTCTCCAGCGCTGCAAACTTTTCCGAGATCACGAAAGGGGGCAGCGGAGAACCGGTAAGCCGTGTCATCAAAGACAATTATGAGCTGGTGGCGGGCAGCTGGCCGGAAACGGCAGATGAGGTCCTGATCGTGCTGACCCGCAGCAATACGCTGCCTGCGGAAACACTGTATCAGCTGGGAATTATGGAAGGGCAGGAATATACGGCAGCCCTGGAGAAGATCGAAAAGGGAGAGAAAGTCGAGGATGCCGGATGGGACTACGATGATATCCTGGGCAGGACATTTTACCTGATCACTGCTTCTGACCATTATGTGGAAAATGAAGACGGGACATTCTCCTATCTTGACGATTCCGTCATGAATCAGCAGATGCTGATGGAAAATGCGATGGAACTGAAAGTCTGCGGCATCATAAGGCCTTCGGATGATGCCAATACGATGGACATCACGACCGCGGTGGCCTATACGTCCGGTGTTACGGACTATTGTATCGAACATACTTCCGAGAGCAGTGTGATCAAAGCACAGAAGGCTGCACCGGAGGTCAATGTCCTGACCGGAATGAAGTTTGCAGCAGGATCGGAGGAACAGAAGGCAGAAGATGCAAAGATCTATCTGCACGATCTTACCAGTACTGAAAAAGCGCAGTTGTATACTTTGATCCGGTATTTTGAAATAGAGGAGTATTCCACGGGAACTACCGAAGAGACAGAGACAGAAGGAAGCGATAAAACCGGTCTGCAGGAAGATCTCTCTGATCTGAAGGAAAGGGATGGAGACAGTCTGGGACTCAGTCAGGGACTGTTCGGCGGAGATAATGAAAGCGCCAGTTCCGGCCTGTCATCCGGAGATACCACGATGGACAGCAGCAGCCTGGAAGAACTGATGACGCAGATCGGCCTTGATAAAGACAGTCTTTCCTCCATGATGAGATTGCTCGGTATGGGAGACCTGGACAGTATCCTGGCAGATATCAGTACCATTATTACGGATGAAACTGCGCAGGCGGCACTGTTTGACCGTTGGCTGGAAGATGATCCTGACCAGGAGATCCTGGTGGCTTTATATGATCAGTATGTCATGGGAGGTTCCTATGATGACAATATGAGTTCCTTCGGTATGGTCAGTTATGACGCGCCGTCGTCCATCAGCATTTATACAGATACCTTTGAAAACAAAGATGCTGTAACAGCCTGCATAGATGACTATAACCTGCGCTCGGACAGTGATCATCGGATCGTCTATACGGATTATATTGCGCTTCTGACTTCTTCCGTGACACAGATCGTCAATGCCATCTCCTATGTTCTGATCGCATTTGTGGCGATCTCGCTTCTGGTGTCCTGTATCATGATTGGGATCATTACCCATATTTCAGTTCTGGAACGTACCAAAGAGATTGGTATCCTGAGGGCTCTGGGTGCCTCCAGGGGCAATATTTCCCATGTCTTTAATGCGGAGACCGTGATCATTGGTCTGATCTCAGGTATCCTGGGAATCCTGATCGCCTGGCTTCTGACAATTCCGATCAATCTGATCCTGAAGGTCCTGCTGGGAAGCAGCATGGTGAATGTGCATCTGCCGATCCTGTATGCGCTGCTGCTGATCTGCATCAGCATCGCGGTAACGGTGATCGGCGGCCTGATCCCTGCAGCCAAGGCATCCAAGAAAGATCCGGTGGTTGCGCTCAGGACAGAGTAGAAAGAGACCGGCTGCCGGGGAGAACACCCGGAAGATCAGGCTGCCTGAACGGCATCATTTGCGGTGCTGTGCATGATTTCGGAAAAGTGCCTGCATCATTCGCGGTGCTATGCATGGTTTTTTGTAATTTATCCGAGGGTATGCATGATTTTGACCCCTGTTTGAGGGCAAAAATCATGCATACCCTTGATTTCGTTGCACGGCATTTTTGAAAATCATGCATACCCTCGATTTCGTTACAGATTTTTCAGAAAAATCATGCATAGCCTCGCAAATGATACATGATCAAAGTAAAGAGGGGTTGTGCATGAAATGCACAACCCCTCTGTTAACGAATAGGACGTTATTGAATTACGGAAGCGGTTCCCAGGGAATCTCGCTTGCAACAGCGTCATCCCAGATGAGCTGGGCGTCGCCTGTCATGAAACCGGTCTCATCGTAGTCAACAGTGACAATGCCGTCTTCTACGGTTCCTTCCAGGACCTGATCCTCATCAAATGCTTCCCAGGTAAGAAGGAATGCTGTGAAATCATCATTGGTCTGCGCAGTGATCTCTGCATCACCAAATCCGTATGTGCCGTCGAATACCTTTGTCTGAGTGTAGCCGCCTGCTGCTTCCTCTGCCGGAGCTTCGCCTTCTTCAGATTCGCCTTCTTCAGATGGAGCTTCTTCTGCTTCTTCATTGGATTCTGCAGCAGATTCTCCTGAGCTTGACGGAGCAAGAGCGATCGCATCGAAGATCGGTTTGTCAAAGAAACCTGTCTTCAGTTCTGTATTAACACCGTCAAATACCATGGTTGCGCCGTTTTCCGGTGTATAAGCTTCCCATGCAAGATCCTCGGTGCTCGGATTTCCTGTGTAGGCAAATGCTGCCAGTGCGCCGGATACATAAGCGCCCATTGCATATGCGCCTTCTTCATCGCCTGCGATGAATTCCTTGATGTCGTCGACGTTGTTGAACCAGAACGGGATGGAGCTTGCGGTATGGATCGGAACGATGCCGCCGTACATTGCATAGTCATAAGCCAGCAGACTGTTGTAAACAGTGCCGCCATAGGAAACCATAGCGTCGCACAGAGGAAGTGCGGACATACCTGCGCCGTAACGGTTGTTCAGATACAGACCGTCTCTTAACGGATGATTTGGATAAGCTTCCTTGAAAGCATCCATGATAGCAGGAGCAAACTCTTCCGTATATTTGGAAATGTACTGAGCTGCTGCAGCTTCATCATCCATGTTGGTCAGCATCATATGAACATCATAGTTCGGAGCAAACGGAATGGCTTCTGCATAGTTTGTGGTGAATTCACCCATAACATTGGAAGCGATGAACGGGATATCTGCGGAGATCTCATAGGTGCCGGTGGGGATGTAATCGCCGTCGACAACCGGACCGTAGCTGACACCGGCCTGTGTGCAGGCTGCCATCAGTTCTTCATAGGAAAGAGCTGCAAGC
Source organism: Parasporobacterium sp. (assembly GCA_017510065.1). Taxonomy (GTDB): domain Bacteria; phylum Bacillota; class Clostridia; order Lachnospirales; family Lachnospiraceae; genus RGIG5612. The sequence goes on from JAFWOB010000103.1 coordinate 8,700, forward strand.
TGTGCCGGGATATCGTCGCCTTCAAGACCAAGAACTTCTACTACTTTTGCAGTATCAGCCTGTGCAGATTCGGTAGTGCGGCCAACCTGTACGCCGCCGCCGGACAGGGCAACTGCTTTGTGGAACAGACCTTTTGCGGACGGTGTGCTCATCAGTGTAGTAACCTTGCTGCCGCCGCCGGACTGGCCGATGATGGTGACATTTTCCGGATCGCCGCCGAAAGCTGCGATGTTGTCACGTACCCACTCCAGGGACAGCTGAAGGTCCATCTGGCCTACGTTTCCGGAGTATTTGTATTCTTCACCATATGCAGACAGATCGGTGAAGCCCAGGCAGTTCAGACGATGGTTCACGCTGACGAATACAACATCATAAGCCTTGGCCATGGATTCGCCCAGATAGAACGTGAACTGTGTGGAAGATCCGGTAGAGAATCCGCCGCCGTGGAACCAGACGATAACCGGACGGCTGCCTTCGCCGGTCTGCGGGGTCCAGACGTTCAGGTTCAGGCATTTTTCTTCACTTTCCGGCTGAACAAGATTATACGGGAAGCAGTTGAACAGGTCTCTGCCTGCTGTTGCATGGATGGACTGCGGGCAGATCTCGCCCATAACATTGGCACAGTACATACCTTCCCAGGATGCCGGCTCTGCAGGCATGAAACGCTGTGCAGTGCCATACGGAATGGCAAAATACGTATCAACGCCGTCATAACGATAACCCAGCACATCGCCTCCTGTAGTGGTGGCAAAAGCACCGGTGACGGGCTCGGAAGCTTCTGCCGGAGCGGCAAAAACTGCCATTGCAGCAAACACCATGACAGCGGCCATGATGATTGCAAATGCTTTACCAAGTTTCTTCATTGGTTCTCCTCCTTTTAGATATCAATGTGTAATATAAACAATTACTTACATTACCATGATACAAGCAGTTCACTTCCTGTACCATGTCGGAAATTGACATAGAGCCTGCATTTTTTTACTGGAAAACGATATTTATTTGGTATAACATGATCATGTGATAAAAAAGGATCTTAACCGCAGAGCAGAAAATGAGGTGCATCATGGGAAAGGAATTATACGGAACACCGGAAATGGTGAAACAGTTCCGGAAGCGTCGGAGACAGAAAAATGGAGAAATGCCGGATTTTATGGAAACGCTGGAACTGATGGAACAGGAAGGCGCTTTGTCAGAGGAGCCGATCCCGAGGCCTTTTCTGGATGGGCATATGTCCAAAGAGGCGTTTATGGAGGCGTACGACCGGATCCCGTTCCGTGCGGACCTGATCCTCGAAGCGGGGAGGGTCAAGGAAAGGAAAAAAACAGAAGGCGCCATGTTCCGGAACGGGAAGGATGTGGCATGTGTTCAGCATATACATGATTACGGATTCCACAGACAGCCGGTGGCGAATTTTTTTGCCGTGACATATCTGTATCAGGGGAAGGTGAGATGCGTCTTTGATGGTCAGACGAAAGACCTGAAGGCGGGGGATCTGTTGATCGTCACACCGCGGTTTTTGCATGAAACCCATACGTATTCGGGCTCTTTTGCTTTTGAAGCTCTGATCGACGAGGCTTCTTTCAACATTGTTTTCAACGATTTCCTGGCAGTGCCTTCGAGAATGTCGGATTTCTTCAGCAATGCGCTCAGCAGCGAGACAGGTAATTACTGTATCATTCGCGGAGCAGAAGACGACAGCGAGCTGCGGTTTTATCTGCAGTCCTTTGCAAATGAATGCGCTGCGGAGGAAGTTTATTCCAATTCCTGCGCGGTAAGCCTGATGAAACTGTTCCTTAGCCGGGCTTTTCGTAAATATGGACAGAACATGGAATTGTTCAGGGAAGATTTTCACAAAAGAAAAGTGGATGCAGAGAGCATCCGCCGGTATATCAGCAATCATTACGTGTCGGTCACATTGGAACAGACAGCGGATCATTTTCATTATAACTCGGCTTATCTGTCCCGTTATATCAGGAACCATTTCAAAAAATCCTTTATGGAGATCGTAACAGAACTGAAGATCGATCATGCACGGGAATATCTGAAGAATACAGATAAGCATATTATGGATATCGCTCTATTGGTGGGGTATGATTCGGCGGACCATTTCTCCCGGATGTTTCGCAAGTATACCGGGATGTCACCGGCTGCGTTCCGGAAGGAGAATCGGCAGATACGGGCGGGCAGAACGGCTGCAGAAGAAAGGAAAACGTCGTCTTAAAAATCTCCTTGTTCCGCTTCCCGGATCGCAGCCATCACATCCTGCCCCAGATCTTTTTTGTTGAAGCTGTCAGAGTCCGGGATCTCCACGGTAAACCGGCTGATCCGATTGACCTGCAATGAGCAGTCTGAAAGAGAGCCTGCGGTCATATGGCCCCCCTTGGTCCGGTCGCCGGAAATGAAATGGAAATGCCATCCCGGCGCATTCATGCTCTGCATATAGGGAGGGCAGTAAAGGCCGACGATGGTGCCGTCAATATTGTAGTATTCATATTTGCGCTGGTCGGTGCGAAGGGCGATATTCAGCATCCGGAAGGGCTCTTCCTGCTTCAGCTCGCTGCGGACTGCGACATAGGGAAAATGCCCCGTGATCTTCACAAAGAAGAACTGGTTGGGACCTGTGCGGACGACCTGTTCATTGAGGAGTTTTTCCAATTCCGGAAAACCGGCTGCCGTCACGTGGCTGATCTTTGCATCTGCTTCAAAGAAGGCGGCATTGCCGTAAGGGATCAGGACATCGTCGGAAGGCACGATCACGGATCCGTCAGCAAGAGCCTGATATACTATCCCGTCCAACAGAATGAGTTCTCCGTTTACCGCTTCAAAAATTCCCATTCCGATGTCGCCGTGCTCCTTAAACTGGGCGACTGTGCGAAATCCATAGTATTCCCCCAGGGCTACAGACTGGAACAGGGCCAGCTGGTATAAGATATGGTCTCTTTTTTCCATAATTATACTCCTTCTTTTTTAGCCATAATGTATATCGCTTCCATTGGCTTTGCCATTTTCTTCTCCTTTTCCGATATTGTAATCGGCAGATGGGTAGCCTATAATCCCACTGCAAAGAGCACACTACCAAGGAGGGAAAGTCTAATGGCAACAATCACAAAAGATATGACAATCGGTGAGATCCTGAGAACAGACGAAGGCCTTGTTCCGATCCTGCTGGAAACAGGCATGCATTGTTTAGGATGCCCCGCATCCCAGGCAGAGAGCCTTACAGAAGCATGTATGGTTCATGGCACAGATGTGGACGCCATTGTTGCGAAGATGAATGCATTTCTTGCATCCAAATAATTAATATCTTTTGAACATAGCTACCGGGAAGCCATCGGCTTCCCGGTTTTTTTATGGCAGATTATGCCTCAACGTCCGATCAGTTCCTTTGCAAGTGCAAGGATCTGTTCTTTGTTGGCGTCTGTCATGGCGGATTTGATGGAAACAGAAGTATCGCAGTATTCAATTCCGGGACACTCCTCCAACAGGGCTTTCATGCCGACAGCGGCTTTCGGCGCCCAGCTTCCGTTTTCGATCAGGGCAACCTTCCGGTTCTGGAAAGCGGAATATTTCAAATGGTTAATGAAATCTTTCATGCAGGGGAAGATGTCATTGTAATAAGTCGTTGTCGCCAGAACCATTTTGCTGTAACGGAAGGCAGCGGCTACGGCAGCACTCAGATCGCAGCGGGCCAGGTCATAAACTTCCACTGGCGGAGCAGCATGGCTGTCGCAGTGCCCGATGCCCTTATAAAGCTCTTTCAGGGCAGCTGCCAGCATCTGCACAGCTTCTTTCGTATGTCCGTAGACGGAGGAATAGCAGATGGCAACGCCCTCTTCTTCCGGTGTGTAAGTCGCCCATTTCATATAGACATCAAAGTATTTTGTCAGATCATGGGTCAGAACCGGGCCATGCAAAGCGCAGATGATCCGGGTCTCCAGATTGTCCAGTTCGGCAATCTTTGCAAATGCTTTCTTCACGGAATCGCCCTGTTTTCCTACAATGCCGATATAGTAGCGTCTGGCTTCCGTAAGCCATTCTTCCGCTTCGTATTCTGCAGATGCGCCGTCAAGGCTGTGATCCAGCGGGGCTCCGAACCGGCCGAAGGCATCGGCGGAGAAGAGCACCTTGTCTTCTTTGTCATAAGCCATCATCACTTCCGGCCAGTGTACCATCGGTGCACCGACAAAGACCAGCTCATGCTTTCCGAGGCATAATGTATCACCGTCTTTGATGATCAGGTTTCTGCCTGCATAATCCGTGCCGAAATAATTTACCATCATGTTGATGGCCGGCTTGGACGCGACGACTATGGTTTCCGGGTATGCTTTCATAAACCGGTCAAGGGCAGCGGAATGGTCCGGTTCCATGTGCTGGATCAGCAGGTAGTCCGGATTGCGTCCGTTCAACGCCTCCTTGACCTTATCCATCCATTCCTCTGCAAAGCCTTCCGCCATGGTGGCGACCACCATGGTCTTTTCATCCAGGATCACATAGGAGTTGTAGGTCACGCCGTTCGGGATCGGGTAATGGCTTTCGAACAGATCCGTTGTGTAATCATTGATACCGGTATAAATAATGTCATTTGTAATCTTATTCATGTAAAACCTCTCTGTGTTGTTGATTTCAGGTTGCTGCGTTTATCATAGCGCAAAAACCTTAATCACGCCATAGCCTGTATGCGTTTTGCATCACAGACATGATTGGACTTGTTATGTCGCGGTCAGAACCAGAGCATCTGCCGCAGACTGGAATTGCCCTGCCTGTTATGGTATAGTTCCATTGACCATGACAAAAGGAGACTGCGGAAACATGACAGAAAACTTTTACGATCGGGAGACCAATTCCATCGAATGGATCGACCTGGAAACCTGGGAGCGCAAAGATCTGTTCGCTGCCTATCTGGGGACGGATCTTCCGTATATTATCATCACGGCTAATGTCGATGTGACAAAACCGCTGAGATATGCAAAGAAAAAAGGACTTTCCTTTAATCTTGTGATGGTGTATCTGTGCGTAAAGGCGATGGATCAGATCCCGAATTACCGTTACCGGTTCATAGATGGCAAGCCTTTTGTGATCGATCATACCCGCCCGGTCATCAATCATATCATTCCGGGGCAGGAACTCTTTGTTATGGCGGAGGGAAAGTGGCCGTGTGATAGTATTGAAGAATTCTGCCTTGAAACTCATAAGCGGCTGGAAACAGCCGGTCCTGACAGCCGGGAGATCATGAGACAGGGCAAGCTGGATCTTGTCAATTTCACAGCCCTCCCCTGGGTGCAGTACACCGGTTTTATCCGGACCATCAAGACGGACGGTGTGGACAATGCTCCCAAAATGTCCTTCGGCAAATACTTTGAAGATCCGGCTGTGTCGGGGAGAATATGGATGCCTATTTCCAGTCAGACGCATCACGGTCTGATGGACGGCTGGCACGTAGGACGGTTTTATGAAATGCTGCAGAAAGCCTGTAATGAAATAGAGGAATAAATTATGTGGATCGCTGACAACTGGAAAGATTATGAAGTACTGGATACCTCCGGCGGGGAAAAGCTGGAACGATGGGGAAAACACATTCTCCTGCGTCCGGATCCGCAGGTGATCTGGAATACTCCGAAAAAGATCCCCGAATGGAAAAAGATCAATGCCCATTACCACAGATCCAGCAAAGGCGGAGGAGAATGGGAATTTTTCGATCTGCCCCAGCAGTGGAGCATTCATTATGATCTTAAAAGTGTGGGAAAGACCCTGACTTTTCATCTGAAACCTTTCAGTTTCAAGCATACTGGACTGTTTCCGGAACAGGCAGTGAACTGGGAATGGTTTTCGGGTCTGATCGGAAAGGCCGGAACCGAAGGCGCGCCTCTCAAAGTGTTGAATCTGTTTGCCTATACGGGCGGTGCTACGGTGGCTGCGGCAGCCGCCGGTGCCCAGGTGACCCACGTGGATGCTTCCAAAGGCATGGTAGGGTGGGCCAAGGAAAATGCAGCCTCTTCCGGAGTTCCCGAGACCAATACCAGGTGGCTGGTGGATGACTGTCAGAAGTTTGTGGAGCGGGAGATCCGGCGGGGCAACCGCTACGACGGTATCATCATGGATCCGCCGTCCTACGGACGGGGGCCGAAAGGTGAGATCTGGAAAATAGAAGATAATATCTTTGAACTGATCCGTCTGTGCAGCCAGGTACTGAAGGAAGATGCTTTATTTTTCCTGGTAAATTCCTATACCACAGGGCTTCAGCCCGCTGTGCTGTCCTATATGCTGAATACTGTTCTGGTGCCGCGGCTGGGGGGATCGGTGGATGCCGGGGAAGTAGGACTTCCCGTCAGCAGCAATCATCTGGTGCTTCCCTGCGGGGCAGCCGGACGGTGGTGCAGATAGATAAGGGCTTACAGATAGGTCATCACCAGGTACAGGACAGGGATCGTCGCCAGGGACAGGATCGTCATCATGGCGGTACAGAATGTGGCAGACTTTGCGTCTGCATCGTAGGCAATGGCTGTCATGCCGACGGCAGAAGCGGTGGGCATGCCGATATAGATGCAGATGATGCGGGTCAGCAGATTGTCCCCCAAAGTCAGTTTCAGGATAAAATACGCAAGGATCGGGTATACCAGAAGTCTCAGGGCAGACAGAAGGTATACTTTTTTCTGGCTGAAAACAAGCTTCAGCGGGTAAGCGGCTGCCGAACTTCCGATAATGATCATGGACAGCGGAGAAGTGATACTCCCGACAAATGAAATGGGTGCAGTGACCACTTCCGGAAGGGGGATCTGCAGGAAAAAGATGATCATGGCCAGACAGATACCGATGATCCCGCTGTTGATCAGTTTCTTCGGGGAGAAACTGCCCTTGCCGGACCCGCTGCTTATGATCAGATAAAACCCGTAGGTGAAGAACAGCAGGTTAAAATGGATGTTCAGTAGAGCGATATAAAACACGCCGAGACTTCCGTACAGGGATTCCGCCAAAGGGATCCCAAGGAAGCTGACATTTCCGAAGATCATGGCAGCCTGGTAGACGCCCCGGGCAGAGGGAGGCACTTTCAGCAATCTGGTGACGAGGATCGCCAGGGCAATGAGGACCGCATAGACGATCACCCCCACCCACAGAAGCGTGACGGCATTTTTAAACTCGCTGCTGTCCATGGTAACGATGCTGGCAAACAGTAGGCATGGCGCTGTCACATGGATGATCAGCGTGGAGATCGCCTTGTTGGAAACATCGTTGAAGATATCTGTTTTTCGCAGGAAAAAACCGATTGCCATTGAGACAATGATCTTCACCATAGCTGTAATAAGTGCATTCATAATATTGATTCAGAACAATGCGCAGGAACATTCCTGCCGGGAGTTCTATTTCCCGAGTTCCAGATTTTTGGCGGTAGACTGGATAATGGACTGGGCAACCGCATAGCGGAAGTTGTTCTGCTCTAAAGCCGTAACTCCGACAATAGTGGAGCCTCCGGGGGAGCAGACATTGTCCTTCAGCTGGTCGGGATGGGTGCCGGTCTCAAGAACCATCTGGGCGGAACCAAGCACCGTTTTAGCTGCCAACCGGATCGCCTGGGCGCGGGGAACGCCTACCTGGCAGGCACCGTCTGCCAGAGCACTGATGAACATATAGGTATAAGCAGGGGAACAACTGCTGATACTGGTGGTGATATCAAAGCTGCTCTCGGGAATGTACAGGAAATCCCCGGCTTCTTTCATGATCTTCTGAAATTCCATGATATTTTCATCCTGTTCGCCGTCACCGGTGAGAAGGATCATTCCCTGCCCGACAGCTACCGGTGTATTGGGCATGATACGGATCACCGGAGCTTTGTCACCGATACATTCTTTGATCGTGGCAATCGTAATGCCGGCGGCAATGGTAACGATGACATGCTTGATGCCTTTTTCGATCCCGGCGTTCAGTGTTTCCGCGATCCCTGAAGCTACGCTCCGCATGACGTTGGGCTTGACTGCCAGGAATGTATATTCAGATGAACTCACAACTTCATTGTTGCTCTCTGCCACCTGGCAGCCGGTCAGTGCAGCCAGTTCCCTGGCTTTTCCCAGGTCGTAATCCGTGATGATAACATGTTCCGGGCCGATAGTCTTGCAGGCAGCCATGATCAGTGCACCGCCCATGTTACCTGCTCCGATGAATCCTGCTTTGTACATTATGATGTTCCTCCCTGTTCGGAAATATTCGGATCCGTATGTTTTGTTTGACATAAGATCAGATCTTAACTGTTATATTATAAATAAAAAAAAGAGAGCAGACAATTCATTTTATCATGTACAAAAAAAATATTCCTGATGCACAATTCAACCATATCGGTTATAATACACAGAAATATACTTACGGAGGAAGTTTTTATGACAGACAAACTGGAACACGGCGAAGACTGCACCTGCGGCTGCCAGGATAGCAAAGATGAGGATATGAAGATCACCCTCGAGTTTGAAGATGATGAAAAAGTAGTTGTGGAGCCGCTCTTCGTATTCAATCTGGACGGCAAGGATTATATTGCCCTTGTTCCGGAAGATGAAGAGTCGGATGATGTATACCTTTACATCTATCATGATCTGGCGGACGAAGAATTTGAATTCCTGGACATCGAAGACGATGAGGAATTTGACAGGGTCTGCAAAGAATTCGAACGCATCATAGAAGAAACCGAAGGTACCGAAGAATAATCCGAAATTATCACAAGATAGAATTTCACGATACAACTGACTTTCTTCAGAGCCGGTTGTATTTGTGTATGTAAGGAACAGGAGGAAAAATGTAATGAGCGACTGCTGCTGCAAAGATGAAAACATGAAAGCTCTTGATAAAGTGCTGGATGAATGCGGTCATGACGCAGGCAATCTGATCACGATCCTTCAGAATGCCCAGGAGATCTACGGGTATCTGCCTTCGGAGATCATTTACTATGTGGCCTCCCAGACCGGAATCTCGCCGGCCAGAGTCATGGGCGTAGCTACCTTTTATTCCCAGTTCCGTCTGGAGCCAGTCGGAAAATACCTTATCATGCTGTGCAAAGGTACGGCATGTCATGTCAATGGTTCCGATACACTGGAAGATGTGATATGCAGTGAATTGGGAATCTCCAATGGTCAGACCACCAGCGACGGGATCTTTTCCCTGAAGACTGTGGCCTGCCTGGGATGCTGCTCTCTGTCACCCGTGATGATGATCAATGATGAAGTGTTCGGCCTTCTGACTTCGGATAAGGTGATCGGTATCCTGAATGATTTTCGGAAGAAAGCACAGGAAGAAGGAGGTACACAGGCATGATGAAGATCGTTGTGGGACAGGGATCCTGTGGGATTGCGGCAGGAGCCGGAAAAACATATGAAGCCATAAAAGCCTGTATGACAGAACAGGAACCGTTTGAACTGGGCAGCACCGGATGCAACGGCATGTGTTTTCTGGAGCCGATCGTAGATATTTACGATGGACATAAACTTGTAAAAAGGCTTGTTAACGTATCTGCAGATAAGGCTGAGGCTGTTGTCAGCGCGGTGCGGGCAGGGGATCTGTCCGGTCTGTCGGAAATGGTGATCAAACCGGAAGATGAAGAGTTCCTGACTCAGCAGACCAGGATCGCGCTGCGCAACTGCGGCATCATCGATCCGGAAGACATCGCTTCCTATAAAGAGCGGGACGGTTACAAGGCGTTGGAGAAGGTTCTTACCTCTATGACCCCGGAAGAAGTTATCGAAGAGATCAAGGTTTCCGGACTTGCAGGCCGCGGCGGCGCAGGATTTCCTACCTGGTTCAAATGGAATGCAGCCAGACAGTCGCCGGGAGAAGAAAAATACCTGATCTGCAATGCAGATGAAGGCGATCCCGGTGCTTTCATGGACAGAGCTGTCATTGAGTCCGATCCGCATAACCTGATCGAGGGCATGATGATCGCAGCCTACGCCATCGGGGCTTCCGAGGCGATCGTCTATGTACGTGCAGAATATCCGCTGGCGATCATCCATCTGAATGAAGCCATCCGGCAGGCACGGGAGGCTGGTTATATCGGACAGAATATCCTGGGAACCGGATTTTCCTGTGAATTCCGGTATATGGCAGGTGCCGGAGCCTTTGTATGCGGTGAAGAGACGGCCCTCATTGAATCCCTGGAAGGAAAACGGGGAATGCCCAGACTCAAACCACCGTTCCCCGCAGCAGCAGGCTATAAGATGAAGCCTTCCAATATCAATAACGTAGAGACCTTTGCCAACGTGGCATGGATCATCCTGAACGGCGGGGAGAAATTCGCCGCCATGGGTACGGAAAACAGCAAAGGAACCAAGGTGTTTGCCCTGACCGGCAAGATCCGCCGGGGCGGCCTGGTGGAAATCCCCATGGGACAGACTCTGCGCCATGTTATTTTTGATATCGGCGGCGGAATCCGTGAAGATAAGAAGATCAAGGCTGTTCAGCTGGGCGGTCCTTCCGGCGGCTGTATTCCGGAACATTTGCTGGATACCGTGATCGATTACAAGGCATTAAGTGCCACCGGCGCCATCATGGGATCCGGCGGTATGGTTGTCATGGATGAAAATACCTGTATGGTGGGTATGGCGAAGTTCTTCCTTGATTTTACTTCCAAAGAGTCCTGCGGCAAATGCGTTCACTGCAGGATCGGCACCAGAAGAATGCTGGAGATCCTGAACCGCATCGTGGAAGGTAATGGTAAAGATGGCGATATCGAGCTTCTGGAAGAACTGTGCTATTCCATCAAGGACGGCGCTTTATGCGGACTGGGACAGACCGCTCCGAATCCGGTGTTGACTACGATCCGGTATTTCCGGGATGAATACGAAGCGCATATCGGTGAGAAGAGATGTCCTGCTGCAGAGTGCAGAGATCTTCTGATGTATTATATTGACCCTGATAAATGTAAAGGATGCACTGCCTGTGCAAGAAAATGTCCTGCGGATGCGATCAGCGGCACCGTAAAATCTGCTCACAGCATTGATCCTGAGAAATGCATCAAATGCGGCACCTGCAAGAGTACCTGTAAGTTTGATGCCATTTATGTGAAATAGGGAGGTGAGAGTAAATGGAACAGATCAAGATCACGATTAACGGAAAAGAATGTATCGGCAATAAAGGTGACTCCATTTTAAAGATCGCGACGGCAAACGGCGTTTACATCCCTACCCTGTGTCATTTTGAAGGCGTTAAGGACTATGGCGCCTGCGGAATCTGTCTTGTGGAAGGGGAAGGCCTGCCGAAACTGATGCGGGCGTGTTCCACAGCCGCAGCAGACGGATGGGTACTCAGCACGGAAACCGACCGGGTGAAAAAAGCCCGTAAGATCGCTCTGGAACTGCTGATGAGCGATCATGACGGAGACTGTGTGGGGCCATGTTCCCTGAACTGCCCGGCAGGTACCGATGCCCAGGGATATATCAAGCAGATCGCCCTGGGAAATGATTATCAGGCAGTGAAGATCGTAAAAGAGACCAATCCGCTTCCGGCATCCATCGGAAGGGTATGCCCTCATCCCTGTGAAAAGAACTGCCGCAGGAGATTTGTAGAGCAGCCTATGAGCATCGCCTATATGAAATATTTTGCTGCGGACAGGGATCTGCATCTTACCAGCCCTTATGACGGCGTGACAGACGGAACGGTCTTCCGCGGCGGTATGGACGGAAAATGCGGCATATCGATCCCTCCGACGTACAAACCGGAAGTGAAAAAGGCGACCGGCAAAAAGGTGGCGGTCATAGGAGGTGGTCCCGGCGGACTGACTGCAGCGTTCTTCCTGAGAAGAAACGGCCATGAAGTGACAGTCTATGACGCAATGCCGGAAATGGGCGGTATGCTCCGCTACGGTATTCCGGAATACCGGCTTCCCAAGAGGATCCTGCACCGGGAGATCGCGGAGATCGCCAATCTGGGCGTCAAGCTGGTCAATAATGTCAGAATCGGAGGAGAGGCTTCACCGGCAGCATTTACCGGAGCAGAAGTGATCTCACTGGAGTCTTTGCGTAAGGACTATGATGCGGTTGTGATCGCGGTAGGCGCCTGGAAGAGTTCTTCCGTGGGATGTCCTGGTGAGGATGCGGAAGGAGTCCTGGGCGGCATCGATTTCCTGCGGGATGTAGCACTGGCAGTACAGCCTTACGATCCGGAGGGAACGCTTTCCCGTCCTATCAATATCGGCAAAAAAGTCGCCATCGTAGGTGGCGGCAATACTGCCATGGACGCCTGCAGAACGGCTGTCCGTCTGGGAGCAGAAGACGTCTATGTCATTTACCGGAGAACCAGAAATGAGATGCCGGCAGATGAGGAAGAGATAGATGATGCCATCGAAGAAGGCGTTACTTTCAAGTTCCTGACCAATCCTGCCGAGATCATTTCTGAAAACGGGAAAGTAAAGAGGATCAAACTGCAGGTTATGGAACTGGGTGAGCCGGATGCTTCGGGACGACGCAGCCCTGTGCCGGTGGAAGGCAAATTTGAGATCCTGGATGTAGATACCGTTATTGCGGCGATTGGACAGAAACTGGATCCGACAGGATTTGAAGAGCTGGAGTTTAACCGCAAGGGAATCATTACGGCCGATGAGGCTACTTTCCGGACCAATCTGGAAGGCGTCTTTGCCATCGGTGATGCCACCAACAAAGGCGCGGATATCGCTATAGCCGCCATCGGCGAAGGCAATAAAGCAGCCCTGGTGGTGGATTCCTATCTGAACGGAGAGATCATCCCCTACAAGAAGCCTTTTGTTTCCGAGCGGGATGAAGAAACGGTAAAGAAGGAACTGGCAGAAAGAGAAAAAGCAGCCCGCGTCATCATGCCGAAGAGAACCCCGGAAGAGAGAAGACATGATTTCAAAGAGGTCAATCTGGGATTCGCTGAGGAAGACGTCCGCAAGGAAGCGGCGCGCTGCCTTGAGTGCGGCTGCCATGACTATGAAGACTGCCGTCTGATCTTTACCGCCCGTAGGGAAGAGATCTGCCCGGCAAGACTGAAAGGACAGCATCATCCGGGATTCGTGGAGCAGAAACTGGTGAGCATTGAGCGCAATCAGAATAAGTGCATCCTGTGTAACCTTTGTATAAGAACCTGTGATGAAAATGCAAAGAAAGGCATCCTGGGACTGGTAGGCCGAGGATTTACTTCCGTGATCAAACCGGAATTCAATGATCCTTCCGTGATCGCCGGATGCAAGGACTGCCATCTGTGCGCAGATGCCTGCCCGACCGGCGCGCTGAAGATCATCGGCTGAAAAGGATCCCGTTTATACAGCCTGTGAATGATTTTTGTCCAAAATCGGTAAAAAAATACAACTTACGAACGGTAATTCATATAGAGATCGTTCGTAAGTTGTTTTTTTGATCAGCCGGGACAGCCCTATAACAGCATGAGGCAGATATCATCAGATCCTGACACCCAGTTCCCGGAGTTTTTCCCGCAGCTGCTTCGGATCCTGGTTGTAGACAATGCCGTGGATCCCCAGATACATAGCGCCTTCTACATTTGAGGGGTTATCATCAATAAAGACACATTCCTCCGGCAGCAGACCGAAAAGAGACAACGCTTTCTCATAAAATGCTGCCTCCGGTTTCAGAAGTTTCCATGTGGAGGAGATCATCAGACGGTCCTCAAAATACCGGGCGACCGGGAATTTCGGCCAGTATTCGCTGTGCCTCAAGGAGGCGTTGGAAAGAAGATACAAACCGTACCCGTTTTCAGACAGCTCCTTTACGAGACGGTCTGTTTCCGGCATGGGAACCATCGGCTCCTCCCAGGAAGTCACAAGCTGCCTGGCAGCACTGTGAAGCCTTTCCGGAAGCCGCGGATACATTCGGGAAAGCGCTTCTTTATCTGTCAGGGTTCCCCGGTCTAGCTGGATCCATTCCACGCTCCGGAACACTTCGTTCATCAGAAGGCGGGAATCCTCCTCCGGAAGGCCCAGCCTTGACAGAAACAGGCTGGGATTCCAGCAGACCAGTACATTTCCCATGTCAAACAGAATATTTTTTATCATGGATCAGTGGCTCCTTTCTTTCCGGAGCGTTTTGTCAGCCAGGCAAAACGCCTCTTCCATTTCTCTCGTGCTTTCAGCCGTTCGCTCAGATCTCTTCCGCCGACGCCGTATACCAGATACAGGATCAGTCCGGAAACGATCATGATAAATACCGTGGAAGCGCAGCGCCTCCCTGAAGCATTGATATTATAGCCGTACAGGCCTTCCTCCCTGGTCATGCTCTGAATTACCATAGCGTAAGAGGTACCGTAAGTACTGGCAAATGTTGCCGACATATCATACTCGGTAAAGAGTGCGTTAAAGTTCAGGGCGAAGACGGCCAGTACGCTGGGCAGGATAATGGGAAGTTTTACCCGCAGGAACGTCCTGATCGGGCTGGCGCCCAGATTGCGGGCTGCATCTTCCAGCTCCTCGTCGATGGCATAGAAGGCTGCCTTGATCATTCGGAGGGAGAAGGGGAGCTTCACCACCGTATATGCGATTATGATCAGAAGCTTCACCATGTCCCCATAATACAGATTGGTCCCGAATACATACCACACATCATTGCTGTTGAAGAATACACGATAGGAATAGCAGATCAGGATGGTAGGAAGCAGCCATGGAAAGAGCAGGGCGTACTCCAGGATGGTTCCCGTTTTCTTATGCTTGAAGATATAATTGCAGGCGATCACCACAATGATACAGGCCAGGGCCGCCGCGGCGATGGACAGGATAAAACTGGTCTGGATACCGCCCAGGGTAGCTTCGTTGGAGAACACACCGGAGATGGATCCTTCCCGCGTCTTGTAGGTTCCCCGGGAGGTCAGATAGGAATAGTCTTCCTTTCCGAAATAGTTCAGCAGCGTCCATTGGGACAGATCCAGCCGCCGCATTTTCACCGCGCTGTAAGTCTGGAAGGAGAACACCACGATCATGACTACCGGCGTCATATAGATGATGAACAGCACATAGGCATAGATATGGGCTACCACGTTCCAGAACGGGTTGGTGATCTTCTGCTTCTGCAGTTTCGCCTTGGTCTTGGAAACTGACAGGTAGTGTCCTTTTCTCTCATAGGAAGAAAGGATCGTCAGCAGGATAATGGTGAAGCAGGCCAGGATGATTGACAGAAGAGCTGCCCTTGCCTGGGGAAATGCTTCATCTGCGGTGGAAGAACCTGCCAGCCGGACGATCTCCGGATTGATGGAATCGTATCCCAGAAGCGTCGGTGCGGACATGGCGCACAGACCCGTGATAAACGTCATGATGGTCAGGGAAAACAACGTCGGCTTCAAAGTGGGCAGCACAACCTTGAACAATACTTTAAAAGGCTTTGCCCCCATATTCCGGGCGGCTTCAATGGTATTGTAGTCAATCCCACGGATCGCATTGCGAAGGAACAGCATGTGATTGGAGGTACAGGCAAAGGTCATGGTAAACAACACCGCATTGAAGCCGTTGAACCAGGTTGGGTTGAAGTCGGGATTCATCTCCTTCATGAAGGTGGTCAGGATCCCATCACCCGCATACAGGAACATATAGCCGGTCACGAGCGCGACGCCGCTGTAGATCAGGGTTGTCATATAGCCGAGCCGCAGGATCTTTGCCCCTTTGATATCAAAATATTCCGTAAGCAGGACAATGGAGATGCCGATGATATTCACCGTGATCACCAGCAGGATCGCCAGTTTCAGGGAATTCCAGACGTATTTGCCCATACTGCCTGCCAGGAAAAAGCGGATCACGGCCAGGGGATCTGTTTCCCCGGCTGCATTTTTCGTGGTAAAGATGCTGGTCAGCGTGTTGAGGCATGGCAGCAGCATGAATCCCAGAAACAGGTAGACAAAGCACAGTGCTCCGATCAGCTGCAGGATCCTGGTGGTATTGAATGGTTTCGGATTGCGCAGTTTCATTGTTCTGCCTCCGTTCCTCCTTCTGCAGGATAGCTCATGAGATCTGCCGGATTAATGGAAACGGTTACCGGATCGCCTTCCTCATAGATATGAACGCCGTCGTTGCGCTCCATGATCTTGAGGACCTGGCTGCCGACATCAATGTAGTATTTGATATAAAGACCGTAATATTCACGCATGGTGACTGTTCCGGGAAGGGACAGGACTCCTTCTTCCGCAGGCTCGTTCACATGGAGCCGTTCCAGCCGGATATAATGGTGCTGTTTCGGATCGACCGAGGAACTTAAGGATGCCAGCTGCGTGACGATCCCGTTGGAAAGCCGGTTGATGTCTCCGATAAAGTTACATACGAATTCGGTGGCGGAATGATTGTAGATATCATTCGGAGTTCCGATCTGTTCAATCCGGCCTTTATTGAACACAGCGATCCGGTCGGAAAGGGTCAGAGCTTCCTCCTGGTCGTGGGTGACATAGATGCTGGTGATGCCGAAGTCCTTCTGCATCCGCTTCAGCTCTTCCCGGAGCTGGACCCTGAGCTTGGCGTCCAGGTTGGAAAGCGGTTCATCCAGGCAGATGATCGAGGGCTCTGTGACCAGGGCCCTGGCGATGGCAACACGCTGCTGCTGTCCGCCGGAGAGCTGTGAAACGGCTTTATTGAGCTTCTCGTCAGCCAGTTCTACCTTTTTGGCGATGGCACGGACCTTTTCATCGATCACCGGCTTCTTCAGCTTTTTCACCTTCAGGCCGAAGGCAATGTTGTCATAGACGGTCATGGTGGGGAACAGAGCATAACTCTGGAACACGATTCCGATATTCCTCTCTTCGATGGGAACGTGGGTGATGTCTTTATCTTTTACAAAGACAGAACCTTCTGCCGGCTCGATGAATCCGGTAATGGTCCTTAAAGTTGTGGTTTTTCCGCAGCCGGATGGCCCCAGAAAGGTAAAGAATTCCCCTTCGTTTACCTGTACATTGATATCGTGGAGAGCTGTGAAATCTCCGAATTTTACTACGATGTCTTTTAATTTGATCATAATGGGTTCCTGCCTTTATATAAGGATGGCGAGTCTTTCGACTCGCCATCTGTGTGCTTGTTCCGAAAACAAGCTTGTATTCCGGGTTATTCGCCTGCGCTCTGTGTCAGGGTAGCCCAGTCAAGAGACTCCCAGTCGGGTTCTGCCGGAGCGGTCGCATCGGTCCAGAAGAATCCCAGATTGGTCAGGATGTTGGTCCATTCCGCACTGTGCGCGCCAACATATGCCGCATAGGTCATGTCGGTTCCCGGCACAGTGTTCAGAGCGAAGTTGTCCAGCAGATAGATCGGAGGAATGTCATCGCCGTAGTAAAGAGCAACAGCATCTTCGTTGCACGGAACGGTATCGAATTCTTCTGCCCATGCTGCCTGCAGGTCAGCGCTGCCGAACCATTCACAGAATGCCTTCACGGCTTCGGTCTCTTCTTCGCTTCTGCCTTCCTTATCCAGGATGCCGATGTATTCGGCAATGTAGTAAGTGCCGTCTGCGATGTCCACCAGGTTCCAGTTCTCCGGCTCCAGAGTACCGATCAGAGGAACGTCGGAACCTTCCGCTGCAGCATCGATCTTGCCGTAAAGAGCGGAGGAGTAGAATTCGGAGATCGCCACATCACCTTTGTTCAGCGGATCAAAACCGTATTTGTAATCATCTCCGCCGGATACGCCTTCTGCACAGAATTTCCAGAGGGTCTTCCAACCGTCAAGGCTGATGCCGCCGGCCGGTGATTCCGGATCGGTGAACGCATACAGGATCGCAGAGTTAATGTTGGCGTTGGTGGTTCCGCCGACTTTATTCTGGCGATACCATTTGTATCCGCTGTCCACCACATCTGCCCAGTGCTCAAAATGAAGTTCTTCACCGTTGGTGCCCAGCTCATCCGTACGATAGAGCATCAGCACGTTCTGGATCACGATGCCGTAAGCTTTTCCATCATATTTATAGGAGCCTACTTTATCTGCCCAGGACGGGGTCCAGTCAACCAGTTTCAGGTTTTCATAAGCACCGTCAATGATCTGTCCCCAGCGGGTCTCGTTCAGACCGAAGATCAGATCGCCGTCTTTGTTCTCATTCGCAGCCTGTACAGCAGCGGTATCACCGGAAATGACCGCATTGTCATCAATGCTGATCGTGAAGCCGGCGTCTCTGGCTTCGTTAATGAGCCAGGTCGTACGCTCCGTGGAGTTGGAGTTTGAGTAGATCCGGATTGTGTAGCCCGAATAGTCGGCATCTGCACCTTCGCCCGCAAAGGCGGTCATGGAGCATGCCAACACCAGTGCAAGAACAAGAACTAATAATCTTTTCATGATAAATACCTCTCCTTTATTAGTATTAACTTCAACAAGTTAGAAAAATTATAGTGCTTTATGCTCAGGAAATCAATAGAGCGAAGAAGATGATTGTGCACATTGACGAAAAAACGGCGAAAAATGGGCTAAAAGAGGTATGATAAAAATGTGAATAAAAGTAAATAAACAGAATTAGTAAAAATGTCCATAAAAGTGTGGAAATTCTGTGAAAGATTGGCTAGAGTGTGTATGGAAAAAGACTGATAAAAATACTACAATACCCCAGAATTCAAAGAAAAGACTTCATAAAATACCTTTCCGGCATCACCCGGAAAAGAACAGGAGATGACAAAATGGGAGTTAGAGTAGCAATCAATGGTTTTGGACGTATCGGAAGACTGGCTTTCAGAAGAATGTTCGGCGATGCAGAGTATCAGATCGTTGCCATCAACGACCTGACCAGCCCGGAATTTCTGGCATACCTGCTGAAGTACGACTCAACACAGGGACGTTATGCAAAGGCTGATGCTGTATCTTATACAGATCATTCCATCATTGTTGACGGCTGTGAGATCGAGATCTACAAAGAAGCAGACGCATCCAAGCTTCCCTGGAAAGATCTTGACATTGACGTAGTCCTGGAGTGCACAGGTTTTTATACCTCCAAGGCAAAAGCACAGGCTCATATTGATGCCGGCGCTAAGAAGGTTATCATTTCCGCACCTGCAGGCAATGATCTTCCGACCATCGTTTACAATACAAATCATCAGAACCTGACAAAAGATGATGACATCATCTCTGCAGCGTCCTGTACAACAAACTGCCTGGCCCCGATGGCAAAGGCTCTGAATGACCTGGCTCCGATCGAGTCCGGCATCATGGTAACGATCCATGCTTATACCGGCGACCAGATGATCCTTGACGGACCGCACAGAAAAGGCGACAAGAGAAGAGGCCGTGCAGCAGCAGTCAATATCGTTCCGAACTCCACCGGCGCAGCAAAGGCTATCGGCCTGGTTATCCCGGAACTGAACGGCAAACTGATCGGCGCAGCACAGAGAGTTCCTGTAGCAACAGGTTCCACCACGATCCTTACCGCTGTTGTGAACGGTACTGTAACAGTTGATGAGATCAATGCACAGATGAAGAAGTGCAGCAATGAATCTTTCGGTTACACCGAGGATCAGATCGTTTCCAGCGATATCGTTGGCATGAACTTTGCATCTCTGTTTGATGCAACCCAGACAAGCGTTATCCCGTGCGGAGACGGCAAGACTGAGGTTCAGGTTGTTTCCTGGTATGACAACGAGAGCTCCTTCACAGCCAATATGTGCAGGACCATCAGATATTTCTCTGAGCTTATCAAGAAATAATTAAGTCCAGACAAAATCCAACCGGAGTTTATGCCATCCGGCATAAACTCCGGTTTTAACCACTCGCTAAAGAGGGGTCGTTGCAAATGGTTGCGGCGGTCTCTTTTTTTACGTTAAGGACTATCATTTCTCGGGACGATAGTGTAGAATTGTATAAAAATTAAAGCAGTCAGTTTTATCATATTCAGGGAGGAAAAAATGGGAGTTTACAAGATTTTAACCATCAATCCGGGGTCCACATCAACCAAGATCGCCGTTTATAAAGGCGAGGAAAAACTGTTTTCCGAGAATGTGTCCCACGCAGCAGACGAACTTGCAAAATATAAAACCATTTCCGATCAGCTTCCCTTCCGTCTGGGCATGATCCGTGACCTGATCAAGGCAAACGGCGTGGATCTGTCGGATCTGGATGCTGTTGTAGGAAGAGGCGGCGGCCTTATGGCGGTTGACGGCGGCGTATACGGGATCAACGATGTCCTGTACGATCACGCTGTACGCGGGGCCAACGGTGTACAGCATCCGGCACAGCTGGGACCGCAGATCGCCAAGGCATTTGCGGACGAATACGGCTGCAAGGCATTTGTTGTTAATCCGCCGGATACGGATGAGCTGATCCCGGAAGCCAGAATGACCGGTATCAAAGGCGTATTCAGAAATGTACATCTTCATGCGCTGAATCAGAAGGAAACGGCGATCCAGCATGCCAAGAAGATGGGCAAAAAGTATGAAGACTGCAATTTTGTCGTAGCTCATATCGGCGGCGGTACTTCCATCGCTGCCCACAGAAAGGGCAAAATGATCGACGGCAATGACATTGTAGGCGGCGACGGCCCCATGACACCGACCCGCTGCGGCAGCCTTCCGGCTTCGGAGATCATCAAATATGTGGCAGACACTGATATCAAGACCGCCAAGGCACTGTGCACCAAGACAGGCGGATTTGTCAGCCTCCTGGGAACCTCCGACGCGATCGAAGTATCTGACAAGGCGGCAGCCGGCGACAAGTTTGCGGCTCTTTGCTGGGACACCATGATCTTCCAGATCATCAAGCAGATCGGCGCTATGGCAGCGATCCTTCACGGGGAAGTAGACGGCATCCTGTTAGGCGGCGGTATGGTCCACAACAAAGGACTGGTACAGAAGATCACGGAAGCGGTCTCCTTCATTGCTCCGGTCACTGCTTATCCGGGTGAATTTGAAATGGAAGCCATGGCTTCCGGAGCAGCACGTGTTCTGGACGGCGAGGAAGAACTGAAGGAATACACAGGACTTCTGAACTGGGACAAGGCAGATTTCATGGGTTGACAGAAACAGCATCCTGCATTTTTCGGGGGTATGCGCCTTTTCGCGCATACCCCCGTATTTGCTTTTCAGGACGTTTACAGACGGATCGGATAAAGAGCAAGGATCTTGAAGGAAAACAGAAGCTGCATCCTGAGCTGCGCATCTTCCAGATCCGCATGAAGCAGTTCTTTGATATGATTGACACGGTACAGAGCGGTATTTTTGTGAATATACAGTTTTTCCGCTGTCATCTGCAGATTGCAGTTGCAGTCCAGATAGGTATTTAATGTTTCGGTCAGGGGAAACTGGTAGTCCTTCTGCAGGTGCAGCAGATGAAGCACGTCTGAAGATACCATGGAAATAGCCTGTTCCCTGGTAAGGAAAGACAGCAGATAGTCAAAATAATGTTCCCGGAACTGATTGATCCCGACAGCGCGTTTTCCGAGAGACAGCGTTTTCAGAGCCTGCAGATAGTGATCCCTTAAAGAGCTGAAACGCCGGAACAGGTTGCTGGTGCCGCATTTCATTCCCTGCGCTTCCAGGAGATCGGAGAGTTTCTGATAGAGTGGGTCAAAATCCTTTTCCTTTGCAGCATGCAGGATCAGGACGATCTTGCCGTCGTATTCCAGCGTGATCACCGTGTCTTTGGCGAACATGGTACCGATCTGGGCGGAATAGTAATTCAGTACCTGAGGGTCGTTCCTGACATTGGGCTCGATACAACAGACCTGTACAAGGCTTTCCCTGAGAAGGGGCATGGAGCGGAGTCTGTCGAGGATCAGCTCCTCCGAAAGCTGCATTCCCTGCAGAAGATCCAGGACCATACTGTTCAAAGGACCGGTATAGGACATGGCGCTGCCGGAGGACAAGGCGATCCGCAGGAGACAGGCACAGATGATCCGGCATTCCTCAATGTGCAGTTCGTTCGGCGGCTCGTGGACACAGAGCATGTTCATACGGCTGTAAAACTGATCCTGGTTCCAGATATTGCAGACCAGGGATTCAAATGGATAGTAGCTGGCATTGTAAGGGAAAGGCTCTTTTTTATCTGCCAGAAGATCCAGGTCGCCGCTTTCCTGCATCAGACGAATAGAGCGCAGGGACAGAAAGCCTTTTTCTGTCATATGCTCCCATTCCGGATCATCGGCAAAACTGACATTTTTCGTGATCGCCAGAACCCGGTAGCTGGCATCAAAGTAAAAAAGCGGAACGTTCAGAAATGCACTGGCGATATCGATCACTTCCTGATCACGCATGGCACCTGAAAGCTTCCGGGACAACAGATCCAGATGATCTTTTGCGTTCAGGAGCGAGTTCAGGATCTGTGTGAGAGTTCCTTTTTCCAGTACGATATAGTTGCTGCATCTCATGACAGCCCGTCCTGCATGTATGATCAGGGCGTTTTCGAATGCCGGGCAGGGCATGCTTTCATCCGCCAGGCAGACGGTATCCGGAAGATCCTGCGATGTTTCTTCTAACAGCAGGATCCGGTCTGCGGAAGTGAAACAGCGGTTTTTCTTCCTTGCAATCGAAAAATTTTCCAATAAATAGCAAAGCAGGTCCCAATTCATAAATATATTTCCTCCTAAATGCACGCTGTTGTGATTGTATCACAAATCCGTCATGTGTAAAATCTTGTTTTTCATCCAATGACAGATAATAATAATGGTGGTATTGTTTAAAATATCGAGTAAAGTATGTCTTTTAGAATTATATTTCAATCATTGGATTTGTGATAAAGTCACCAAAATATAATCGAAAAACGAGTCATTTCAGGAGGAAGGTCTTATGTTAACAGAACGCGAAAATATGGAAATCTGCTGGAACCATGAACAGCCGGAATGGGTTCCGATGATCAATACCGCATCTCAGATGATCATCTGCCCGGAGATCAATGACCGTCCCTTATTTATGAGCGGCAAAGATGATTTCGGACTGGACTGGGAAGTGGATCCGGCTCACCCGGAACTGATGAGCCATGTCAGCCCGACTGCCGAACTGTTTGATGATATTACAGAATGGCCGGACAGGATCAAATTCCAGAGCCCGAAAGATAAAAACTGGGAAGCGGCAGCCATGCGTACCAAGGCTATGTGGGCCAAGAAAGACCAGCTGCAGGGATACTGGGTCGGCAATATGGGCGGTTTCGAACGGATCTGCGCCATGATGGGTCATGTAAACGGTCTGATGGCTCCTTATGATGATGAGGAAGCCTATGCGGACTATGTAAATGCCTATGCTGATTACCGTATCGAGCAGTTCTATTTTATCAAGAAATATCTGGATGTGGATTTCCTGATGATGCATGACGACTGGGGCAATCAGAACCAGATGTTCATGTCTCCGGATATGTGGAGACAGTTCTATAAAGAGCCGGAGCGCCGTATGGCGGCAGCAGCTCATGAACTGGGAATGCATTACATGCACCACAGCTGCGGCTATATCACTCCCATTGTACCGGATCTGGTAGAGATCGGGGTAGACAGCTGGCATTCCGTGCAGCCTATGAATGACCTTAAGATGCTGAAGGAAACTCTGGGCGACAAACTTGTCTTTGCAGGCTGCGTGGATCCGCAGGTTACGGATAAGGTGGATTCCACGGAAGAAGAGATCCGTGCGGATGTCCGCAGGGTAATCGATACGCTGGGCAAAGGCGGCGGACTTCTGTGTTCATCGGCCGTCATGTTCTCCACCAAACCGGGAGTCGACGGGATCATTGACGATGAAGGCAAGAAATACGGTGATTACAGCAAATTGAAATTTGCGTAACAATAAAAAAGCAATACAGATAAAAACAGGAGGATATAATAATGGAAGGAAAATGGAATTTCACAGTACACACATTTATGGGCGACATGAGATCTGTCTATGAGCTGAAGGTTGTCGGCGACAAGATCGAAGGCACTGCAACGGACGCTGCCAACGGCGCAACCGCACCGGTGGACAATGGAACCTTTGACGGAACCAACTTTTCCTGGGATATGACCATCAAGACCGCAGTTGGTGAGATGACCAATCATCTGACCGGAACCTTTGACGGAGAAAAGCTTACCGGCAAATCTGCCAATGCTATGGGCGAATTCGAATTTGACGCTGTCCGCGCATAATTGTTATTTGGCTTTTTCTGGAACGAAATCAGCTGCTGCTTTCTGTAACGGAGGCAGCAGTTGTTTTATTTCGGGAACAGGTCATGCGACTTGCCCCTTGATTTGGCATTTACAGCCTTCAAGGGCAAGTTCTGCTGCAGAAAGCAGTTTACAACCGTTCTCAATGATGCTATCATTTTTCAGTTATGTAGAAAAACAGCGCAGTCCGGTTCCGGCGGCGTCAAGCCGCTGCAGGGCATCAGGACTGTGATCCATTCATATCGAGGCTTATTTATGAAATGTAAACAGGAAAATACAAGAAATATCGCGATCATCGCTCATGTTGATCACGGCAAGACCACACTGGTAGACGCCATGCTGCAGCAGTCCGGCGTCTTCAGGGAAAACCAGGAAGTACAGGAAAGGGTCATGGACTCCAATGATCTGGAACGGGAGAGGGGGATCACGATCCTCTCCAAGAATACGGCGATCGAATATAATGGCGTAAAGATCAATGTTGTGGATACGCCGGGCCATGCGGATTTCGGCGGGGAAGTGGAACGTGTCCTGAAGATGGTCAACGGCGTGATCCTGCTGGTCGACGCCTTTGAAGGAACCATGCCCCAGACCAAGTTTGTTTTGAAGAAGGCACTGGAACTTGACCTTCAGGTGATCGTCTGTATCAACAAGATCGACAGGCCGGAAGCACGTCCGGAAAAAGTGATCGATGAGGTATTGGAACTGATGATGGATCTGGACGCCTCCGACGAACAGCTGGATGCACCGATCATCTTTGCCTCCGCCAAACAGGGATATGCTGTCAAAGAGCTTGGGGATGAGCATAAAGATCTGAAGCCTTTATTTGACTGCATTCTGGAAAATATTCCCGCCCCGGAAGGAGATCCCCAGGCACCGACCCAGATCCTGATCTCTACGATCGATTACAATGAATATGTGGGCCGTATCGGCGTGGGAAAAGTAGAAAACGGCGTGATCGCGGTCGGACAGGAACTGCTGCGGCTCAATGCCCATGATCCTTCTACCCATGAGAAGGTCAAGATCACCAAACTGTATGAATTCAGCGGGCTGAACAAGATCGATGTAAAAAGTGCCGAGATGGGGCATATTGTCGCCCTGTCCGGAATTGCCGATCTGCAGATCGGAGATACGATCTGTGCAGAGGGAAGCGAAGCGATTCCGTTCCAGAAGATCTCAGAGCCTACGATTTCCATGAATTTTATCGTAAATGATTCCCCGTTGGCAGGGCAGGAAGGAAAATGGTGTACTTCCCGTCAGATCAGGGAACGGCTTTACAGGGAACTGAATACAGACGTATCCCTGCGGGTAGAGGATACCGAAAGCACGGACACCTTTAAAGTGTCGGGAAGAGGAGAACTCCATCTGTCTGTCCTGATCGAGAACATGCGTCGTGAAGGATACGAATTTGCGGTATCCAAGGCAGAAGTGATTTATAAAAAGGATGAAAACGGTAAACTCCTGGAGCCGGTGGAGATTGCCACGGTGGATGTGCCGGAAGAATATGCCGGTACAGTGATCAGCATGCTTTCAGAACGAAAAGGGAACCTGATCAGTATGTCCACTCTGTCTGATGGGAGCAACCGTCTGGAATTCTCCATTCCGGCAAGAGGACTGATCGGCTTCCACGGCATCTTCCTGACTTCTACAAAAGGAACCGGGATCCTCAACACGATCTTTGACGGGTATGAGCCTTACCGGGGCGATATCGCCTACCGTAAACAGGGTTCTTTGATCGCATTTGAAGCAGGAGAAGCGGTTGCCTACGGAATCTTCGCTGTCCAGGACAGAGGCATGTTCTTCATCAAGCCCGGGGACAAGGTCTATGCCGGCATGGTGATCGGGGAAAGCGGCAAATCCGAAGACATTGAACTGAATGTCTGCAAAACCAAACACCTCACCAATACCAGGGCGTCCGGCGCCGATGAAGCTTTGAAGCTGACTCCGCCCAGGATCTTTTCCCTGGAGCAGTGTCTGGAATTCATCGATACGGATGAACTGCTGGAAGTTACCCCCAAGAGCCTTAGGATGCGCAAGAAGATCCTGGATTCCCGGCTCCGCAAGCGCGCTTCCATAAACAAATAAAACCGATCGGTTATCAATATGAAAAAAGAGGTATTCCAATGCTGAAAAGTTCAGATCCTATTCACTTTTCAGCAGCGGGATGCCTCTTTTTTCTATATAACGGAATCAGTTGCTTTGTTCAGAAAAAGTACATGTGAATGTATTGAAAAAGATACATGATGGTGCTAACATGGCTAATAATTTTTGAATGTTAATAATCTATCAATATAGCGGATACAAGGAGGCACACACATGGCACAGGATACTCTGAACCGCATCAGGGAAGCAGAACTTGAGGCAAAACAGCTGGTAAAAGATGCCCAGGCTTCCAAGGCGGGGATCATCGCAGACGCGAAAGAGGAAGCCCTGCAGTATAAACAGGAGCTGATCAGTAAAGCCAGATCGGCTGCGGCAGAGCAGCTGAAAAAGGCAGAGTCCGGCATGGAGGAAGCTCTTGATGCTGCCCAGAAGAGAGCGGAAGCTGTCATCGAACAGTTTTCCAGAAATCTGGACGAGAAAAAAGAAAAGGCTGTTCAGATGGTAATCGATTATATCATCTGAATGATATGTTCAGAAAGGATGCA
>JAFWOB010000104.1 GCA_017510065.1 Parasporobacterium sp.
ACCTGACGGGTTTGATATGGATGAAGTCAGGCAGGCTCTTCTGAAGCATTTCACCCAGCAGCTTTTGTACGGGGGCACCGATATCGGTACCCTTCTGGAACAAGCCCGCAGACTGGATCAGGATATCGTTCGTTCTTATTACCAGGTCAGTGTCTGCCAGCTGGACGCCCCGGTTCGGGATCGGAACCTTCTGGTCAGTACGATCCAACACGTTCTCTCCGGCCTGGACCAGGTTCTTTACTATTTCAATGCGGCCGATCAGCTGACGCTTCTTCTGTGTGATAACGATGAACAGAATCTGATCGAACGGACATACCAGACGATCCAGATCCTGAAACATGAACTGAAGGATCTTTGTCCGGTGATCACGACAGTGATCGGCAATACCGTTCAGAGACTGGGGGCGATTGCCGGATCTCATAAAAATGCCATTGGCCTGATGAAGCGGATCGCCGGGATCTGTGCAGGTCAGGTGGTCAATGCCAATGATACCGCCCAGATCACCACGGATATCATCCAGTTTACCGGTCCTCTCAAAGAAGAATTTCTGCAGAAGATCTCTTTCTCGTCCGTTTCGGATGTTCCGGAACTGATGCACGATCTGCTGTCCGGCGAAGACAGCGAACAGTTCGGAAGCACCCTGGTACGCTGCAATACCCTTGTTTCCTTATTAAAACTGGCGGTAAACTCGGTCTCCGACAATTCCGGAAAAGAAAAAAAAGGCGCTGCAGAGCGTCTCAGTGAAAAATACGATGTGTTTTCTGCTTCCGGCAGTTATGACACCTTCCGGGAAACGGCAGAAGAACTCCTGAAAGAAACCTTATCTGCCAAATCCCTGAAATCCGAAACAGACAAATACTGGCATATTATCACTGCTGCCGAATCCTATGCCAGAGAACATTTTGATGACCCCAACATTTCCCTTCTGACGGTTTCCCGCCATGTCGGGATGAGCGCCGCTCATTTCAGCACTGTCTTTTCCCAGCATGAGGGACGTACTTTCATCAGCTATCTGACTTCCCTGAGGATCGATCGGGCCAAGGAACTGCTCTCCTCCACAAACATGAAGCTTTCGGATATTGCATTGGAAGTCGGTTACAACGAGCCGAACTATTTCAGCCATGTATTCCGAAAATCGGAAGGGATAACACCCAAGGAGTATCGCATCCGGGAAAGCGGTCAATAACCTCTGCTTTCGATCACTTCTTCCGCAAGGTTGGAGATGTCAAAAGATACCTCCTCCACATAGGTGAATTTCAGCGGAGTCTCTCCTTTTTCCAACTGTTCTATGATCGCCTGCACACGGGGGCCATGCAACGGATTGCATTCCACGTCATAATTGATCTCCCCATCCAGGATCAGGTGCAGCGCATGAGAGCTGGCATCAAAGGAAATCATGGTCACATCTTCTCCCGGTCTGATCCCGGCCGCTTTCAGCGCATCGATCGCCCCATAAGCCATATTGTCGTTTTCTGAATAGATCACATTGAATCCGATCTCTTTTGCCAGTACCTTTTCCACCAGTTCCTGCCCCTTTGCCTGGGTAAAATCACCTGACTCCCGAAAGACCAGCTGCCAGTCCTCATGGGATCCGATCCCTGCATCAAGCCCTTTTGTTCTTCCGATCTGGGCAGACGATCCGATATTGCCCTGCAGATGAACGATCCGCAGCGGTCCTTCCAGATGTTCCTCCATCCATTCCACTGCTTTATCCCCTTCCTTACGGAAATCGGAGCCGATCCAGCAGGTGAAAAGATCCAGATCTGACGTTTCGATCATCCGGTCCACGATGATCACCGGGATGTTCGCTTCCTTCGCTTCTGCCAGCACCGTGTCCCATCCTGTTTCAGTAGTCGGTGCAAGTACGATATAATCCACTCCCTGATTGATGAAATTGCGGATCGCCGTGATCTGTTTCTGCTGTTTCTGCTGGGCGTCTTCCAGGATCAGACGGTATCCGTTCTCCACGGACAGAGCTTTCTCCATACTGATCGTATTGGCATTTCTCCAGTCGCTTTCCGCCCCTACCTGGGAAAACCCGACCACGATCAGATCCTGTTCTTCCGAAGTCGCGGAAGGGGCTTTGGGAGCGCATCCGCCAAGCAGCATGGCCAACACAATACTGATGATGACTGCAACGATCTTTTTCATGGCTGCAATTCCTCCTTTCGGATCCCGACAACACCTTCCGCCGGAAGACGGACCGTAACCGTCGTCCCCTCTCCCAGCACACTTTCAAAATGCAATCCATATCCTTCCCCGCAGTACAGCCGGATGCGCTGGTACACATTTTTGAGACCAAGCCCCCTGTGGTGCTCCTGATAGATCCCGACCTGCAGCTCCTTCAGATGCTCCGGCTCTATTCCGGCTCCATTGTCCTGCACTTGCAGCAGGATATCATCACCTTCTCTTTCCCCGGTGATATTGATGGTTCCTCTTCCCCGTTTATTCTTGATCCCGTGATACAAGGCATTTTCGATCAGGGGCTGTAAGATCAGCTTCGGCACCATGCAGTCTTCGATCTCTTCCGGGATATCGACATGATAAGTCATAATATCGCTGTACCGGATCTGCTGGATCTCCAGGTAGCTGGTAGCCTGAGCCACTTCAGCCCGCAGCGGGATGATGTCTCTTCCGTCACTTAAGGAATTACGGAAGAAAGTAGACAAAGCCGTCACCATGGTGACAACGTCTTCTTCCCGTTCGGATTCTGCCAGGATTGCGATGGAATCCAGGGTATTGTAAAGAAAATGAGGATTGATCTGCGCCAGTAAAAGCTCCAGTTCCGCCCGATGGAGCGATCTCTGGTCTTCGATCCTCTTTTCCATCAATTCCTCGATCTGCCCCGCCATGATATCAAAATTCCGATCCAGGGTCTGCAGCTCCGTGATGTCTGTCTCCACCGGATGGCTGGAAAAATCATTTGCTCCGAATCGCTGTGCCTTTTCCGACATTTCCCGGATAGGATCGGTAATGGAACGGGTCAGACGGCGGGAATACCCCAGGGTCAGGATCGTCAGCAGCACAAGGACTGCTACGGATGTAATGACCAGCAGCATACTCTGCATACTGATGACGTTTTTCAGTCTGGAAAGCTCCCGGACTTCGTCATCGATAAAGTCATGCATATAGGTTTCGATCAGCGCTGTAAGACCTGTTTCACCGCTGATGTTCCGCTCTAACAGTTCCATCCTTTCATCATAGGACGGCGTGTCAGCGATCTCGATCATATAGGTACGCAAATTGGCGCACATATCCAGCATGCACTTTGCCCGCCATTTATTATCCGGAAGCGATGTGGCATCTTCCAGCCGTACAAAGACGTCCTCTGCCTGGTCCAGTTCTGTCATGGGAAGTTCTTCCCTGGAAGTAGCGCTTCTGGGACGGATCACATGATTGTACATGGCCAGATCCAGGGTGTTTTTAAACTCCTGATTGAATTCCGCTGCTGTATTGGCGCACTGAAGAGCTCCTTCATACCTGCTGTTGACCGCGACCAGCATCAGAGCCGAAAGGAGCACGATAAAGATCATGGAAAGCGACACGATCAGGAGCAGACGCCGTATCTGCTGCCGGATCGTTCGTTCATGAGTTTTTCTGTTCCTGCTGTTCATCGGTGTGTTTATCCCCTGCGGACGATATGATTTTAAAAGCAGTATAGCACATATCCCTGACAGGGCAGGATAGAAAACATCTATTTCAAAAAATATTTTCAGGAATCGAAAAAAAATGTCACTTTTATCCGCTCTGC
The DNA here is from genome assembly GCA_017510065.1 of Parasporobacterium sp. Classification (GTDB taxonomy): domain Bacteria; phylum Bacillota; class Clostridia; order Lachnospirales; family Lachnospiraceae; genus RGIG5612. Next base: position 3,752 of record JAFWOB010000104.1, read on the forward strand.
CCTGCCTTGCAAAAATATTTTTCAGAAAATCCAAAAGATACTGAATGTTTTGTTTTCTTTCCCGCCATATAATGCAACCATTAAGAGAGTAGTTTGACTACATACAACACAAGGAGGTATTGCAATGAAAAAATTAATTGGTTTACTGCTTACTCTTGCCATGGTAATGACAATGGCAATGGTCGCATTTGCTGACGGCGAAGCCATTAAAGTGGGTGTCGTAAACAACCCGCCTTCAGAGTCCGGTTACCGCGAGGCAAACGTAAATGACTTCATTAACGTTTTCTCTGAGGAAAATGGCTATGACGCAGGCTTCTACTACAGCATCAAGAACGATGAGCAGTTAAGCGCAGCCCGTCAGTTCATCACCGACGGCGTTGACTACCTGCTGATCTCCGCAGCAGAGACCACCGGCTGGGATTCCGTTCTGAAAGATGCACAGGAAGCCGGCATCGGCGTATTCCTGTTCGACAGAATGATCGAGTGCGATCCGGAACTGTTCGAGGCTGCTGTTGTATCTGATATGGCAATGGAAGGCGAGACCGCTGTTAACTGGCTGCTGGATCAGAAACTGGATGAGTACAACATCATCCACATCCAGGGTGCTATGGGAAGCGACGCTCAGCTGGGACGTACCGGAGCACTGGATGCACAGTTCGAAGCTGGCACCATGAAGAAAGTGGTACAGCAGACCGCTACCTGGGATGAGGCAGAAGCTAAGAAGATCGTGGAATCCGTGATCAACTCCAAAGAGCCCTTCAACGTAATCTACGCAGAGAATGACGGTATGGCAAAAGGCGCTGTTGCTGCTCTTGATGAAGCAGGTATCACCCATGGCGTTGACAAAGACGTTATCGTAATGGGATTCGACTGCAACAAGTGGGCACTCAGAGAACTGCTGGCTGGCAACTGGAACTATGATGGACAGTGCAGCCCGTTCCAGGCACAGGTAATCAGCGACATGATCCAGAAACTGGAAGCCGGCGAAGAGATTGAAGGCCTGAACGATATGAAGCAGATCATCTCTGTAGAGAAAGGTTTCGATGCACGCGAGATCACAGAAGATGATATTGCAACCTATGGCCTTGGCGAATAATCACAAGAACTGATCGCTAAGAAGTAATGAACCGAACAAAGCGGTGCGGAACAAGTGGACAGGATCCGCGTTCCGCACCGCTTTTTATCAATCGGACAGGAGATGATCGGATGGAAAAAGAAATAGTTTTAACCATGCGTGGAATATATAAGTCCTTTCCCAATGTAAAAGCCCTGCAGAACATAGACTTTACTCTCCGGAAAGGAGAGATTCATGCACTGATGGGGGAAAACGGTGCAGGAAAATCCACCCTGATCAAAGTGCTGACCGGCGTCTATACAAAAGATGAAGGAGAGATCCGTATTGACGGGATCAATGACCCGATCACCGTCCGCTCCCCGCAGGAAGCACAGAATTACGGCATCAGCACGGTTTATCAGGAAGTGACCCTTTGTCCCAATCTGACAGTGGCAGAAAATATGTTCATCGGCCGCGGTAACGGCAAAGTAGTGAAATGGAAAGAAATGGAGAAGAAAGCCGGCACTCTGCTGGAAAGCCTCGGGATCCCGGCAAGACCGAAGCAGCAGCTGGGAAGCTGTTCCCTGGCTGTGCAGCAGATGGTGGCTATCGCCAGGGCAGTCGATACCGACTGCAAGGTCCTGATCCTGGATGAACCTACTTCTTCTCTTGATGATAAAGAAGTTGCCATGCTGTTCTCCCTGATGAGAGATCTGAAGGACCGGGGGGTCGGGATCATTTTTGTAACCCATTTCCTGGAACAGGTCTATGAAGTCAGTGACAGGATTACGGTCCTTCGAAACGGAGAACTGGTAGGAGAATATGAAATTGAAAAACTGCCGCAGGTAGAACTGGTTGCCAAGATGATGGGCAAGGAACTGGAAAGCCTGTCTGTGATCAAAAAAGACGCCTCTGCGGCATCTGCAGACAAAGAGCCCCTGTATGAAGCAAAGAATCTTTCCAGCTCCGAGACGAAACCATTTGATTTCCGCATCGCAAAAGGAGAGGTCAACGGCTTTACAGGACTTCTGGGATCCGGTAGAAGCGAGAGTGTCAGGGCTATCTATGGTGCCGACCGGGTAACCGGCGGATCTGTCACCATGAACGGAAAACCGGTGAAGATCACCAGCCCGAAACAGGCCATGAAAAACGGGATCGGTTATCTTCCGGAAAACAGAAGGCGCGACGGCATCATTGCCGACCTGTCTGTAAGAGACAATATCATCCTGGCCCTGCAGGTCATGAAAGGATTCTTCCATCCCTTCTCCAAGGCACAGGCGGAAGCATTTGCCGATGAATACATCAAGGCGTTGGATATCAAGACGGCTTCTTCCGACACTCCGATCAAATCACTGTCCGGTGGAAATCAGCAGAAGGTGATCCTGGCCAGATGGCTCCTGACCCATCCCCAGTACCTGATCCTGGATGAACCGACCCGCGGTATCGATGTCGGTACTAAAACAGAGATCCAGAAGCTGGTCCTGAAGCTGGCGGAGGAAGGCATGAGCATCACCTTTATCTCTTCCGAGATTGAAGAGATGCTGCGTACCTGTTCCCGTCTGATCGTCATGAGAGACCGGAAAATTGTGGGTGAACTCACAGGCGATGACCTGACCCAGGATCATGTTATGCTTACGATTGCGGGAGGTGATAAATAATGGAGAAAACGATGAAGAAACAGTCTGGTTTTCTGACCAATTATTCCCAGCTCCTGATCCCTCTTATCGCTGTTGCGCTTCTGGTCATCTTCAATCTGATCCGGGATCCGAGCTTCTTCTCGGTGGGGATTGCCGCAAATAATAATGGCTTCCCTGTACTGCAGGGCAATCTCATCAGTATCCTGAACGGCGCCTCCGAACTGGTAATCCTTTCCATGGGTATGACGCTGGTAACAGCTGCTTCCGGCGGACAGGATATTTCCGTCGGCGCCCTGGCTGCCATTGCCGGTTCCGTCTTTGTCAAGGTTCTGAAGAGCGGTCCGATCACCGGCTGGTCCGTAATCGGCGGATTTGTTCTTTGCTGCATTGTCGCTATGATCTTCGGTGCATTTAACGGCACTCTGGTTGCCTGCTTCCGGATCCAGCCCATGATCGCTACGCTGATCTTATTTACCTGCGGACGAAGCGTTGCCTACTGGATCAACGGCGGCGCCACACCAACCGTGGAAAGTCCGATCATCACTGCTATCGGAAGCTTTATCCCCGGGATCCCCATCCCGACGCCGATCCTGATCGTGGTCGTCACTGGGGTCATCTTTGCCCTGATCTTCCGTTTCACCAATCTGGGACTGTATATCCAGACCGTAGGAATCAATCAAGGGGCTGCCCGGCTGAACGGTATCAACTCAGTCTGGATCAAGCTTCTGGCATTTATCATCCTGGGAGCCTGCTGCTCCATTGCCGGTATGATCAATGTCAGCCGACTGAGTCTGATCAATCATGAAACGATCCTGATCAATATCGAAATGGATGCCATTCTTGCCGTCGCCATCGGCGGAAACTCCCTGGGAGGAGGCAAATTCCGGATGGTCGGCTCCATCATCGGCGCATACGCGATCCAGATGCTGACCATCACTCTTTACGCCATGAAGGTTCCTTCCACCGACGTAAAAGCCTATAAAGCCATCGTTATCATTATCCTGGTTGTTATGGGATCTCCTGTTGTGAAAGAAAAATTCGGCAGGTTCTGGAGTAATATGAAGAGGCACCGTCAACGCACGGGCAGCCTGGCAGGAAAGGAGGCGCAGTCATGATGAAGTCAAACGTTTCCTATCCCGGCCAGAAGCGCAAGGAACCGATCTCCGATACTATGCTCCTGATGAGTATCACCATCGGTATTTTCGTTGTCATGTATGCCCTGGCAATGATCATCCTGAAGGGCGGTTTTCTGAAACCGCAGATGCTCTTTGACATGCTCAATGACAATGCCTACCTGATCATCATTTCCTGCTCCCTGACCATTGTCATGATCACCGGAAGCATTGATATCTCCGTCGGAAGTGTAACAGCCCTGGTGACCATGGTGGATGTCATGATCCTGAACGGAAATCTGCACCTGTTCGACGGCCTGCAGAAGGCTCTCGGCGTTGGTGATGAATTCCGGATCGTATTTGCCGCTGTCATGTCCCTTGCAATCGGCCTTGCTTTCGGTGTGGTACAGGGCTACCTGATCGCTTATCTGGAGATCCAGCCCTTCATCATAACCCTGGCCGGTCTGTTCTTCGGAAGAGGCATGGTCACCATTATCAGTGTTGACCCGCAGAAGGCGCCGCAGAATCTGATGGATATCCTGCAGACCCGCATCAATATGCCGCTTTTGGGATCTCCCAATAAAAAAGGCGTGATCATTCCCGCCCACATTGAGATCGGCGTTGTGATCGCTCTGGTAATCCTGATCCTGGTATTTATCCTGCTCCGTAAATTCCGGTTGGGCAGAAACTTCTATGCAGTCGGCGGCAACAGGCAGAGTGCCCTGATGCTCGGTGTCAATGTCCGCCGTACACGCTTCCTGGCCCATATGCTTAGTGGTCTTCTGGCCGGAATCGCAGGTTTCGTCTTCATGATGCATGTAGGCGCCGGCAATGCCACCAATGCCACCGCATCGGAAATGAATGCCATCGCCACTTCCATCATCGGCGGCACGCTGCTTACCGGCGGTGTCGGCAACGTCATCGGCACCATGTTCGGTGTCCTGACCCTGACCACGATCAAGGCCATTGTAGTTACATCAGGTCTTAGGGATCCATGGTGGCAGTCCATTACCACAGGCGCCATGCTGTGCTTCTTCATCCTTCTGCAGAGCGTCGTTCTTTCCAGGAGAGGAAGAGGCGGCTTTCATCTTCCGCCATGGCTGAAGAAAGCGGAAAAGAAAGAAGGCACGTAACGCCGACTGTCAGCTGCATGCGCCTTCAATCTCTGCTGCATCATTTGCGATGCTATGCATGATTTTGAGGATGCCTGTAGCAAAAACGAGGCTGTGCATGATTTTTTGCAACAAAAACGAGGCTGTGCATGATTTCAGCCCTTAAATGGGGGTCAAAATCATGCATAGCCTCAATTTCGTTGCACAGCATTTTCAAAAACCATGCACAGCCTCAATTCTGCTGCACGGCATCTGTCACATGTCCCACAGATCTTCCCATCCTGCAGCGCCTTCCCATAAGAAGACCTGGCCTTTGATCAGTCTGCAGTTTTTATCCGCCAGACGGATCTGCTCCATCTCCTGCGCTGTCAGGGGATCGCCCGCCGCAGCCATAAGGTTGGCCTTCAGTTGTTCCTTCTTGACTGAAAACGGGATTGGGATCTGTCCTCTCTGGACTGCCCATTTCAGGCAGATCACAGCAGGATGAACATGATGCCTTTCCGCGATCTCCAGGATCTCAGGCATCTGAAGATCTGAGATATCGCTTGCCGTACGGTCTCTCTCCGGACGGGAGGGGGACCCTAAAGGACAGTATCCAATAGGCTGGATCCCGTGCCCTACGGCATATTCATACAGTTCCTGCTGTTGGAAAGAGGGATGGCATTCCATCTCCAGGGCAGCCGGCAGAATCCTGCAGTACGGAAGCACCGCTTCCAGTTTTCTGACTGTCATGTTGGACATGCCGATATACCTGGCCAGCCCTTCGTCCACCAGTTCTTCACACTGCCTCCAGGTATTCACAAATTCTTCCACACTGAACGGTCTGGAATCCGGGTTACGGGAATCTCCGCTGCATCCCGGCGCATGATAATTCGGAAACGGCCAATGCACGAAATACAGATCGATCCTGTCAAGCTTAAGGTCCTGAAGACTTTTCTCGCAGGACTCCCGCACATGTTCGTGCATGTCGTTCCACACTTTAGACGTGATGAATAGATCATCTCTTTTTATAATCTCCTGCGCCTCCGCCCTTGAGATACTTTTTCCGATCAGATCTTCATTTTGATAGACAGAAGCGCAGTCGATTATCCTGTAACCAATGCGGATGCCTTCATATACTGCCTCCGCAATCTCCTCCGGTCCGTATTTATCGGAGCCGAAGGTTCCAAGCCCCATACAGGGGATCTCTTCTCCCGAATACAAGGTCCGTTTCGGGATCCTGCTGATATCAATTTCTGTTTGCATCGTGTTCTCCCGTTCAGTCCGGAAAAACTACTGCTACCTTGCCGCAGTTTCCGGAAGCCATCAGCGAGTAGGCCTTTCCGGCTTCTTCCAACGGGAATTCATGCGTGATCAAGTCTTCAGGATGGATTCCCCAGCGCACCAGACGTTCTACCAGTTCTTCCATTTTCCAAAGGGATGTGACCCAGGAACCGTAAATGGATTTCTGGTCATGGATAATGTCAGGGCTCGGAAGAAAGCTGCAGGTGCCGCCTTCTCCTACAAACGCCACTTTTCCCCATTGTCTGGTACCGCGGATCGCCAACTGTCTTCCTGCATCGCTGGCACTGGCATCGATTGCCCGTTCCGCGCCTTTTCCCCCAGTCACTTCCCGGATCTTATCCAGGGTATCCTCTCCCGGTTTGAAAATATAATCCGCCAGCTGCAGCCTTTTCGCCAATTCGATCCGATAATCGTTCGTTTCCACACCGATCAGAAGATTTGCTCCCATTGCCCGGGACAGCATCAGCGCCGCCAGACCTACAGGCCCAAGTCCTGTTACCAGTACGGCATCATTGCCGCAGACACCGATCTTTTCGAGTGCTTCATAAACCGTTCCAAAGCCGCAGGCAACCTGGGCTCCGTCTTTATAGGACAGTTCATCCGGAAGTTCGATCAGGTCTTTTTCATCCGCCAGGATGAAAGGCGCCATACCTCCGTTTCTCTGCCATCCGTAAGCCTGCCTGTAAATACTCTTGCAGGAGATGTAGTATCCTCTGCGGCAGTCGTTGCAGACGCCGCATCCGGAGATATGGTAGACTACAACCCGGTCTCCCTTTTTGAACCGTTTTAATCCTTCTCCTTCTTCCACGATGATCCCGCAGGGTTCGTGTCCTGCGATCAGTCCCGGCACATATCCTTCCGGTCCTCTGCCGACATGCTCCCGATAGATACACCGGATATCGCTTCCACAGATCGTGGTGGCTTTTGTCTGGATCAGGACCTGTCCGTGCCCCGGTTTCGGGATCTCAAAATCCTTCAGTTCCACTGTGCTGTTTCCGGGCAGGATCGCCCCTTTCATAAATTTCTGATCCGCCATGAAAATACCTCCGTGCAGAATTACATTTATAATAGAATATTGGATTCTTTAAATAATAATAAGAGATTTTTTTGACAATTCTGCTCTTCCTGTGTCGTCTAATCGCAACTTTTGATTGACAGCCTTGTATTTTTGTTGATACAATCCTGAAAACAGGATCGTATCTATTGGCGGGGGAAAGACTTGAATAAGACATATTCCAATCTGGATATTCAGTTTATAGTCAGCGGTGTTCAATTCAAAGCGCTGAACATTGCTTTTGAGCGCTTTGAGCACTCAGTCCCCAGACACAGTCACGGAGCCCGCAGCTATGAGATCCATTATATTCCCATCGGTTTCGGGACAGTGGAAATAGGCGAAAAGGAATATGAGATCATTCCCGGGACCGTTTATATGACAGGCCCTTATGTGGATCACCTGCAGATACCCCGTATGGATGACCCGATGGGAGAATATTGCATCTTTCTGACCTGTGAATATGAAAAAGATCTTGAGGCATCCCTTTCCGGAGATCCGGCTTTCCAGGAAGCAAGACAGACTTCTGTAGCCGATCTGTTCCTGAATACCCCGTTCTGGTTTGGAAAAGATACCCAGAATCTGAACGCTCTGATGCATGTTCTGTTTTTTGAACTGGAACATCGGCTGCCTGGATACCGTGAAATCATCAATTCTCTTCTGACTCAGCTGGTCGTTTCCATGGTTCGCAATTACAAACGCCCCGCCGGTTCTTCTTCGATCACCAGTTCCAGCCTGAATGATATCAAGGCACTTTTGATCGATAACTATTTTCTTTATGAATACAAAACCTTATCCCTGCCTGACCTGGCAAAACGTCTTGGCTCCAGTTCCCGCCAGACAGAACGTTTCCTGAGCGATTACTATGGAAAGACATTTCAGCAGAAAAAAACAGAAAGCCGGATGAGCGCTGCCCGGATCCTGCTTTCCGATCTTACCCGCAGCATCACTTCCATCTCGGAGGATCTGGGGTTTTCTTCTATTGAACACTTTTCCAACGCCTTTAAACGTTATTACGGCTGCAGTCCCAGGGCATACCGTAAAGAACATTTGCAAACATCCTGAAGCCTTTTTTGCCGCTGCGGCAGCACTTCGCTTTCCCTGCCTCTTATCCCGGAAGGGATCCTTTCAGCACCCGAAGGGCATTATCCCGAAATATCAGGTCGATCTCATCTTCCGTAAAATGCTGTTTTCCAAGTTCCGCTTCCAGCATCGGCAGGAAGGAAGCATTTTTCATTTCCAATTCTCCTGAGATCCCGTCAAAATCACTTCCCAGCGCCAGGCATCCGATGCCGCCAACCTTTCGGATATAAGATGCATGCTCTGCAATCTTTTTGACAGAAGACGCAGCCTGATCGGAAGGATCCAGAAATGCTCCAAAATAATTAAGACCCATTACCCCGCCCCGGTCTGCCAGTGCCCGGATCATTTCATCCGTAAGGTTCCTGACGTGGCCGCACAGCGCACGGGCATTGGAATGGCTGGCGATAAAAGGCTTTTTCGTATGCTTCAGCACATCAAAAAACCCCGCATCTGACAAATGACTGACATCGATCAGAATTCCCAGACGCTCCATTTCTTCTAAAAATGCGAATCCCTTTTCCTTCAGGCCGTGTTCCGTCTGTGCCCCGCAGTTCATGCCGCCTGTAAGAGTATCCGGAACGATATTGGGCCAGGCCAGATCATTTTCATAATTCCATGTCAGGGTCATGATCCTTACGCCCAGGGAATACAGGATTCTCAGAACCGGAAGGCTGCCTGCGCAGCAGCCGCCTTCCTCCAGGGTAAGCAGTGCGCTGATCTTTCCTTCGTTCCGGTTTTGTTCCAGATCGATCCAGGTCTTTACCTGACCGATCTTACTGCTGTACTGGGCTATGATCTCCCGAAACAGATCAGCCTGTTCCAATGCTGCTGCCAGAGGGTTTTCTTCTTTCTTCAAATTGACATATATGGCAAAACACTGCAGCAGGTAATTCCCCTGCTGCAGCTTTTCCAGATCGATATGCAGATTGTTCTTCCCGAAGCTTATCTCTTCGCCGTTTTTTCTTCTGCGGCGTATCTCGCTCAGGGTATCACAATGAAGATCAACAGTTTTCATTTGCTTCTCACGGTTTCAACTCCAGATACAGACCGCGGTACTGGCTTGCGGCATAATCCCAGGATACATCCTTGTCCATGTTCCTCTGTACCATTTCATCCCAGCACCAGCGGTTGGTGAAGTACAATGTCTTGGCTCTGTTGATGGCATCCAGTAAAAGTCCCGCATCATAACGGTCAAAAGTAAATCCGTTGCCGTCATTGGAAAATGCGTTGTAAGGCTGCACGGTATCTTTCAGGCCGCCGGTTTCCCGTACGATCGGAACGGTTCCGTAATGCATGGCAGTAAGCTGTGTCAGCCCGCAGGGCTCAAACAGAGACGGCACCAGAAGTGCATCTGCGCCGGCATAGATCATATGCGCTCTTCCCTCATCATACATGATATTGGAGCAGACCGATCCCTTGAAAGCATTTTCAAAATACCGGAAGGAATTCTCGTATTTCCAGTCGCCGGTTCCCAGGACCACCACCTGCGTATGCCCGTCGATCAGCGTCGGAAGGATTTCATTGACCAGATCCAGTCCCTTCTGATCCGTCAAACGGGAGATCAGGCCGATCACAAATACATGGTCATCCTGAATCAGGCCCAGCTGAGCCTGCAGAGCATTCTTATTTTCCTTTTTCCTGGGCAATACGTTAGTGATGTCATATTGTGATGCCAAATAGGGATCCGTATACGGATTCCAGATTCCGTAATCAATGCCGTTCACAATGCCTCTTAATTTGCCGGAATGATATCTCAGGTGCTCATCCAGATGTTCCCCGAAAAACGGGGACTGGATCTCTCCTGCATAGGTGTTGCTGACCGTCGTGATCATGTTGGCATAGGTAAGACCGCCTTTGAGCATGTTGGCATCTTCATATCCCTGCTTCAGAGCATCTTTGTTAAAGACATAATCCGGCAGCCCGGACCAGTACTGAATTGTCTTAATGTTATAAACGCCCTGGAATCTCAGGTTGTGGATGGTCAGCATGACCTTGGCACTGCTGACTGCAGTCCCTTCAAATAAAGTTCTCAGATAAACCGGAACCAGGGCAGCCTGCCAGTCATGACAGTGAATGACATCCGGGATCCAGTTCATGTAATTCAGAGCTGCCAACGCCGCCTTGGCGAAGAAACAGTATTTCGGAATATCATCGATCAGATTGGTATAAGGATTGCCAACGCTGAAGAACTCTTCATTATCGATAAAATCGTACACGACTCCGTCCCATACGTATTCCATGATCCCCACATAGAAGGACCTTCCGTCCGAACAGAGATTCATCATGAATTCTCCCCGGTAGACCATCTTTTCCTGATATTCCCAGGGAATACATTTATATCGCGGAAGGATAACCTTCACATCACAGTTTTGCTTCACAAGGGCTCTGGGAAGTGCATACATAACATCTCCCAGTCCTCCGGTCTTCACAAAGGGATAGCACTCTGAGCCGATGAAAGCAACGCTTCTCCTGGGCTGCGGGAGGATCTGTTCCGGAATCTCCGGATAAGTCTTCGCCTCGATCTGCGGTGTGCTCTCTTCCTGGATGGGAGCAGCCTTCGGCTGTTCCTCCGGTACTTTTTCCTGAACCGGTTTTACTGCCTTGACCGCTTTTGCCTTCGGTTCGGCTTTCTTTTCTGCCTTCACCGCTTTTGCCTTCGGTTCAGCTTTCTTCTCTGCCTTCACCGCTTTTGCCTTCGGTTCAGCTTCCTTCTCTGCCTTCACCGCTTTTGCCTTCGGTTCAGCTTCCTTCTCTGCCTTCACCGGTGCTGCCTTCTTTACTTCCTTTTCTGTCGCTGGAGTTTCAGCTTTCTTTACGGTTTTCTTAGCATCGTCTTTTACAGACTCCGTTTTCTTTACAGCCATTTGCATCTCCTCCATTTCTATGGTACTGCTTCCTTGCAGATCTATTATACCCTAACTTCTGCCATATCTCCATTGATTATTTTGATTATGTAATTTCCAGGCCATTTTGCTTCGGCGGCACAATTATTGCGTTTATGTACGGCGACTGCATAAAAATCGCGTTTGTGTACGGCGACTGCACAAAAATTGAGTTTGTGTACGTTGCAGAAATGATAATTAACAGGATCACACTATTTTATTTGATGATGCAGCATAATATATTACCAAACAGCAATAAGAACTGTTAAATATTGTACTTACATTCGTTATTCTCTCATCATAGTATTATGAATCAGATTATGTAAGTCTTCTCCGGCGTACACAAACGGACTTTTTGCGTCATCGGCGTACACAAACGGACTTTTTGCGTCGCGATCTCTCTCAAACAGGATCTTTACCGGAAACTCCTGACCCAGTTCAGCAGTGAATTGGGATATACATTTTCCAGGACATCCTGTTTCATGCGGTCGGTCACAGGTCCGTTCGCTGCCATTTTTGCCAGGATTTCCGCCTGCAGTTCTTCGATCGTCATCTCTTCATATGGTTTGGGGACGGCGGCTCTTGCCGGCATCTTCGGCTGCGGCGTTTTCTTCGTTGTCCCGGAATCTGTCTGTCCTTTTGTCCTGCTGCCGCTGCCGGGTTCCTTCACCCGGTCTTTTACCGGTGTATATTTTTTTCGGCCATTTGCTTTCGGAATCCAGATTTCTCCGGAATTTCCCGGGATCTCCAAATGAACTGTTCCCTGCTCTGCTTTATATTGCTTCCCGGAGAGCGCCCCGCAGAACGTTCCTTCTCCCGGAAGATCAAAAGATGCCGGGGCATCTTCATTATTGACAGTTATGAGCAGGTCGCCTCTCGCAAACGCATACTTCGTTGTGGTCAGGACAAGCTCCCGGTAATCCCCATACCACAGAGCCGATTCGCAGCTGTGAATCTTTCCTAATGCCGTGATCAGTTCCATACATGGATTTTTGCCCTTTTTCAATTCCTCCAGGTTCAGGCATGGCCTTAAGGAAGCATCGGAGTATCTCTCTTTCCGTCCTTCAATGCCGAATTCCGACCCGTAATAAATGGATGGGATACCTGGCAGTGTATATAAAAGGACATGCACCGGTGTAAAATGCGCTTTATTGCGGAGTTTTGTGAAGATCCGCTCCACATCATGGTTATCCGCAAAGCTGTACAGACGCACGTCCCTTCCGAGTCCCAGATCCATCTGACGTTTTACGGTGTGGGCGATCTCAAAATAATTATGATCATTATGCGCGCTGTAGAGCGCCTTATGCAGATGATAATTCGTTACGGAATGAAGGGTCTTTTCATTTACCCAGCGGGAATAATCACCGTGGATCACTTCTCCCATCAGCCAGAAATCTTCCCGGATTTCCGAAGCGAGAGATCTCAGGCTTCTCATAAAATCAAAATCCAGGACATCGGCCGCATCCAGCCTCAGTCCGTCGATATCAAATTCCGAGACCCAGAACCGGACGGTATCCAGCAGATACTCCCTGACTTCCGGGTTTCTGAGATTCAGTTTTGCCAGCAGGTTATAGCCGCCCCAGTTGTCATAGGAAAAGCCGTCATTGTATTCTGTATTGCCCCAGAAGTTTACATTACAGTACCAGTTTACATACCGGCTGTGCTCACGGTTCTGACAGATATCCCGGAATGCGAAGAAATCCCGTCCGGTATGATTGAAGACCCCGTCCAGGATTACCCTGATCCCGGCTTCATGACAGGCCCTGACGAATTCCTTCAGATCCTCATTGGTTCCCAGACGAGAATCCAGTTTCCGGTAGTCTGTCGTTTCATAACCATGCCCTACTGATTCGAACAAAGGACCGATATACAGTCCGCTGCATCCAAGTTCCTTTATATGACCGATCCAAGGACGCAGTGTGTTCAGTCTGTGGACCGGTGCCTGATATTCGTTCTGGGCGGGCGCTCCTGTCAGCCCCAACGGATAGATATGATAAAAAACTGCTTCATCGTACCACGCCATATAGATTCTCCCATACATGCATTCTGCCGGCTTAAGGCAGAAGCGGGTTCTGTCTGTCCGGACAGATACATCTTATCATCTGCCCGGAGCAGTGACAAGGCTTACGCTGAAGTTCCCTTCCGTTTCGGTAAACCCTGCCTCCTATACAAAGAGGTCTGCTGCGAAGATCCCGATCAGCAGAAGATAGGAAAACAGACGGAAGAGGCTTATATACTGCGGGATTTCCTTATAAAGCTTTGAAGACAGGATCCCGGTCAGAAGCATCAGCAAAAGCATCGGTACCAAAGCACTTGCCATGGCAAAGGCACTGCCGGATAATACAGATGCCAAAGGGGAAAGCGTCGCAGCATACCCCGCCATCATCAGAAGCGGTGCACAGGGGGAAATACCGTAAACAGCTCCCAGGATCGTCAGGGCAGGATAGTTCACGCCTTTGTATTCCCCGGACAATCTGTTCATCAGGGAGTGGAATTTCCCTCCCGGTGAAGAAGCGCTGCTGCAGTGATGGCAGTTTTCACAGCCCTGATGCCTGAACTCGCGGATCCATTTGAAAACGAACCAGATTCCCATAGCGATCATGCACAGATCGAGCCAAAGGTGCAGATTGACTCCGCCTATGGCCCCGCTTTCGTCCAGGATCTGGCGTCCGACCAGGGAAGAAGCCAGACACACCCCTGCCACCGCCAGGACCTTTCCCAGATAGAAACTGAGAAATGCCCAAAGAGAATGCCTCATGGTTTTCGCATGGGTCGTAAGGTAGCCGAATAAAAAGGCACTGACGCCTGAACCGCAGCAGGTTCCGCACCCCATGCCCACTGACAGCGCAGCCGTTATCCCCTGTATGATCATGATGCCCTCCTTCTTTCACTGGCGATCAGGGCTGCCCCGATCGCCCCGTTGAACTGGGGCCAGTCCGCTACGTAGACATCCCTCATCAGTTCCTCTTCAAACGCCCTGTGAAGCCCGATATTCAGGGCCCCGCCGCCTGTCATCAGAATATCTCCGCCTTTTTCCGATTTTTTCATCATTTTCGCGATCCTTCGTGCCATGGAGGCATGCATGCCTGACAGAATGTCCCGGCGGTCGTATTTTCTTGCCACCAGGGAGATCACCTCCGACTGCGCAAATACCACGCAGGTGCTGTTGATATCACAGGGATTTTTGCTTTCCAGGGATAAAGGCCCGACCTGATCGATCGTCGTTTCCAGGATCTGCGCGATCACTTCCATAAATTTTCCCGTGCCGGCGGCACATTTGTCATTCATGCTGAAATTCTTCACACCGTAATGACTGTCCAGATAGATGATCTTGCTGTCCTGCCCGCCGATATCAATGATCATGCCGGGGCGATACTGTTTCGGCGCAGTCAGCCGCACCCCGTAAGCATGAGCCGTGATCTCGGAAATGTCATCGTCCGCGATCTCCAGGACTTTCCTGCTGTATCCGGTCGCCATAATATAGCCAATGTCCGATGTCCGGATCTGATTGCGTCTGCAAAGCTCTTCCGTCAGTTTTCTGGCTGTGCCGTCATTGTCGATCCCGGTGCTCTTCACCATGGTATCCATCACTGCGCCGTCTCCTATGAGAGCCGCTTTCAGATACGTGGATCCTCCGTCAAGTCCGATATAATAACCCATGTCACATTCCTCCTTCGTTTCTGCCTGCCTGGACATTCCCGTTGTTTTGTTCCTTCAGCTTGATCAGTTCGATAAAGGCCTCGATCCTGATGCGCAGCTGTTCCACATCTTCTTCATTGTAATCGCTCTCCAGCCGGATCACGGGAATGCCCATCCGGCCCAGTTCTTCTTCTATCAGCTTATATTCAAAATCATAGACAAGGCATCCCCGAAGGACATGGTAGATCACCCCCTGGATCCTGTAATCTTCGATCATCTGGCGGATCCGGAAGATCCGCTCTTTATTGTTCACAAAGGTCGGACAGGAGCATGGCCTTACGGCCTGGTTTGCCAGCGCTCTTATCATGCCGTCGAAGCTTTTGTCCACTACAACTGCAGGATCCGACATTCCCCGTTCACCCATACAGGTTTCGTCCGCTGCCAGGATTCCCCCCATTTCTTCGATGAGAAGCGGGATCTTCATATTTGGAAAAACCAGCGGGGATCCGGTAACCATGATCCTGGGAAGATCCCTGGATACGGCTCTTTGCCGCTCTCTTACTTTTACGGTCAGTTCCTCATTCAGCTCATGCATATAACCTGCCCAGACATCTGCCGGCAGATAGGCCGCCGCATTCATGACCGCCAGGATATGGGTTCCCTTCATCAGATACGGCATGCTCTTTTTTAGTTCCAGGAAACGGGACAGCTCGTATCGGGAACGTCCGACAATATTCATGCCCTTCGCCAGATGATCCCAGGTGATCTCCCGGCCTGTCAGTTCTTCCAACCGGTCCATAAATCCGTAAAGTTCCTCCACATATTGGTCAACATCTTCATCCTCCCTGGAAACCGGTACCTGAAGCGGATAAACATCATGGGTCTTTTCCAACAGTTCCACGATCTTTTTCTTGCAGTCACAGGTGATCGGAACCGCCATCAACGAACAGTCCCTGTAGATCGGCATCAGTTCCATGTCCTGAAATCCCGCAACGGCTTTCACCAACGGGCAGGCATCTCTCGGAACAATGTCATCCCCGATGGAAAAGGCGGTGTAACTGCCGCTGCACAGTTTCACGGGGACTGCCCCTGCCGCATAGATCAGTTCCTGCGGTGCCATGACACAGTAAGTTCCCACAATGGGTTTTTCCTGGTCAGCCAGCGGGTTTTCCATTTCCAGATACACCCTTCGCAGGGTTTGCAAGAAAGGAGCCAGCGAATCCGGCGCGCCTTTCAGTTCTTCCATACGCCTCAGATATCTGGCAGACGTTTTGGTCATTTTATTGCGGAAACGCTCTTCCTGTCGTTTTCTTTTCTCCTGCTCATGAAGATCAGCTGCATTCATTGTACGTCTCCTCCTTTCTGCGCCTTCCTGTTCTCAAACCCTGACAGAATCTGTTTTCTTGATGCCCGAAACAACGTTTTTCCGGCAAATGTCATGGCAAGGGCGTTGTCCTCCGGACATTTGCGGATACACTCCCCGCACATAATGCAGTTCATATCGGTCACATCACTTTTTTCCCGTTCGGTATAGATGATCTTCACTCCCATAGGACATGCCTCATAGCAGGCTCCGCACTCGGTGCAGGATTGAACATCTTTTTTGATGCGGAAAGGCGAGATCTTATGCGTCAGCCCGATCAGCAGTCCCATCGGGCAGATGCTGCACCAGAACCGCCGTTTAAAGAAACTGCTCACCAGCACAAAGATCATCATGAATCCGCTCAGGTAAAGGCTGACAGAAAGTCCGGCCAGAACAGGCGATGTGGCAAGCGCCGGGCAGAAACTGCAGAACTCTCCTCCCGCAAAGGTGATTCCCAGCATCAGAAAGACCAGAAGCCATTTCACCGGTTTCAGAAGGTTATGCCTTTTTTCGTTCATCCGGATGCCTTCTGTCCCGCTCTTCTGACGGATCTTGTCCATAATGTCCTGGATCAGGCCCATGGGACACAGAAAGCCGCAGATCACTCTTCCCAGCAAAACGGCAAATCCGATGGTAGAAACAAAAAACAGGATAATCCCGCCGGCAGAATACTCTTCAAACAATGCGGGGATATGTGCCAGAAAATAGCAGCTGCTCTCCACCATCTGATCCAGATTGGTCGGGCACGCCAGCACCGGGAAAGCAATCCCCGCCAGATGGAACCCCAGTACGATCCCTCCGAACATGACCAGCAGGGAAAATACGATCATGCAGCACCACCGGACCGTCATGAATACCGACCTTTTCTGTCCGATCACCTTGCTGCCTTTTGGCTTTGTCTTGAGCCTTCGGTATCTTTTATCATCTTTCCTTTTCCATGCCGCAAATTCCCGTATCTGCAGAAGGATCAGAATGCAGGCAGCAGCCAGCAGTACGATGATCACAAAGGGCAGAAGTTTTACCAGATGGTCTGCGGAAAAGAACTGCTCCTGCGTTGTGTGGAGTACTTCTTCCTGATAGGTATAAAATGGGATATAGCCGGCAAAATACACCAGCGCAGCAGTTCCTATGCAGATAAGGATGGCCGGGATCCTTTTTTTTGCTTTACTCATACAACCTTCCTTTCTACCCGGTTCTGACTCAGCATTTCAGAAAAAGCTTCCATCCGGATCCTTAACTGTTCCACATCCTGGTATTGATAATCTGTTTCCAGACGAAAGACCGGAAGGCTGTATTTCTCCATCAGTTCTTCATAAAATGCCAGTTCAAAATCCTGCCCGATCTGCCCTTTCAGGACGTGGAATACCACTCCCTCGATCTGTCCGGAAGCACCAAGAGCCCTGACTCTTCTTCTCATTACTTCATTTTTCAGATAAACGCAGGATGTGTCTTTTCTATACCATTCCCCTGCCACAGTCCGGATCATCTTCTTCAGATTTCTTCTATCCTTCCCGATCTTCGGGATGATGTACTGGATATTATCCGCTGCGTCCTCCTGCCGGAAGATACAAAGTCCCGCATCATTCAACAGGCGGGGAATTTTGTCATTCGGAAAATAAAGAGGAGATCCCATCAGCAGGACCCTGGGGCTTCTGTTCTGGGAGTGTCCCATCTGAATGGCAGTTCTCCGGAGTTCCCGCATCAGTTCCCTGAGCTTCAGAGTCCAGGTTTCCGGATCTTCCGCATAGTAATAGCTGTTCTGAATGATCAGCCGGGCAGACGGCGACAGGAAACTGTCGTATTCCGGAGCCATCAGGATAAATTCATGCAGGCATATCCTGGCCCTTGAAGTCATCCGTACTGCAGCCTGCAAAGAAGCCGCCGTGATCTTTCCATGAACGTGCTCTGCCGTCACTTCCATCATCCGGTACATCTGCTGTGTCCATTTGTCGAGGGCGTTTTTATCTTCCCGGATCGGGGGGATATCCACCGGAAAAACTTTCCTGCCTTCCAGACTCAACTGATATGCTGTTTTTCTCATGCTGTCACTCTCAGTCGGGATAATGTACAGCAGGTCCTTCTCCGCCGGGATCTGCTGCACAAATCCAAGAACGGAACGGCTCACCGGATCCGTATCCCTGGGTACCAGGTCATCCGACCATGTGCAAGAACTCCGGCTTCCGCCCAGGATCCGGAAAGGAATGACTCCTGCTGCCATGATCAGTTCTTCCGGCACAGCGGTCCCCAGGACCACAACACGGTCAGTGATCTGCCCGGTTTGCAGTTTCCAGTACCACCGGCGCGTCTGATTGATAAAATACCTAAGGCTCCTGACCCGGCTATGTTCTTTCAGTACATTTTTCAGGCTGCTGATAAATTCGTCTTCCTGTGGGTTGTTGTTTCTGATGTTCTGCATCCTGTACTCCTTTTTGATCTAAATGTTTCCTTTATACAGAACACAGGATACATGCACTTCCTAAAACCAATTTAAAATGTACGGATCATTTTCCAGGGACACTCGATATCAGAAGATGCGCATGATTTCAGGAGATGCCCCTTTTTCCGGCGGCAGATGCAAAAGCATTTCCTGCAACGTTTTTTCGGTTCTGAACGATTTTCGGCAGAAAAATGCAACGATTTTTCGGCTGTGAACGATTTTCATCCAATCACCGGCAATAAAATCGCGCATACCCGTAAAATCGTTGCAGGGGGGTGTCGCAAAATTGCGCATACCCGTAAAATCATTGCAAAATTCTGCCTCAGCTGTCTAACGGAGCTGTCTCAACAACGGAACTTTATCTTAAAAAAGGACGCATGAAAAACTCCCGTTTTTTCACACGCCCTTGTTTCGCTGTATTTTTTTATGAATCAGTTTTCAGATCACTTTCAACCCTTTCGCCACCAGGGTAATAAAATCCTGCACATTGGTCACGACAGTCGTGGCATTGAGGCTTCCCCTGTCCAGCAGTTTGTTCACAACAAATTCATCCGCATCCACTGCATAAAAATACACCGGTCTTACAGTCCCGTCCGGAAGCACGCGGAAAGACGGCGTCATATTGCCGGTTGCGATCGTATGAAGCATGGTCGCCAGGCAGATCACGGTGGTGCAGTCCCTGAGCTGATCCCTCATGGCAGAAGCTGCGTGATACACATCGGCGATCACCTCCGGTAAAGGTCCGTCATCCCGGATGGAACCGGCAAGCACGATGGGAACATGGTTCCGCACACAGCTGCAGATGATCCCGTCGTTAAGATCATGGTCTTTGATGAACTGTTCAATGGAACCGCTCCTGCGGACTTCGTTGCAGACATCCAGATGATTGTAATGTCCGTTGGGCTGGGATCTCTGGGTATAGATATCCTGTCCCAGCGCCGTATGCAGATACGCTCCTTCCAGGTCGTGGGTGGCAAGAGCATTTCCCGCCATGACCGCCTGAGCATATCCGTTGTCGATCAGTGCCGCCATGGCTGCCCTGGCATCCGCATCAAATGCAAACGCCGGTCCCATGACCCAGACGATCTTTCCATTGTGGCTCTTTTCATATTTTAATAATTCAAACAGCTTGTCGTAATCCCTGGCATAGGAGGTCTCCCGGCTTCTTCCCTGCCGGAACACGAACTGATCATCCAGGTTTTCTCCTTCTGCCTCAAATCCATGACAGTGCATATAGATGCCTTCTTCACACCGTTCGCTCCGTCCCAGGATGACGCGGTCTCCTTTTTTTACATTTCTGGCTTCCACAACTGCCAGTCTCCCGCTGTCTTCCAGTACCACGCAGGAATCCATCCGGCTTTCCTCTGCCAGTTTCCATTCCCCATCGATCTTAAAGTATTCCGGATACATGGAAGTGCTGTGATAGTATTCCGGTACAACGCCGTCCATAGCTGCTTCCCCGATGCAAACGTCCGGCGCATTGACAAACATCTCCTTGGTAAAATCAGGATGATGGTATATAGGCATTTCAAATGGCATATCTTCTCCCCCCCATTTCATAACTACTGCTCTTTCATTATAGGCATCCCGCCGTGCCGAAACAAGACTGTTTATTGTGATTTTTAACGGTCTGTGCTATCCTGTTGGAAACTTTTTTTGCAATATGAAAGATTTTGAAATTTACACGGAGAAAAACATTGGATAAATTCAAAGCATTTTTAAAACGAAAAAATATAGAGATCTCTGCGAAGAGGTATTTTGTAGATGCGCTTGGTGCCATGGCGCAGGGACTTTTCTGCTCCCTTCTGATCGGAACGATCCTGAAAACCCTGGGGCAGCAGATCCCCTTTGATTTTCTGACTGACATAGGCACATATGCCATGGCCATCAGCGGACCGGCTATGGCGGTGGCGATCGGCTACGCTCTGAAGGCGGATCCCATGGTTCTGTTCTCTCTGGCTGCCGTAGGCTGGGCAGCCAATGCGGAAGGCGGCGCCGGAGGACCGCTGGCAGTCCTTATTGTGGCCATCATTGCCGCAGAATGCGGCAAAGCCGTGAGTAAGGAGACCAAGGTAGACCTTCTCGTCACACCGGGGGTAACGATCCTGGTCGGCGTTGCGCTTTCCAAACTCATTGCCCCTCCGATCGGTACCGCCGCCTCTGCATTCGGTATACTGATCGATACAGCGACCAAGATGCAGCCCTTCCTCATGGGAATTGTAGTCAGTGTTCTGGTCGGGATCGCGCTGACCCTGCCAATTTCTTCCGCAGCGATCTGCGCAGCCCTTGGACTGACCGGACTGGCCGGCGGCGCAGCAGTTGCCGGCTGCTGTGCCCAGATGGTAGGATTTGCGGTGATCTCTTTCCGTGACAACCGCTGGGGCGGTCTTGTCTCCCAGGGGATCGGTACCTCCATGCTGCAGATGGGCAATATCGTCCGCAACCCGAGGATCTGGATCGCGCCGATCGTGACTTCAGCCATTACAGGACCGATTGCCACCTGTGTGTTCAAACTGCAGATGAATGGAGCACCGATCAATTCCGGCATGGGAACCTGTGGACTGTGCGGCCCTATCGGCGTCTGGACCGGATGGATCAGTCCCAGTGAAGCCGCCATTTCCAAAGGAGCTGCTGTTATGACCCCAGGCGCCATGGACTGGATCGGTCTGGCCCTGATCTGCATCGTGCTTCCCGCCGTGATCGCGCCGCTTTTGAATGCCCTGTGCAGAAAGTTCGGCTGGGTCAAGGACGGAGACATGAAGATCTGATAGAACATTTTCTGGTTTTCGCTTCTTCCGCAGGCCGGAATTCTGTTTTCTAAAAAACACCCTCTGAAAAACCTTATTTTTTAGAAAAGTTCACACTTTCTAAAAAACATAAGCTTTCAGAGGGATTTTTTTAGAAAATCACTTGGCAGTATACCATTTTCGACACGATTTCTAAAATTTGCCCTAAAAAAAGGCCCTGATTTTAGAAACTGTGAACTTTTCTAAAATTGAGGCCATTATTTTGACTTTATTTTAGAAATGCATCTGCTCCGGGCCGGGACAGGAACTGCTGTGACACCGGCTATCAGCAGAAAATGCATCCGCTCCCTTGTCAGACTACCACATCCGCCGTCTGGAACCGGATCACCCGCGATAGATCCTGAATATTTACTTCCACCTGGTATCCGACTTTGCCGGCACTGAAAATGATCGTGCCTGAAGAGACGGCATGTTCGTCGAGCGTAGTTGTAAAGAACTTTTTCATCCCGATGGGGGAGCATCCGCCGTGAATGTATCCCGTAAGCGGGAGAAGCTCTTTCTGCGGGATCATCTCAATGCTCTTTTCGCCCACGGCTTTTGCCGCTTTCTTCAGATCCAGCTCGCAATCCACCGGGATCACAAACACATAATGGTTTTTCGTCTTCCCCACGGTAACCAGCGTCTTGAAAACCTTCTTCGGATCAAGCCCCATGCGGGACGCCATTTCCACTCCGCTGACCGCTTCCTGCAGTGGTATATGATATTGCTGATAAGGGATCTTTTTCTGGTCAAGAACCCTCATGACATTGGTTTTTTCTTCACTCTTCATAGCTCTGTCAGTTCCCTTTCCAACGGCATGCTCATGCACCTGGGACCGCCTCTTCCCCGGGACAGTTCCGAACCGGGAATCTCCAGTACTGTAATTCCCTGATCCCGCAGAAGGCTGTTGGTAATATAGTTCCTGTCATAAGCGATCACGGTGCCCGGCCGGACGCACAGCGTATTGGAGCCGTCGTTCCACTGTTCCCGTTCCGACGCAACCCGGCTTCCGCCGCCGCATTTGATCAATGTCACCTTGTCTGCGCCCAGATACTCCGCAAGCACAACGGACAGGCTCTCCTCCCGCTCCTTCACGAAGAGATCCTCACCCGCTTTGATCTCGAAGATCCGGAGCGATCCCAGGATGCCAGGGTGGATGAGAAACTTATCACGATCCAGCTGCGTGCAAACCGTATCCAGATGCATGTAAGCCCTGATATTCGGGATATCCAGCGCGAGAACAGTCTTCACACTGCTCTTTTCATCCCGGAACAGATTTCTGGCCAGGATCTCGATCGCTTCCGGAGTGGTTCGCTGGGAAATGCCCACGGCAACCACTTCAGGGCTCAGGACCAGGATATCGCCGCCTTCGATCCGATTGGCATTTTCCCGCCGGTAGTAGAAAGACAGACCCGGCGCATACTCCGGATGGTGTTCCAGAATATACTGCGCATAGATCGTCTCCCGGTTTCTGGTCACCGAATACATATGATTCAGGCTGACGCCTCTTCCGATAACGGCAAATGGATCTCTCGTAAAATACAGGTTCGGAATGGGATCCAGCAAAAACCGGTTTTCTCTCTGGATCAGATCTGCCAGAGGCTGTCTGTTCCGGATGCCGAGTTCCGCGGCAGGTATCCCTGCCATGGTCTTTAAGATCAGCTCTTTTTCATCCCGGACAGACATCAGATATTCATACAGTTCTTCCCGGAAATTCTGGGCATTGCTGCCGCCTTCCTGGATCAGCTGACGGATAAACTGCGCTTTGATCTCCGGATGCAGCGCAATGGTCTGTGCCGCGAGATCCTCCAGATATACCACTTCCGCATTCTGCTCCTCTAAGATCCCGGCAAATGCATCATGTTCTTCCTGTGCTGTTTTCAGGTACGGGATATCATCAAACAAAAGGCGTTCCAGCTCTTCCGGAACAAGATGTTCCAGTTCTTTTCCCGGCCTGTGGAGCAATACTTTTTTCAATTGTCCGATCTCATTGAATACCTGCATAATGACACCTCATACAGACAAATTCATAAAGATTCCTTCTTCCCGAAATATGCTAACATCCAACCTCTCTGCTGTCAAATTTCCCTGAAATTTCGCTGTTCCTTTCCTTGCTTCCCGGGAATACAAAGCCTATAATAACAGGCAGAAACATAAGAAGGAGCTGAATTTTCCATGATCAAAAAACTGGTCCGGCAGATGCTGGCCGCACAGACGGTTTCCGCGCTGACAGTCTCTCTTTGTCTGCTGATCGACAATATCATCATCGGGCGTTTTCTGGGGGATCAGGCGTTGACCGCTTACGAACTGGCCAATCCAATCCTGCTGATCATCGCCGCGCTCGGAAGCATGCTGGGAGCCGGTATCCAGATGGCCTGCAGCAAGTCTCTCGGCAGAGGTTCACAGGAAGAAACCAATGAAGGATTCTCTTCCGCCATTGCAGCAGCCGCGGTTGTTTCTGTCGTCTTTACGATCCTTGTGCTCATCTTTTCCAGGCCTTTGTCCACTCTGATGGGAGCATCTGACCCTGTTCTGATCAGCGACACCGGAGCTTATATGTCCGGTTTTATCATCGGGGCCCCTGCATCCATGGGAGCCTTGATCCTGGTCCCGTTTCTCCAGATCGCCGGTCAGAGCAATCTGCTGATCGTAGCTGTTTTGGGAATGACCTTTGCGGATGTGGGATTTGATCTGCTGAATATCCTGGTTTTTCACGGCGGACTGTTCGGGATGGGCCTCGCGTCTTCCCTCAGTTATTATGTTGCCCTTTTCATCGGCGGCTGGTATTTCCTTTCAAAAAAAAGTGTATTCAAATTTTCACTTTCCCGTGTTCACCGGGAAAAGATCCTGGAGCTTCTGAAAGGCGGCGTTCCCACCATTGTCGGTATGATCGCTTCTGTGGTCCTGGTGTTCGGTATGAATAAGCTCCTGATGCTTCGGATGGGAAAAGAAGCGGTAGCCGCATTTGCCGTCATCAATTCCATCGGCAGCGCCTGCAACTGCATCAGCACCGGAACAGGGGGCATTTCCCTGACATTATCCGGTATTCTGTTTCATGAAGAAGACCGTACCGGTCTGAAAGAGGTCTTTGGCCTCATCGCCCGCTATGCTGTGATCCTGGGGGTTGCGGTTTGTGCTCTTCTGCTCCTTTTTGCCCCTGCCTGCGTCAGTCTCTTCATGCCCCGGGACAACGCTGCCAGTGCAGCCGCCGTCTGGGGATTGCGGGCCTACGCACCTGGTCTTATTTTCTGCTGTATCAATAACCTCCTGAAAAGCAGTTATCAGGGAACCGGCAGAATCCGGACCATGGAAGTCATCTCCGTGTTGGAAAATGCGATCCTGCCCTTCCTGTCGGCACTGATCCTCAGCCAGTTTTTTGTTGTCCACGGCGCATGGCTGTTCTTTGTCTGTGGGGAAGCTTTGACACTGCTGTGTGTTCTTGTCTATGTCTGGAGCAGAAAACGCCGGATCACCTGGAATGCCGAAGACATCATGCTGCTTTCCGCTGATCTGGGAGTGCCGGAAAAGGACCTGTTGGAAGCTGATCTTCACAATGTGAATGAGGTTATGGAGTTTTCCTATCAGGCAGAGGAGTTCTGCCTTTCCCATGGATATCAGAAGGAGATGGGTCATCATATCTCCCTTTGTATCGAAGAAATGGGAACAAACATTATTACTCATGGCTTTGCGGAAAGCGGAAAGAATCATCTGTCCATCCGTCTTCAGTACAAAAACGGCCGCTTTGTCCTTCGTTTCCGGGATGACTGCCGGGCATTTGATCCCACGGAACATGTGCTGCAGCACACATCCGACAGTCTCGGGATCCGTCTGACAATGCATATGGCAGATGAAGCCCGCTATACCTACTCCATGAACCTGAATAACCTGACACTGATCCTGGCAGAACGATGATCCTCCTTAATTACTGTTCTTCAATCAAGAACAGGTGATGGCTGCCGAACGTACACGTCTTGAAGTTTTGTGCAGAAGTGGTAACATACTTAATAGGAGGTATAATATGCATACCATTGACAGTAATAGTTCTGTTCCTCTGTACAGTCAGATCAAAGATCTGATCCTGACAGCCATCGAGGATGGTACTTTGAAACAAGGTGAAAAACTGCCTTCAGAAATGATCCTGGCACAGAAATACGGTGTCAGCCGTATCACGATCAGGAAAGCACTGGAATCACTGGAAGAAGACGAAAGATTGGTACGGATTCAGGGAAAAGGAACCTTTATCACCACACCCAAAAAGAAATTCAAGGCTGATGACCAGATAGGGTTTACAAAATCCTGGGAAATGCTTGGCAAGACTGCCAGAACAGTCGTCCTGAAGATGGAACTTATATCCCCCAAAAAAAGTATCCGGGATTTTCTGGGCGCCAAAGAGGATGAGCCGGTCGTCTGTTCCAAAAGGCTGAGATTTGTGGATGATGCCCCTCTTTCGATCGAAACGAATTATTATTCTAGGAATCTGAACTTTATCATCTCGGAAGATCTGAATGGATCTTTATTTGATATCCTGATGAACAAACATGCTCTGACGATCAAGTATCAGACCCGTATTCTGACACTGTGCAAGGCGACTGCAGAAGAGGCTGCTCTTCTTGGTGTAAAGAAGAACAGCCCCCTGATCCTGTTCAAGGATAAACTGATTGATGATACTGGTGCACCGCTGTTTTATTCCCTGCAGGTCTATAATGCGGAAAATATGGATCTGTATATCCGCTGAGCTTTTTAACCCTTCATCTCAAAAAGATCTCACAGCCCTCAAAGCCGCCGGAACGCATACAGCTTTCTGCTGCCGCTCTGGTGGCTTTTTTCATGCAGACTGCAGGATCAGTTCCCTGTGCAAATTCCCCCAGAAAGGTCCCGATAAACGTATCCCCTGCGCCAAGGGTATCCACCACCTCGATTTTTTCCGCCGGTTCATAACAAAATCCGCCCCCCGGTCCGGCATATACAGCGCCGTATTTGCCCATGGTCAGTATCACATGGGACGGTCCGTAATGAAGCATGGACTGTGCAAATCTCCCCGCCTGTTCAATTCCTTCATCATCCGTTGAAAAAAAAGCCAGATCAACATGCGGAATGCAAAGATCCAGAAATTCCTCCGAATACCGCTCTCCAAAATCCATGGAAAGAAGACTTCCTGTATAATCTCTGATCATTTCCAGTTTTTCTTCGGTGCCTCCCATAAAAGTGTTGTGGATGATCCCGTATGCGGAAAGCCCTTTAAGAACCTCCTCATTGATCTGATACATTCTTACTGTATCATAGAACTCTACTCCGAAAACCCGTTCATTATCCACAAAAGTCACATCCGTCCATGCCGTTTCGGACGGATAGACCTGTACCAGACTGACATCGATGTTCTTTTCCCGCAGTTTTTCCAGGATTGCTCTGCCTTCGCTGTCATTTCCTACAGCTCCCGCATAAGCAGTCCTGCATCCGGTCTTAGCCGCAAAAACAGCTGTATTGACGCCGTTTCCCCCTGCAAAACGCCGACGCACTGGCACTTCGTACCGGTCAATACAATTATCCCCCAGGCATATGATCGATGAATCTTTCATCTTTGTTACTCCTTTACCGCTCCCATGGTGTAACCGGAGATCAGATATTTGTTACAGAAAGCGAACAGCAGGATCTGAGGTACCGTAATAATCATGGAAGCTGCCGCCATCACCGGCCAGTTGAAGGATCCGTAGCCTTTGAAGATCGAGATCGTAACTGCTACTGTCGTGGCTTTTGAATAAGCCAGTGCCAGCGGGAACATCAGGGCCGTCCAGACCGCAATGAACGCCAGGATCCCGCTGGTGACGATTCCCGGCATACACAAAGGCAGCACCACCCGGGACATAACCTGTCCTTCCGAGCAGCCGTCGAGCCTTGCCGCCCACTCCAGATCCGGCGGTATATCCCGGATAAAATTACACAGAAGCATGATGCAGTAAGGCAATGTCAGCACCTGAAATGCAAAAATGAGTCCCAGGATCGTGTCATACATTTTCGTTTCCTGATACAGGATAAACAAAGGGATCAGAAACACCATCTCTGGGATGATCCGCATACTGTAAACACCATTGAAGAAAAATTTCCGCACCTTTGAGCTGATGGGCGAACGCATGATGGCATAGGCAAACAGAAAACCTGCAAACAGTGAGATCGCTACGGTAACGACAGAGATCACCATGGTATTCAGGAAGGCTTTGCTGAAACCGGAATTCAGCCATGCATCCAGGTAATTGTCGAACTTGGGAGGTATCGTAAACCGGAAGAATGACGTGGCGTCGATGGGTTTTTTAAACGAGGTGATAAAAACCCAGATGACCGGAAAAGCAAACAGCAGGGAGATGACAGAGATCAGGAGATACCGGATCAGATTTCTGCGTTTTTTCTTCATTCGTTGTCACCCCCGATCCGTATGATCCGCTTTATCACCGCCACGATCGCAACAACAAAGACCGAGAACAGGATCGCCATGGCAATGGAATAGCCAATATCAAGATATCCGCCGAGACCATTCGTATAGATATACTGCTGCGACACTTCCGAAGCCCTGTTCGGTCCGCCCTGGGTTACTGCCCATGCAATTGCAAAGACACGCAGAAGATCGATCATCCGCAGAGACAAAGCTGACTCGGCAAAAGACCGCAGATGTGGCCATTGCAGATACCGGAACCGCTGCCAGCTGTTGGCACCATCGATCTGGCCGCATTCCAGCTGATCAATTGGCATGCTCTGAAGACCTGCCAGCATGATCAGGGTAATGTTGCCGGTCATCCACCAGACTTCTACCAGAACCAGGGTAAAGATCACAATATTGGCATTTCCCAACCAGTCCACCGGTTTCAGCCCGATGGATCTCAGCATCTGGTTGACGACACCGGAAGCAGGATCCAGCATCATCCGCCACATGATCGCCGCCACCATATCGGAGATCGTCAGGGGGAAGATCAGGACCGTCCGGAAGATCACGCCGCCTTTTTTGATCTTGTAAAGCAGCATCGCACAGCAAAGTCCCAGTACAAATTCTGCAAGAAGGCTGAGAACTGCGAAGATCACCGTATTTTTCAGAGCATTCCAGAACAGCCGGTCTGAAAAAATCTGCAGATAGTTACCGAGACCCACAAACAGTTTTTTGTCGATCCCCGCTACCCAGTCCCAGTCATACAGACTTGTAACGGCTCCGTATATTACGGGGTAGATAACAAAGACCGCCAGTATAACAAGGCTTGGTATCATGTACATATATCCCAGTCTTTTCCGTCTGTTCACTGTGTGAGACACCGTATTCTCCTCCGTCTTCATCCCGGGTATGCATCCGGTTTTGTATGACATGCTTTCGCGGGACAGCCCCGGAAAGGGCTATCCCGCATAAGAGTCACCTGCACGCAACAGGCAGTAATCGCTTATTCTCCCTTCAATCCTTCTTTTTCCACGATAGCCTGCGCTTCCGCATCCATCCAGTTCATTACTTCATCGAGATCTTCTCCCTGGGAAATACGGACAACAGCATCAATGATTCTACCAGTCACTTCGGCTGCACCATTGAAATACATATATCCCGGAGCAGAGATATTCAGCGCTTCGTCAACTGCCTTGCAGTATTCTTCACCGAATTCCTCTGATTTAGCAGCCCATGTGGATGCTCTCACTGGTCCGTAGGTTGCGGTTGCAGTACGCTCATTGATGTCCTTGCTGGTGCCCCACTGTACGAACTGCCATGCAGCATCTTTCACCGGCGAAGCCTCTGTGATGCCAAGCCCCCATGCCCAGTGCGTGGTCCCGTTTCCGGTCGGAGTCTTCGGAGGAGCTGTATAACCCACTTTTCCGGCTACCAGGGATTGTTCCGGATCTTCGAAGGTGCCGGCAAATAAGGATGCATCAAACCAATAGGTTGCCGCATTTCCCGCCGCAAACTGGTTCACGCACTCATACCAGGTAAAGCTGGTGGCACCGATGGGACCCATGGAAAGAAGTTTTGCCCAGTCGGCGAAGCCCTCTTTGACTGCATCATCCAGGAAATGCGTATTCCATTCTTCATCAAAATAGAACATTCTCTGAGCCATATAGGGTTTATCACCCCAATGATTGTAAACTGCTGCCAACAGTTCGTCCGGCATGGTCTCATCCTGTCCGCGGATCACCGCAGGAGCGATCTCATCACCGTAAGCTTCATGGATCTTATCCAGTGCAGCCCACCAATCATCCATTGTTTCAAGGGCAGATGCATCAATTCCCTGCTCTTCAAACAGATCTTTTCTGTAGAATACGATATATGTTTCCATCGTAAGCGGAATGCCATAGATTGATCCTTCTGCATCCGGGAAACGGAATCCGTCTACGATATACGGATAGATGTCATCAAAATCATACTCCTCTGACTGATATACATAGTCATCCAGATTGGCGATCCATCCGTTGGTATAGCCGTTATAGCCTGTCATATTCGGGGAAAGCATAAATACATCAAACGGAGGTTCTGCACTGCTGAGCCCCAGGTTGACACGATCCCAGTAGATATCTTCTCCCAGAACGGTGATCTCTACCTTAATTCCGGTCGCTTCCTCAAACTCGTGTACCATCGGCTCAATTGCCTGTTGCCATGGATGCGAGTTAAGAAGAACTCTTACGGTCTGTCCTTCGTACGGCTTCTCTGCTTCTTCAGCACCCGTCAGAATGGTGCCGAAAGCAAAACTCGTGATGATCATTACTGCCGCAAGTAATAATGCCATCAGCTTTTTACTTGTCTTCATTCTTCTTCCTCCTTCTTTTATCATCTGCTTCCGAAGAACAGCCTACAGCTGTCCTCCGCTTATCTTAACCGTCTCGCCGGTCATAAATTCCGCCTGATCAGATGCCAGGAACAGGATTCCTTTTGCAATATCAGCCGGTACCGATAACCTGCCGAGAGGAGTAAGAGTAACGTATTCTTCGCGGACTTTTTCCGGGTCGTCTATCCCGCGGAGTTTTGCCTCCCAGACAACTTCCCTGTCCTGCATCGGGGTCTTAACATAGCCGGGGCAGACTGCATTTACTGTAATATTGTATGGCGCAACTTCCTTGGCAATGGATTCGGTGAGTCCCACCACCGCAAATTTGGATGCACAGTAATGAGCAAGCAGCGGAGCTCCCTGCTTACCGCCCATGGAAGCGGTCAGGACAATTCGTCCCTTTCTCTCCCTGATCATGTGCGGCACCACATATTTACAGATCAGCCAGCATCCCTTGGCATTGACATCCATGTTAAAGTCCCATTCCTCTTCCGTCAGTTCCCAGGACCACTGCATGGTGGATACGCCGGCACAATTCACCAGGATATCGATCTTTTGGTATTGATCAACGACTCTTTCTACAGCCTGTCTGACCTGCGCTTCTTTGGTAATATCAAACTGAATACAGTCAGGCCGCTCCGCAAAACCGACTATTTCCTGTGCCGTTTGTTCCAGCAATTCTTCGTTTTTATCCATCAGGATCAGCCTGACATGTTCCCTTGCAAAATGCAGGGCTGTCTCCTTTCCTATCCCGCTGGCAGCGCCTGTAATGATCGTGACCTTGCCATCCAGATTGTACATAGTTTCCTGCCCTCCTTCTGTCATTCCCATGCGACCAGAATCTTAACGTCATCTTTCCCGTATCCCCGGTCCAGGGTTTCTTTCAGCTTTTCGATCGGGATCCTGCCGCTGATCAGCGGCAGTAAGTTCACTCTTTTCGAAGCCGCAACCTTCAATGCCTGTGCATGAGTGAAAGGATTCAGCGCGGCTCCTGTTACCTTCAGTTCCTTTTCATAACAGATCATGGAAGGAAGAGAGAAGGTCCGGGTCATATCCCCGTCCCCGAACAGCTGCACATTTCCACCCTTCCTGACGAGTTCAAAAGCCTTTGCCTGAGTGCCGGGACTGCCGATACATTCAATTACGGCATCCGGTTTTTTCCCCAAAACTTCTTCCGCCTTATCCGCATCGTCAATCACCAGATCGGCGCCCAGTTCTCCTGCCAGTGTTCGTCTTCCCTCCAGTCTCTCACACAGGATGACCTTCCCTGCCCCTTTCATCCGGGCCAGCTGCATCATCATAAGTCCCATGGGGCCGCCTCCCAGGATCAGCACATCATCCCCCAGGTCGATACGGATCCGGTTGATCCCATTCAGAGCGCAGGCCAGAGGCTCCAGCAATGCCGCTTCTTCGAAGGTCATTCCATCCGGGATATCATATAGCTGCGTTTCCGGGACCACACAGTACTGTGCGAAACCACCGTCTATATCGACACCCAGTGCTTTCAGGTTTTCACACAGATTGATCCTTCCCTTTCTGCAGTATTCACAGCATCCGCAGGGGATGTTCGGATCGATCGATACCCGGTCCCCGATCCTGTGAGAACGGACTGACATCCCGGTTTCTACCACCGTACCGCAGTACTCATGGCCTGGTACGATTCCCCTGGCACTGTGGTCCGTCCCTCTCCAGATGTTCATATCCGTCCCGCAGATCCCACAGAATGCGACTTTTACAAGAACTTCTCCGGGGCCCGGCGTCTTATCCGGGAGAGTCCTTACTTCTCCCTTTCCCGGTCCCGAAAACACAAATCCTTTCATCAATTATCCTCCTGCCGTCCGGAATAATGCGGAAATCAATGATTCTCTTTAATAATCAAACTGTCTGTAATATCTTCTGGTTGTCAGCGGATGATTCCGTACCTTTTCCAGATGGCAGGACAGCCTTTCTGTTATGGCATAGACCACCAGCGGAGAGACGATCTTCCGGAACAGCGGCTCAGAGAACGGCAGCTCCACCTCGGAAGTATCAAAGATATTGATGTCCTGTGTGATATGGGAAGCAAATGCTTTCACCCGGTCCATCATAGGCTCTGTTTCATCTTCCCCATAGAGCATGATCATCGGCACATCCTTTTCCAGGAGTTCCAGCGTTCCGTGGAAGAATTCCGCAGCATGTATGGATTTTGTCCTGATCCACTGCATTTCTTCGAGAATGCACATTGCATAATCATAAGCTTCACCCCAGAGCATGCCTGATCCAACGACCATCACATAGTCCATGTCTTTGTGCTTCTCTGCCATTTCACGACATCGCTCTTCATACAGTTCCTTCCCTTTGATAAGATACGGCGTCAGCTGTTCATACTCTGTCATCATCCTGTCATACTGGTCAAATTCCCCTGCATTTTTCAGGAAGCGGCCCAGCAGCATGATCTGGAAGGTGTAGATCGCTTCGCACAGACAGTCATCCTCTGCAAAACTGCACACCTTATAATCTGCATAATCACAGATCGGTGTATTGTCATTCGATACATATACAATGGTCCGGGCACCTGCCTCTTTGCAAAATCTTGCAGCCTCCACGATCTCCTTGGTATTGCCGCTTCTGGATGAAAAGATGCATACAGAATCTTTTGTAAACCGCTTATGTCCCATGGACACAAACTCTTTGGCGATCACAGGATGCATTTCTATTTTGGCTGATGTAGTATCCAGCCAGTATTTCATGGGAAGAGTATGTGCATAGGTTCCGCCGCATCCAATAAAGAACAGATTGGAATAACCTTCAGCGCAGACTTTGTCCACAGCTGCCTCAATAGCAGTCCTTAAAGCGATCGCATCATTTACCACTTTTTCATAACGAGGAATATCAAAATTAAACATACCCGCCTCCTAGTTGTTATATAATGTCTTATTACATCTTAATAGTATTCTTTTCAGTAAATATTGTCAACATTTAGTGCATTAATCCGTTAAATCTTGTTTATATTACACAATTTTCTATCCCAAAAAATAGCAAATAGTGTTTTGGCGTACACCTTTGCACGCCAAGGCGCTGAGATGCACAAAGAAAGAAGACTTTACGATTTCGAAATGCATGTTATAATCTTCCCGTCTTCAGGAGCATTGTAAACAGAACAGGAAAGTGTAAAAACTATATGAAAAAAGATCTGAAAGCTGTCATCTTTGATATGGACGGAGTCATCGTGGACTCGGAACGCGCGCTTCTGGTGGAATGGAAAACAGTCGCCGATGAGCTTGGCCTGCCGAATATCGAACAGGTTTATATCAGCGTCTGCGGGACCACCCGTGAGATGACAGAACGGATGGTAAAAGAAGCTTATGGGCAGGATTTTCCATTTGATGAACTGGACAGGAAAGTCTACCACATGCGGGATGAAAGATATCCCAACGGCCTTCCCCTGAAAAGCGGGATCCGGGAACTATTAACTGCTTTGAAAGAACACGGAATCTTAGTCGCTCTCGCCACCTCCACCGATGGCGAGCGGGCACGACGGCAGATTGATGACGTGGGGCTGCTCCCCTTCTTTGATATCCTGGTAACGGGAGACATGGTGACCCGCAGCAAGCCGGATCCGGAGATCTTCCTGATCGCCATCGATAAACTGCAGGTTCCCGCCTCTTCCGCCGTCATCATCGAGGATTCCTTCAACGGCGTCCGGGCCGGCAGAAATGCAGGTGCGGAAGTGATCATGGTTCCTGATCTTAAACAGCCAAATGACGAGATCCGGGGCTGTTACGATCATGTGTTTCCGGACCTTCACGAAGTACGCAAATACCTGCTGGAAGAGGACTGATCACAGCCATCCCGCAGAATGCGGATGGCAATCTCCTGAAATCCTATGCGGCGCCGGAAGGTGCCGCTTTTTCTGTCAATAAATCCCTTTAAAAATCAGCAATTCTGACAATGCCAGAAAACCCGTACCGTGATATGATGAAGAAAACAGTAACCCCACACAAAGGAGACTGAGCCATGACGGGAAAAAAGCAATTGATGATCGAGCCTTCCTGGTGCAAAGGATGCGGGATCTGTGTCGCATTCTGTCCCAGGGAAGCTCTGGAACTGATGAACGGGAAAGTTCATCTGAAGGATGCTGACAGCTGCGTCCTCTGCGGGATGTGTGAAATGCGCTGTCCCGATTATGCCATTTATCTGAAAAATGCAGAAGAATAACAGGAGGTTCCCATGGCAAAAGCAGTTTTGATGCAGGGAAATGAAGCGGTCGTCGAAGGAGCCATCGCGGCCGGAATGCGTTTCTTTGCAGGATATCCGATCACTCCTTCCACGGAGATCGCAGAACAGTGCGCTCTGAGGCTTCCTCAGGAAGGAGGTACCTTTATTCAAATGGAAGATGAGATCTCTTCCATGGCTGCCGTTCTGGGAGCGTCAGCCGCCGGTGTAAAGTCCATGACCGCCACTTCCGGTCCCGGGTTCTCCCTGAAGCAGGAAAACATCGGCTACGGCGCGATGGCAGAGATCCCCTGTGTGATCGTAGACGTACAGCGGTCCGGTCCCTCTACCGGCCTTCCCACCAGTCCTTCCCAGGCTGATTATATGCAGGCCCGCTGGGGCACTCACGGAGATCATCCTGTGATCGCCCTTTCGCCTTCTTCCGTTGCGGAGACCTATACCCTGATCATCAGGGCCTTCAATTTATCAGAAAAATACCGGACCCCGGTTATCTTTCTGATGGATGAGATCGTGGGACATCTTCGGGAAGGAGTCACCCTTCCCAGGGCCAACGACCTGGTCATCAACCAGAGGAAGTCTTCCTTCAAAGATGGCGCGAATAAATTCGCCTACTTTGTTCCGGAAGGGGAATATGTCCCTGCCATGAAGCCCTTCGGAAAGGGAGAGCGCTACAACATTACAGGTCTCGTGCATGACCGTTCGGGTTTCCCCACCAACAACAGCCAGGAAGCCGCGACACTCTGCACCAGACTGATGGAAAAGATCGATAAAAATGCCGATGATATTATCCGGGTGGAAGAATACCAGATGGACGACGCCGATACGGCGATCATCTGCTTCGGCGGTACCACAAGGTCCGCAAAACATGCGGTTAATGAAGCCAGGGCAGCCGGCAAAAAGGTCGGTCTGTTCCGTCCCATCACCGTATGGCCGTTTCCGGAAAAGCAGCTTGCAAAATGGCTTGGCCAGGTAAAGAAGCTCCTGGTCGTGGAACACAATTACGGACAGATGCTGCTGGAAGTCCAACGCTGTGCTGCAGGGCAGGCTGAGATCGATTTTCTGGGCCGGATCAACGGCACCGT
Organism: Parasporobacterium sp.; assembly: GCA_017510065.1. Lineage (GTDB taxonomy): Bacteria > Bacillota > Clostridia > Lachnospirales > Lachnospiraceae > RGIG5612. Next base: position 39,269 of record JAFWOB010000104.1, read on the forward strand.
GATCACACCTGCGGATATCGCCGAAAAACTGTAATTTACGCAGAATGAAACTTATGGGAGGACAATCATCATGCCAAGTGATCTGATACATGAATATATGCGGATCGATCATCTGCCCCACATCTGGTGTGCAGGATGCGGCAACGGAACGATCATGCGCGATGTGGCCGTTGCTTTAGACGAATTGATCACAGATCCGGAATTTGCCCTGACCAGGGACCAGGTGGTGATCGTTTCCGGTATCGGATGCTCTTCCAGAGCAGCCGGATATATGGATTTCAACTCCATCCATACCACTCACGGACGGGCGATCGCATTTGCCACCGGCATCAAACTCGCCAATCCCCGTCTGGAAGTCATCGTACTGACAGGAGACGGCGACGCTTCCGCCATCGGCGGAAACCATCTGATCCACGCGGCAAGGAGAAATATCGGCCTGACTGTCATCTGTTTTGACAACCTGATCTACGGTATGACAGGAGGACAGTACTCTCCGGTAACTCCGCACGGAGACAAAGCCACCACGGCCCCCTATGGAAACGTGGACCGGCCTTTTGATGTTGCCAAACTGGCAGAAGGAGCCGGCGCTTCCTACACGGCACGGGGCGATATCTATCACGTGAGGGAGACCATTGACATCATCAAGCAGGGGATCAAGCATAAAGGATTCTCCCTGATCGATGTCTATTCCACCTGCCCCACCTACTATGGACGCAAAAACAAAAAAGGGGAAGCGGTCGATATGCTGAAATGGCAGAAGGAAAACCTGATCCCCGTCTCAAAATACTATACCCTGAGCGAACAGGCCAAAGAAGGAAAACTGGTGATCGGCCCTCTGCACCACAGCAATTATCCGGAGTATTCCGCTGAATATGCCAAGATCATCGAAGCCTGCAAAGAAGCAAAGAAAGGAAAATGATATGGACAGCAGATATGACATGCGTTTTACCGGTTCCGGCGGTCAGGGCGTCATACTGGCCAGCATCATCCTGGCGGAAGCAGCCGTGATCAGCGGTCTTCACACAGCCCAGTCCCAGTCCTACGGGCCGGAAGCAAGAGGCGGTCTATGCCGGGCAGAAGTCATCATCAGCAAAGACGAGATCCTGTATCCGAGGATCATTACACCGACTTTTCTTCTGGCATTGACGCAAAGTTCCCTGGACAAGTACTCTCAAAGTATTTCCAAGGACTGCATTGTGGTGGCGGACAGCAGCCTGACCGTCCCGGACAGTCTTGACCCATCCCGGGTGGTATGCCTTCCTATTCTGGAAACAGCTTCTGAAAAAGTCGGCAAAGCCATGACTGCCAATGTGGTTGCCGTCGGCGCCATCAATTCCCTGCTGGGCCTCTTCGACGACGCTTCCCTGGAGGAAGCTGTCCGAAGACACATTCCAGCAGGCACGGAAGAGCTGAACCTGAAGGCACTGCATGCCGGCATGGAACTGGTTTCCTGACGGGAAGTTGATGCAACAAATCAGCAGGTATGCGCGATTTTACAGGGTCTTGACGCCCCTGTTTCGATACTAAGTCAGTTTTACAAATGCTTTATACACAGCTGAAGGAAGCATGCTCCGATACAGCGACGCATAGATCTCACGGATTTCCTCATCCGGGTGAAAACTTCCGCTTGGAGCTTCCAGCACCCGGTAGAATACGCCAAAGACCCGGGCTGTGACCTGTGTCTTCCGATAGCCGCCCCGCAGATAAAAGGAAAGCCTTCGCTGCATCTGCTGCCGGGCTTCTTCATGTTCCGCCTCATCCGGATCTTCCACTTCGACGACAATGCAATAGGCGTCGGCAAAAGACCATGAAAGCTGTTGCAGAAATAAAGATCCATAGCCCCGGTCCCGGTATTCGGGAACGATTGCCAGATAATCCAGCAGATAAGAATTCTTATCTGCTTTTGTCTGTTTGACAAAGAATGCATAACCGACCAGATTGCCTTCTTCTCTCATCTGAAAGCAGTCATAACGCCCCTGCTCCCACAGGCTCCGGATGGAAGCCAGCGGTTTCAGTTCATTCCGGGGAAAATCCTGTTTCATATAGGTCTGGTAAATGAATTCCACCAGGCTGTATTCAGTAATGATCGAAGTCTTCGCCGTCATGCCGCATCCTTTAGCTGCCTACAGGAGCTCTTTCAGTTTCATTGCCTCTTCTTCCGTCAGGGTGATCCCTCTTCCCATTTTCGCCCTGTCAGGAGCCCAGTCCCGGATATCGTATTTTACCGGGCCGTTGTTCCAACTGATCCTGTTGAGTTCTTTGCGCCATCCTTTTGCATTTTCGGAAAGGACGCCGATCTCTTCGATGATCTCATAAGTAAAGTCTGCCATCTGCTCTTTCCTCCTCATTTCTTTTTCCTGCAGGCTGTAAGTGCGGATAAAATCTTTCGTCTGCGCGCCGTCTTCCAGATACCGAAGCAGGATATCCGCACAGGCTCTGCTGTCGCTTCCTGCATGGTGATGCTGAAGCTCTATTCCATAATAACCACACAGAACATCCAGATTGTGCTTCATCCCCGGGAGCACTTTTCTTCCCATCTGCACCGTACACACATATCTGACATATGGTTTCCAGTCAATACCGTAGGACCGAAGGCATGACCTGAGCACGCCCAGGTCAAACACCGCATTATGGGCGGCCAGGAGTCCGGACTCGAAGAGCGGCCTGATCTGTTCCCACAACCGGGGAAATGTCGGCGCGTCTGCCACCATCTCCTGACTGATCCCTGTCAGACGGATATTGAAGGGATCGAAGAAGGTTTCCGGATTGACCAGGGAATAATACTCCTGCACGATCTCGCCGTCTTCCATCACACTGATACCGATGGCGCTCATGCGGTCATTATACCGGTTGGGTGTTTCCACATCAAAAATAATAAAACGGGACATTTCTTTTCCTGCATCATTCTCTGGCCGAAAGCCGGCCGAAGCTTTTGTTTATGCCTGCTATTGTATCACCTGTTCCACAGAATATCACTATAAAAATCAAGAACTTCACAGCCTTTCCGCAGTAGTCACGCTGTCCGTTTTTTGGGACACGTTTGTCTGTAGAATACAGGCATCAAAAGAAAAAAGCCACCATCTTTTTACCGGGCAGACAGCGGGAAGGAGGCTGAAAAGATGAAAGGATACTATATTGCAGACGGGTACATGGGACTGATTGACGGAACCTACAGGTTATTCGCAGATGAAACCGATTATATCGAAAGTCTGGAAGCCTGACCGTCGGATCCCTGATCATTATTCCAGAATTTGTACAGTCACCGCGCTGGGTGACAGAAAGGACGAGTTTATGAAAGCGATTAAGATTGCAGCCGATACCATAGCGATCTTCTGGTCTCAATCTGTTGTGCAAAGGAGCGTATAGAAGAAGAGGCGGCAGGCTGAAAAGCCTGCCGTTTTGATTTCTTTTCTACTGCCAGTTCTTCCAGACTTCCGGCGCATAACCCACAGTGGCCTGCCGGCCGTTCCTGACAATAGGCTGTTTCAGGACCTGCTGGTTTTCAAATACCTTTTCGGCCTTGTCGCTTTCCGTGATGTATTTGATCAGGGCCAGAAGATCCTTGTCCTTATGATCCTGGTCGATCATTGCCTCCAGACCTCCCACCGCCTGCAGGACAGACTGAAACTCCCCTTTGCTCAGGCCTTTTTCCTTCAGGTCAACAGACTGGAAACGAATTCCCCGCTCCTTGAAGAACCGTTCGGCTTTTCTCGTATCTGCGCTTTTTTTCGTCCCGAAGATCTGGATATTCATATACTGGTCCTCTCTTTTTGTTTTTATTATACCACACATCCTGCTCTGTGGTTTTGCTTTTGCAGCCTTGGTGTATTATAATGTCGGCTATGAAACCAAGAACGGAAAAAAGTATGGAACTGTATCACCTGATGCTCTCCCGGGGATATCCGGAAGGCTTCTGCGATGCAGTCACACGCAATCTGAATACAGACTTTACCGCCAGGAGGATGATCGGGTATTTTACCCATATGAAACATCCTTCCATGGAAGAGGTTGCCGACGAAATGCTTGCCATCCTCTCCGACCGCGCTGCCATTATGCGGAAAAAGGACATGGAAGCCACACAGATCAAATGGAATCAGATGATGGCGGAAGGATTCGGAGAAGAGGAATGAAACACGCGCTTATTACCGGCGTATCCGGAGGTATGGGAAATGCAGCAGCCAGGCAGCTGCTTTCGGAAGGATATACGGTTTACGGTCTTGATCTGAAAGAACCGGAACCTACAGAAGGACTGGTGTTTATCAAAACCGATCTGACGGACAAAAATGAAATAGAAAGAGCCTTCGAATTCGTCCGGTCCTTGACAAAAAGCCTTGATTGTATCATCAATCTTGCCGGGATCTATGATCTTCATTCCCTGGTGGAGATCAGCGAGGAAGCTCTCCTGAAGATCTTTCAGGTGAATCTGTTTGCTGTCTGCCGGGTCAATAAAACCTTTCTCCCGCTGCTCAGGAGAGGCGGCCGGATCATGATCACCTCCAGCGAACTGGCGACTCTGGATCCACTTCCCTTTACCGGCATCTATGCCGTGACCAAGACAGCCCTCGACCGCTACGCTTATTCCCTGCGGATGGAACTGCAGCTGCTGGATCATCAGGTCATCGTCCTGAGACCCGGAGCTGTTGATACCGGACTGCTGGATGATTCTATGGCAGCCCTTCATGCTTTCTGCGAAAACACCAGGCTGTATCCCGTAAACGCCGGGAAGTTCCAGCGGATCGTTAAGAGTATCGAGACTCGGAATATCCCGCCGGAAAAGATTGCCTGTATCATATCAAAAGCCCTGTCCGTGAAGCATCCGAAACTGGTCTACAAAGTAAACCGTAATCCTTTACTTCTGATCATGAATGCGCTTCCGGACAGACTGCAGCTCTTGATCATCAAAAAACTCCTCCGATGATCCGAAGGAGTTTTTTCAACTGCGTTTACATCCCGTTACCGAATGATGTAGGAACTGACGATCTCGCCGATATACATGGTATGGGCGTCTTTATTTGCCATCGGGTTGGTCCAGTCCACATCCTGCGGATACATTTTTTCCCGGATCTCCAGAGGCAGTCTGTCCAGTTCCTGCTGTTGTGAATACAGGACCTTGCATTCCAGTGTCAGCGGATATTCTCTTACTCCGGGGGTTTGGGTCACTTCCGGCTCTTCCAATGTAAGTCCTGCTTCTGTGAGCTTATCGATCTCCCGTCCGGAACGCAGGCCGCAGATCTTCGAGATCTTGGGATCCGCACCATCCAACGGCACACTGATCGTAAATTCCCCAGTCTTATCCAACTGTGCTTTCGTATAGCGGTGTTCCCGCACATATACGGTGAAAACCGGCAGTCCCCAGCAGGTTCCCATGCCGCCCCATGCGATCACCATGGCATTGAATTTGTCACCCATTGTATTCAGAAGGATCCCTTTCGGCAATGCTTCCGTGATCTTCTGTGCCCACCCGGTCAGTTCGATCTTTTCCTTCATCTGATGCCTTCCTTTCTGTCTGTTGCTTTGTTCCTGTTCAGATAGTAATATCATAGCATCTCAGACCATTTTACGCATCCTGTTTTATCATTCACGCCTATATAAATGTGCAGCCAAAGGAGGAAAACACATGAACCTGGAACAGACCCTGGAATATATCTCTGAAGCGGACGACAACACCCTGTTTCTTCTATGGACTAACGCCGATCCTGTCACGGCACAGCTGATGGTGTTCATGTATGCGGAAAACAGCATGAAATATCACACCTGGGAAAACCTTACGATCATTATCTGGGGTGCCACCGCGAAACTGGCCGCCGAAGACCCTGAGATCAGGTCAAAGATCCGGATGCTTCAGGAGATGGGCGTTCATTTTACCGCCTGCATCACCTGTGCGGAAGAACTGGGCGTCAAAGATTCCCTGGAAGAGATTGGGATCGATCTGGTCAAATGGCTGCATCCTCTTACTGCCATTTTAAAAGGCGGGAAAAAACTCCTCACAGTCTGATCCCGCCTTTACACTGCTTTTTATCGGTCTGTTATTTCCATTTAAATGTGATCAGGCCATAGATATACAGGCCGAATACACAGACCGGAACGAAGTATTTGAAGACCGGTTTCATCCAGTTCTTTACCTTCATGCCTTTACCGGTATTGGCCTCTGCCACAAAGGCGTCCCAGCCCCATCCTTTCTTATAACAGCAGAAGATGGAGAACAGGAACGCTCCGATGGGAAGCAGGTTGGTGCTGACGATGAAATCCCAGAAATCCAGCCAAGCGGAACCTTCCGCAAAAGGCTGGAAATGGAACGCGCTGTATCCCAGAGCTGTGGTCAGGGAAAGTGCCGTGATCCCGATCCCGCAGATCAGGCAGCCCTTCGGACGGCTCCATCCGGTCAGTTCCCTGATGCATGCCAGGATATTCTCGAAAACCGCCAGTTCGGTAGAAAAAGCGGCAAATACCATGAACAGGAAGAACAGCGTTCCCCAGACTCTGCCGCCTGCCATATTGTTGAAGACCGTCGCCATTGTATCGAACAGAAGGGACGGGCCTGCATTTACTTCGATATTGTAGGTAAAGCATGCCGGGAAAATGATCAGGCCGGCCATGATCGCAACCACCGTATCCAGGATGATCACGTTGACGGATTCCCCGAGAAGAGCACGTTCCTTACCGATGTAGCTGCCGAAGATCGCCATGGATCCGATACCGATGCTGAGGGTAAAGAATGCCTGGTTCATGGCACCTACGATCACGGAACCGTTGATCTTCGTAAAGTCCGGAACCAGATAAAAAGCAAGGCCTTCTTTGGAGCCCGGAAGCGTGATGCTGTGAACTGCCAGCACGATCATCAGGACCAGAAGAGCCAGCATCAGGTATTTCGTGACCCTTTCAAGGCCTCCCTGCAGATTGAAGCATAAGATCCCGAATCCGACCGCGACTGCGATCACCAGGAAGATCACATTGACCCAAGGCGCTGTGATCATGGAAACAAATCCCAGTCCTCCGGACTGCCCGGTAAGGAATTTGATAAAATAATAGATCATCCAGCCAGTGACGACAGTATAGAAGGACATCAGGGCGATATTGCCTGCCAGGGCAAAATAGCCGTGGATATGCCATTTCTGGCCTTTCTTTTCCAGTTTCTGATACATTTTGACGGGACTTGCCTGGGAAGCCCTTCCCATAGCGAACTCCATGGTCATGGAAGGAAGTCCCAGAAGAAGCAGGCACAGTACATAGACCAGCACAAATCCACCGCCGCCGAACTGTCCCGTCATCCACGGGAATTTCCAGACATTTCCGCATCCGATCGCACAGCCCGCACTGAGCATGATAAATCCCAGCCGGCTGCCGAGCCGTTCTCTGTTGTTGTTCATTTTACAATTCTCCCTTTCCGGCTGAATAAGCCATGATATCTCCGAGATTATAGCAGAATTCTCTCAGAAAACAATTACCGGAAAAGGGCAAAAAAAGACAGGCACATGATCGTGTACCTGTCCTTTACGTTTTATTTCTCCAGTTCCCCTTTGAAGGCTGTTATCCCGCCGATATTCCGGACATTCTGATAACCCATTTTCTTCAGGGCTGTCACTGCGATATCGCTTCGTCTGCCGGAATAACAGTAAGCAAAGATCGGGGTTTCCGCATCCGGAAACATCTCTTTCGCTCTCGAGATCTCATCCCTTGGGATGTTGACCGCTCCCGGAATATGCCCTGCCTGGTATTCTTCCTTGTCCCGGACGTCCAGAAGGACCGCTCCTTCCAAAGAAGAGTATTCCTCCACCCCTTTATTGATATCAGGCAGCTTTAAAAAGCCAAACAGGCTCATTGAAGATCACCCCTTTCCAGTTCCCGGCATCTGCCGCTCCCGAACACACTCTTCCTGCTGCTTTATATCCCGGATATATCATAGCACATTTCCCGGTATCATCAAGGACGAGCTGTTCTTCTTAATGTCCCGTCCCGGAGGAATAGAAGGCAATCCTTTGTTTTACGGTCTCATAATCGTCCTTTCCGGCGTAAACCTCAAAGGTTTTGTCCGGATCCCGGAGCCGGATCATATCATAGCGGGGCAGGTATTTCACAGACGACATTCTGCTGAAATCAAAAACCCGGTAGCTGCCGCTTTCCAGCTGGGTTCCGACGCGGGCAGCATTGATGGCATTCGGGCCGGTCCCGAAGATGCCGGCAACGCTGTTGATCCTTCCCATCGTCTGGTCCTGTTTTCTTTGTTTCTCAGTTAATACCCTCCGGATCTGCGAAGGCGTCATCTCGTATCGCAGAAGGTTATTTCCCTTCTTTGCTTTCGCCACCAACAAATAGATCAGGCAGATCAGCCCCAGGATCAAAACGATCCCTCCGAGTCCGCAGATCAGAAACAGCGTAAAACCCTTTTCCATGAATTCGCTGTTCCCGGAAAGCAGGATCAGCAGAACCAGAAAGATCCCTGCGAGAATGATCCCGAAGACCCTCAATAACAGATACAGCATATGCCTGTTTTGAAACAAGTCGTATTCATATTCCCATTGAAGCAGTTCTTCTGTTTCTTTCATTTGCCGGACACCTCCTTTTCAATTTGTATTTTATCACTGTGACCGTGTTTTATCATTAATAAAATCGGAACAGCAAAAGGCTTCCCGCCGTATACGGCAGGAAGCCAAATATCAGTTTTGTAATATTCTATTCATCAGTCAAGGCTGATTCCCGCTGCCTCCGCGAGGGATGCGTCGATGGTTCCGTCAGCAACCTTGGCAGCTGCACGTTCTTCCAGATTGTAGCTGTGCACGGCATTGACAAAATCATCATAAGTTCCGTTTACCAGAGCCTCTGTTTCTTCCTGGGAATAAGGAGTATTATCAAGGAAAATGGCTTTGTACAGATCAAACTGCTCCGGCTTCACTTCGAACGGCATGATATCATCGATCAGCGGAACATTACCGTCAGCATCCAGGATCTGGTTGCCGTGAAGATAGGCTTCCATCAGAATGGCTGAAAAATACCCTGCGATCCAGAAGTCACCGTTGATCATCTCGATCTTGCCCTGCACTTCATAATCCAAAGCCTGGGAATCAAGTCCTGATGTCAGGATCGGAAGATCATCCAACTGCGCATTGTTCAGGGCATTCACACCTGCTACGCCCCAGTCAGAACCTGTTCCATAGATGAAATCCGGGTCATTGATGATCAGGGAGTTTTCAATCTTCTGTGCGCCGTCCTCTGTTGTTTCGCAGTAAAGGGTATCGATGACTTCACCGCCGCCTGCTTCGTAAACTTCAACAAACTTTTCAAGACGCGGGGTATCGGAAGGATCTCCGATAGTGGATGTGGCGATCAGGGTCGTCATGTATCCCTGCTCCAGGGCATATTCCGCGATCTTCTCTCCATAAACTGCATTGGCCGGGGCGACGCCGCCGATATAGTACGGGTTTTCCTGAAGGGATGCCAGGATCTCCGGATCCTGAGGCACCTTATCGTTCAGGACAAACGGGACCTGATACCTTGCACAGATATCTCCTACTGTGGTATATAAAGCTTCTACCGGGAGCCAGATGATGATGCCGTCGCATCCTGCATTACACATGTTTTCCACATCCGCGATGATCTGCTCGATCTGGTAGTTATCGCTGACGCCGTTTGCAGTATCTCCCATATAAGCGATCGCTGCTTCCGAGTTGTTGGCCAGAGCCAGAAGTGCGTAAGATGCCGGTCCGAAATAATTATACCCGACGGTAAAACTCTCCTTTTCTTCCCCTGCCAAAGCAGTTCCGGCAAAAATGCCAAGGCACATCACCGCTGTTAAAACCAATGTTGTAAGTTTCTTCATTTTGAAATCCTCCTTCTGTATTGAATGTTTTTATTTGCACAGTGTTGACTGTTTTGCTCTTTATCCGAGATACTTTTTCATCATCAGCAGATGCCGCTTCAGCATCTCGACGGAATGACCGGAATTATATTCTTCGTATTCCGAGACGATATAGCCGTCATAATCAGAATTTCTTACTACCTCAAGGATCTGATCATAAGGAATAGCTGACTCCTCCAGGTTTTCATACACATAATGATATTTTCCGTGCATATGGATGCAGTAAGGGATGATCTTCTTCAGTCCCTCCAGCTCTTTGCTGATGTCTTTTTTGAACTGAAGGAACGCATACATATCCTGCTGTGTGCTGAGTTCCACCTCGGTTGCCCCTGCTTCGATCAGCTTCTTTTTTGCTTCCTCCAGCGGTATGTTGTCATATTTCATGTCTCTTGCCATTTCCAGCAGTTCTACTTTAGCGCCGGCTTTCAGTGCATTGTCCCAGCCCATTTTGTTGGGTTTGGTGGCAAAGCATCCGAAATCCGGAACAAGACCCAGGTATTTGGAACCAGACTTGTCGATTGCTTCCAGGAAGGACTCTGTCATCGGAGTGATCGGGGTATCCGGATTGTGGATCTCGATACCGACCTTAACTCCATAAGCCTCTGCGTACGGGGCAAGTTTCGCAAAATTGTCCGGTCCGATCAGATACTGTTCCCGCACGCATTTGCAGCCCATTTTATAAGCGTTTTTGATATCATTGACCGCCATGGCGATCATTTCTTCGTCAGAGAGATTCCGGTCTCCCCGAAGGCCCCGGTCCATATTGGCACCATAGCAGACAGGCTCCATGGCATAAGCATTGCAGATGGCCTTGAACTCTCCCAGGAACTTTTCATCCACATAGGGATAAGATGGGATCATCTGGGTGGCAACGATCTCAAATCCTTCCGCTCCGAGATTTTTAGCTGTCCGAATGCAGTCTTCCAGGGTCATGATGCCTTTGCAGTATTCTGTTGTAAAAGAATATAAGGTTACTCCTAATTTCACGTTGCTCATGATCCACCTCCTAGATCAGTTCCTTTAAAACCAGTGTCTTCTCACCACTGCTGTTGATTGGCATGTACTGCTCCGGCCCGATCGCCATATAGGGGCTGCGGAAATACATTACAAAATTGATGTTATGCTCTCCTTCCTCCAGGCCGCCGGGCAAAAAGACTTTGATCGTTGCCGGCTCTATAATCGGCCAGAATACATTTACCAGATCCGGAAGCTGTGCCAGGCCATACTCTTTTCCCTTCAGGCAGAATGTAATGTCCTGTGCCGGCATTTCCTGTCCGTCAATCAGCACTTTCAGAATATCGATGGTGGAAAGAAAGTGTCCCCGGTAATAGCTGAGTCTTACATCAAACTGACATCCCACTTTTCTTCCGTCTGCACAAATGCTCTTAAGCGAATCATCACAAACCACATCCACAAAATTCAATCGCAGTGCAATGGGACTTTCCATTTTATCTTTTAATTTCATTTCCGATTACCTCCCCTTGTTTTGATCTGATATTACACAATAAAAAAACACCCCATTACGACATATGTCGTATTGAGATGCTTTTTTTTGAATATTTCTGTAATCTAATTCAGGCGGTATTTCCCTTTCCCGATACGGACCAGTATGCCTTCTTCACACAGATCACTGACGATCCGCTGTACCTGCCGATAACTGCAGTGTACTGTATCCGCAATGCCTGTGATATTGGGCGTACATTGGTTCGGACATATATTACGGATATAGAACAGGACTTTTTCCCTGGTATCCCCTGTATAATCGATCTCCCGTTTACGGCCTTCCCGCAGAAGGATCTGCCGGATCAGAAAATGGGTGAATCGCTCATTGATCCTGATCTCCCTCAGGCACAGTTCATAGGGCAGCGCCAACACCCGGAATCCAGTCCTGGCCTCCACATAAACAGACTGATAATTCTCCAGAAACAGTTCCGGGTCGCCGATCATGCCGCCGGGTCGTTCCCGGGCTGCCACCAGCATGGTGCCGTTATCGTCCAGAATATAAACCGATGCATCCCCCTCCAGCAAAAACAGGATATTCTGTGATGGTTTCAGAGGCGAGATCACCAGTTCTCCCGGAGCATAGTCACAGATCATGATCCCGGGATCAATGGTCTTAAGGCACTGATTCAGCCCGGTCTGTTCCAGGGCCGCCTGGATCTTTCTTTTGTCATAGGTTCTCTTCATAGCTCTTCCAGATAATCCTTTATGTATTCATAAACTGCCCGGAAGTCCACGGAGCACTTTTTCTCCCAGATTCTTACCGGTACCGTGTCCGCAAAAGAATAATAAACGGGAAATTCGTTGTTTTCCAGGTCATATACTGCGATAAAGAGTTTATCGGGATCAATGATCCAGTATTCCCGCACACCCGCTTCACTGTACTTCATTAGTTTCAAAAACATGTCTTTCTTTCTAGTAGAACGGGACAGGATTTCAATAACAAAATCCGGCGCACCAAAAACGCGGCCGCTCCTGATCAACAGTTCCGGATTGCAAAGGATCATCACGTCAGGCTGAACAACCGTCTTATCATCTCTGTCCAGCTGCACATCGACTGGAGAGAGCACTGGCTTGCAGGAGCCTTTATGCTTTTCCACAAATCCCAGCAGCTGATATCCAATCTGCGTGGCAATGAGCTGATGAACCACGTAAGGAGCCGCCATATCGTAAAACACTCCATCGATCAATTCCACTCTCTGATCATCCGGCAGTGCAAGATAATCCTCCAACGTATACTCTCCCTGTTTTCTGTACTCTGAAGAAGCTGTGCTGCCGTTCTGATAAGGCGTCCCGGGATCCTGCAAAGCAGGACAGCCGGTGTCATTGTTCCCATACCGATGTGAAGTGTCAGAAGGATATTCCCGCGAGGTTGAACTTAAAACCGATTCCAGTGCAAGGATCGTGGCTCGCCGAGGAGACGAAACTGCTCCGCAGAACAGTTTTGCCACTGTACTGAATGGTACACCGGACATCCTGGCAATATCCTTATTCGTGTAACCAAGCTCTGCTTTTCGCTGTTTCATTTCCTGGATCGTCATATAAAACCTCCTGACGTACTTCTGCAGAGTAATCCGCAGGCCAATAATACCATAAAACAGCAATTGCAGCAATATTATATCCACAATATATCCATTTTCCATTTTTATGAAAAGATCAATCTCATAGAATAGCGAGAACACGGGTATGATGAAAAAACCGACTATTCTTTCTTGAACATAATCATTCAATCGCGAATAGTCGGCTCTATTTCTTATATGTTTACCAGTTGTCTTTTTCTTCCGCGTAGACTTTCGGAAGGACCCTGTTCAGGTTCGTGAATTCTTTGATGTTGTGCCCTAACAGGCCTTTTGCCAGCATTTCGCATTCTTCCTGCGGGATCACTTTCCATGCCGGGACCAGACATTGTGCCTTACCGTCAATAATGTGATATCCTACCCAGAACCTTGCCTGGAATGTCTCGACACCATCTATCTTCTTGGCAACTTCCAGCATTACCACAGGCATCTTCATGGGCCCTAACAGGGCATTGGCGCAGACGATAAAATCGCAGCCTTCGGTTCCGATCCTGCTGACATCCATTCCCATGTCAGCGGGATTCTGGAACATGATAACGATCTCGCTCGGAGGTCCTCCGATGGATTCCTGTACCGTGTGAGTTGCGCCCCAGGTCTTCTCTTCCATGGGGATCGTCGGATCCAGGGCACGTCGCTTTCCCTCCTCGTTCAGCTCCAGACCGAAATGATCCTCCGGATCCCAGATGGCATAACGGAATGCCTCCAGACCATGCCATGCGAACCACCAGTAAAGCATTTCCGGTGTACAGTCGGGCATGGGGATATTTCCGGCCACCAGCAATCCTCCGTCTTTTGTGGGGTAGAATCCCATCTTCTCAGGAGAAAGCGTTCCCGGTTCCAGGACCTTGTTCCGGTCCTCAATTTCCAGGCAGGTTTCCACGCTCCCTTTGCTGGCGTCAACCATGGCCAGCTGTTCCGGTGTGGGGGATGCGATCCCCTGCTCATAATATTTATAATATCTCTTTGTTTTTGCATCTTCTGCAACAGGTACTAAAGCCATAATTCCCTCCCGTATGCTTATCGGATCACTTTGATCATTGCCACCGCACAGTCTTCGGCTGCCTGTTTTGCGCGTTCTTCCAGTTCTGCCGGGATCTCATCGTAAAGGACATCGATGCAGTGTTCCTCATAGTTTCTCTTAAACAGATCCGGATACAGATCTTCACACAGCCCGCAGCGGATACAGTATTCTTTATTGATCTCCAGTTTCATAGTGGTTTCCTTTCTTTTCAATACTGGTCTTTAAAATGGTTTTCAGCCTTTTGTCTCAGAAGTTTTCAAGAACATATGCGGCTGCGCTGTCGCCGGCCAGCATACCGGTTGTCATGGATCCATAAACAGTACCCCCGGCATTCGATGTCGGCTCTCCGTAGAAACTTCCGGTCACCATATCGCCGGCTCCGTAAAGGCCTTCGATGGGCTGATTGTTTACATCCAGCAAATTTGCGTTCTCATCGATCTGAAGACCGCCCATGGTGTCATAGCCGCCGGCGAAGATCCGGAAGCAGTAGATATGGCCGCTTTCCTCTCTGACCGGAGCGATATAACGGGCATCTGTATGGAAATCAGGATCATATCCTTCTTCTGCTGCCTTGTTGTATTTTGCGATCGTCTCTTTCAGGTTTGCTTCATCAATGCCCATATACTCTGCCACTTCATGGATCGTATCAAAATGGCACATATGTTTGTTGCCCTGTGCGATGGCTGCGTCCATCTGCTCCCGGATATGCTCCAGCTTTGCGCCTCTGAAAATAAAGTAAACGTAGTTTTCTTCAAATGCTTCTTCCATACGCTTCACAGTGTTTTCATCAAAGATCTGATACCCGTGCATGTTGGTCTGTTTGCAGTAGGCACGGCTCATAGCTGTATGCTGGTTGCTCATCTCTTCGTTGATGAAGCGCCTACCTTGTTCATTGACGCGCAGCCATGGCATTTCCGTAATGACCTTAACCTGATTACCATTTAGCCATGGTGTGTTGGGTCCGATGCGGACGCCCGGATTCGGAACTTCCGGATCGGCACTGATCACCATCGCCGTCTTCTTTCCACCGATCTCCCAGACTGCCTTCTGTCCATCTCCGTCCTGGCAGCTGTCCGGGAATGTGATCATGACCTGTTTCCCCTCTTCAAAAACTTCTTCGAATTTGGGATCCACATGGATCACGCCTTCTTCTTTCATCATTTCCAGGTTTCCACTGATTCCGCCTGAGGCAACGATCAGGGCTTTACACTGGATTTCAACTTCTGTTCCGTCTTTTTCGTAAGCGATGGCGCCTGTCACTTTATCCCCTGTTTTCACGATCTTCTTGATCGGAGTCTGGAAGAAGAACTGAACGCCTTCTTTTTCCAGTTTCAAACGCAGCCTTAAAAGCGCCAGAGCCATGGCATGTCCTTTGCCGCGGCCTTCCAGGAAATAAATATCCCCTACATCCAGTCCATTGGCATGTCCCTGGGTGTATGCCCTCTTGTTGCCGTAATCCGCCGGATCCCTCGGTACCTGGATCGGAGATTTGATCTTCAGTTCTTCCAGAAAGATCCTGGGGAACTCGGAAGAATATTTCACCACTTTGCTGATCAGGTTCATGTTTCCATCATAATTGGAAAACCTGGCCAGGACCTCATAAGCCGCTTTCTGTGCTTCCGGGGTATCCGGTGTGGAACAGAACATCATCGGGCAGTTGGATACCGCGCCGCCCTGTGCCGGATATTTTTCAAATACCGCAATATCTTTTACTCCTGCCTGTACCAGCTTGTAAGCCGCACCCATTCCTGCAACGCCGCTTCCCATAACCGCTACATCAACTTTTACTACTTTACCCATCAGATTCTCCTTTCTGTCTGCTAAAATCATTTGAATCTTGTCTGGCCTTAAGATACAATTTTCATAAAGGAAACTTAAGGCCGAAATCATCCGGAAAGTTTTGTAATCGAACTTTTTCCCCGAAACAGTTCGATATCCGTGAAAGGGATCCGAGGAGAAAGACATGGCTGGAAATCGGAAGGATTATAATCGTTCGGAAACGCAGCGGCATATTCGAAAGGTGTTTCTGGACCTGTATCAGGAAAAGGGAATTGACGGAGTTACGGTAAATGAACTGTGCAGGCGGGCTCAGATCGTAAAATCCACCTTTTATACCTACTTTGAAGATAAATACTCTGTTCTTGAGGAGATAGAGGGAGAGCTGCTGGATAGCCTCGCCCGGATCAACAGCGAACTTGACAAGCTGGAGATCTCGCCTGTGCTTCATGGAGAACCCCTGCCACAGGCTTCCATGACCGTGGATTTCATACTGGAGCATCTGGAAGAATACCGGGTGATCATGGGTCCCAAAGGCGACCCGAGTTTTGAGAGCCGATGGAGACGCAATATCGCCGCCAGTTTTAAAGATCGTTTTTTAAAAGAAAAGAAAGATCCCAAGAGCGCCGGTCTGGCCTGTGCCATTTTTTCTTCCACGCTTCTCGGGATCTATCGTTATTTTATTTTTGAAGAGCCGGAGATCTCAAAAGAGGATTTTACCCTGATCCTCGGCAACACTTTCAAATATGCATTGATGGATTTTCACGCCAGTATCAGCTGAAGATCAGCGGGATATTGCCATGCAAAGCAATCCTGATCAGCCCTATCAGCACCAGATGGGCGGGATAATAGATATAGAAGAACCATTTCATGCCCTTCCAGCTTCCTCTCTCCCCGTTATAACGGTACAGGATCGGGATTGTAAGAAATGTAAACATCTGCAGAACGCCGTATAACTTATCCAGGAACAGGAAATACACCAGCGCATAGACAAATGTCCACAGGACGATATCCATCGCCTGCTTCTTAAACTGCCCCCTGTGGGAGAACAAAAAGAAGGGACACATGACTGCGATGCAGGACCAGTCGGACGGGAAGGTGATCAGGCAGATCACGATGATCGCCAGGATCTTGCCCCACTGTGGCACCCTGTCGTTCTGACAGAGAAAGATCAGCACCGCCGCCCACGCCAGGGACCACATGACGCCTGTCTGGTTGAACACGCCGGTGGAGAGCGGAAGAAACGGGATCCCAAATGCAAAATCATAAGCAAAATGAGAGATCACCGCAAACAAGAATAATCTTCCGATGTATTGCTTTTTATCATGGGTATAATGGCAGCCTTCCGCAATGAAGAACCACATGATAGGCGCTGTCAGCCTGCCGATGATATGCAGGCAGAACACATACCAGACCGCCTGGGTCCCCGGGAAGAAGGCCCAGGTCAGGTGGTCGATGGTCATCGCAATAATGGCAATGAGTTTTATCTGGTTCGCGTTCAGTGTCTTTTTCATCATTTAATCTCCAAAACTATCGTTTTTCCTGCGGCATGATCCTACCGCCGCCGAGAACCCTGTCTCCGTCATAAAGGACCACCGCCTGCCCCGGGGTAATGGCCCGCTGCGGCTCGTCAAATACGATCGTTACCGTTCCGTCCTGCTGCGGATATGCCGTTGCGGGCTGTTCCTTCTGGCGATACCGGACTTTTGCTTTGCATATGGTTTCCGATGACGGTGCATGTCCGCTGATCCAGTGAAAATCTTCTGCCGTCAGGGTATCCGAATACAATTCCTGTTCCTCGGCGAGGGTCACGGTATTGTTCTTTACATCGATCTGTTTGACATACAGGGGCTTTCCAAAGGCAATCCCCAGCCCCTTTCGCTGTCCGATGGTATAACGGATCGTTCCATTATGATTTCCCAACACATTCCCGTCTGTATCCAGGAAATCACCCTTTGTATAGGTTTTTCCGGTATATCGTTCCAGAAATGCGCCATAGTCCCCATCCGGCACAAAACAGATATCCTGGCTGTCCGGTTTTGCCGCATTGACAAAACCATTTCTCTCCGCAAGCGCTCTGACATCCGGCTTCTTCATGGTCCCCAAAGGAAACAGCGTATGCGCCAGCTGTTCCTGCGTCAGGAAATACAGCACATAGCTCTGGTCCTTGCTTTCGTCCAGCGCCTTCTTCAGAAGGTATTCGCCGTTATACTTTTCGATACGGGCGTAGTGTCCGGTAACCAGATATTCACACCCCAGGATCTTTGCCCTTGTATACAGTTCATCAAATTTCAGATAGCGGTTGCAGTCAATACAAGGGTTGGGCGTAAGGCCATGCTCATAGGAACTGACGAACCGTGAGATCACCTTCTCATGAAAATCGCCCGTAAAATTAAACACATAATAGGGAATGCCGATCTTATACGCAACGCTCCGGGCGTCTTCCACATCATCGAGACTGCAGCAGGTATGCCCTCTTGTAAGTCCGATATCCTCGTTGTCATATAGCTTCATGGTGCAGCCGATACACTCAAACCCTGCGTCCTTTGTCAGGCTGGCAGCAAGTGAGGAATCGACCCCTCCGCTCATGGCGATCAGCGCTTTTTTCATTTTTCGATCCCTCTGGCGCCGCCTGTGATCACGGCAACTTTTCCTGTAAAGTCCATCCTAGTTCTCCTGTGTTTTCAAGCAGTCTGAATCAAATGTTTCGGTTTCTTTGAGCTGCTCTGTCATAAACTGTCACAATAAGGCTGTCGACTATTCGTAATTTAACTGTTCTTCTCAAACAAGAATAGTTCTCTGTCGCAATTTTCATTTTACGGCAAAACAAGAATAGTGCACTATTCTTGTTTTGCTGATTTTTCAAAATTGCGACATGTTCTCCCTGCCCAGAGACGATCAGTTCACTGTCATGGCAAAGATCAGGATCCGTTCCCTCGGATTATCCCCGGGAAACAAATCCCGACAGTCGATCTCATCTTCAAATTCAAGATCCGGCTCCGTCATCAGACAGGCAACAAATTCATCGGACGGATAATAGCAAAGCAGCCGGATCAGACGCGGCTTTTCATACCACGATTTCCGGATCCGGCCGATGACGCTGTGAAGAACTGTATCCGTAAAGGGATTGAAGAAGAAAAAGGTATCTTCTTGCGTCATTTCATATTGTTCCGCCGGACAGCACCGAAATTGTACCAGATTCCTGCAGGCGGACCGGGCAAGGTTTTCCTGTGCTGCTCTTATCATTTTTCCCGAAAAATCGATACCGGTCGTTCTGCATCCGCATTCTGAGGAAAGAAAAATGCAGACTCTGCCCTTTCCGCATCCGTAATCCAATACACGGCTTTCTCTTTTAATATACCCGCTTTCTGCCAGGCACCTTAATACATCATACGGCGTCGGCTCATACGGGAAATGATGATCATCCTCTTCTGCCGCATCACGGCCGCAGGTGAAGATGTGCAGCTTCTTATCCCAGTCCTGTTCCGATAAGCTGCTATGATCACTTTGATTCATGTCTCTTCTTGCGTTTTTCTTCTACTGCGGCATGGGCCGATTTCAGATACTCTGAGATATGCATACTGCCCTTGAACGGGAACAGGAAATTCGTCTTCTCCCTAGCTTCATCCTGGGCGTGACGGATCTGGGATTTCAGGGTCTCATATTTTACGATTACATCGTGTTCCACAGCATACTGCCGGATCTTCACCACCAGGTTTGCGGAATAAACAACGTCGATGATAAAGACGCCGAAGAAGAAACCGATGACAAAGGAAAACGCCAGGTTCTCGGACAGCCACTGGATCGCCCCCAGGATATGGGGATGAACGAAAAAGTAATATCCCGCGCTGCAAGCCGCCCAGACAAGCGTGAACTGAGGGCAGATGAGTCCGTTGATATTTCCCCATTTATTGCTGTAATCCCATAATCTGACGTTGGAAAGCTTCAATAATAACTCTCCGCCGAGCCATTCCAGTAATGTCATCGCTGCTGCCATCATAACGATCATAAGCACCTTGCCCCAGACGGTATCAGGCACCACACTGTCAGCATAGGCAGCAAGAACATACATCGTGCTGAGTCCAAACCCATAAAGCGGAACATAGGGTCCGACGCAGAATCCCGGGTTGATCCATTTGCGTTCCGGATTCTTACTGGAAATGAACCGCCGAAACAGCAGTTCAATCACCCAGCCAAGTACCGAGCCGATAAAGAACAGATAAGCAAGCTTTAAGAATAATGACATAGTCAGCCTCATTTCGCTTAAACAACACGACATCCGCCTGCATCACTGCAGGCGGATGCTGTGAAATGGTTTATAGGTTATTGTTCTTAAGCCTTCGCTTCTTTAGCGGCTTCTTTGGCAGCTTTTTTCTCTGCTCTTTTTTCCTTGCGCTCAGCAAAATCGGCTTTGATCTTCTCCCGATGCTCTGCTATGGCAAGTTTTCTGTCTTCTTTCTTTTCTGCCCGGAGCTGCTTCCTGGCTTCTTTCTCCATCGCCTTCTGTACTTCTGCAGCATGACGGACTTCTTCAGCAACCTCGGCTGCATCTTCCTCTACGACAGAAGCGTTAAATTTCGACAGATAGTTCTTTGCAGCGCCTTCTTCTGTTTCCTGCTCCAATGCCATCAGAGCAACCTCGCCGTCTACAAACACTTCCGTCATACGCTCAAGGATCGTTGCGTTATCTAATGCATCACCGGTATCAAATGTACTTCCGGCCAAAGCTCCAAGGCTGCCGCCCAGAAGGATTCCCAAAGGTCCTCCCAGGATTCCGATCGTTGCTCCGATCAGTCCGCCCATAGCGGTGTCATCTGCTGTCTCATAACCGGTATCAAAAGAATCCAGCACCATGATCCTGCCGTTTTCCTTCTTCACCAGGACTGCCTGTGAAACAAAAAAGTTTCCTGCAACCGGAGCATTCTTAAGCTCAGTCAGAGCCTGATAGCCTTCGCTTTCCACCTTAAATACTGCTGTAATGATTTTTTCCATTTTTACTCTCCTAGTTTATATTAGAATTGGATCACTTCCGGTTCTGCTGTAAAGGAGCTGAATGTAGCCGTGGCATCCTTCATGTAGAACACCTGCATATTGTCGTCATCCGGGTTGTACATCGCTTTCAGGGACGGCATTTTCTCCAGCATCTCTACCTTTGCGTCATGGTTGTCGTCGTCCACCAGTTCACAGGCAATGCGAAGCCAGGTACCGTTCATGAAAGCACACAGCTCCACAAAAGGATCCGCTGCGATCTGTTTGGAAACGTCTTTTGATTTACCCGTCTGGATATATAATTTCCCGTCATGCAGAAGGATCGTCCCGAAGGGCCTTACCCTTGCCTGCTTTCCGTCAACAGTTGCCAGGTAATAGGTCTGCGCGTCATTCAGGAAATAGTAGACCTTCTCAATCCCGGTTGCTTCCTGGCGTTTCTCGATTTCAGCCAGCATGATCGCTGCATTCATTTTCAGATAAGCCGCCAGATCTGCCAGGGAAAGACCCAACTCTCTGTTCATGAAATCTTCCGCCACCAACAGGTTGGCCACACGTACGCCCAGGTTGATAAATCCCAGTTCCACTTCTCCTCCGAAGGCCACAACCGTTCCTTCTTCGGATCCTTCATCGCCTGCATACAGGACTGTGTCCGGGATCCCGTTTCCATCCAGATCATGGACATAAAGGTTGAATTCCCCGTTTCCGCTCAAGTCAATGGCAATCGTATCGATCTTCCTCCCCAGTTTCGTGCTGGCGAAACAGACATCTGCCATTCCATCGCTGTCCAGATCCAGTGAGATCTCATTCCATCCGCTCTTGATCAGCATTTTGCTGAGTTCCGGGTCGTTTTTGATACGTTTCTTTGCTTCCCGGATACCGATTTTTCTTACTTCCATTGAACTGCCTCCTTTTGTTCATTTATTTCACTGCAAGTATCACGAAACTGCCAGATCCGGTCCGGATAATCTGTAATGACGGCATTGACGCCGTTCTCCGCACAGCTTTGATACTCGTTTTCCTGATTGATCGTCCATGCATTGACCTTGATCCCCAGTTCCTTGCACTTTTCCATAAATCCCGGGATCAGGAAATTCTGCTGGGTAATATGGAGCGCATCCACTCCCAGTCTCTTTGCAAACGGAATGATGCCGGCTGCCGCATACAGATACAGGTATCCGATCTTCATTTCCGGTGCGGACAGGCGTATCATCTGAAGTGACAGGTGATTGAAGGAACTGAATATAACGCGGTCTTCATAGCCCATCTCTTTGACCAGACGGATGCATTTCTTCTCGATGCCGGGATAGGGAATCGCTTTTGTCTTCAATTCGATATTCACAGACATCCCGGTATCCTGCAAAAGTTTCAGAACCTCCCGTAACGTGGGGATCTGAACGCCGTCCGCTCCCATCTGTGCTGCCATCTGAAAGGCCGGCAGCGTATTTTCCGGAGCATATCCATCGGCTCCCCTGTGTGCCCAGATGTATGGCCTGCTCATGCATGTACTCCTTTTATTTCTTCTTTGACAATTTCTTTATGACATAGATCCCCAGTCCGACAGAAACCACCAGGCCGAGTCCTGCGATCAGCGGCATGCCGTTAGCCGTTTTCGGCTCCACATCGGCGGTGCAAAGGATACAGGATCCGATGAACAGGATACAGGCAAAGATTGCCAGCACCAGAGTCTTAATCGTCTTGGCGCCTTTCTTGAGCAGCTCATCGTACCCGGTCACCTCCAGGGTCATCTTCGTGCGGCCTTTCACAAAGGTGTTCAGGGCATCCGACGCCAGTACCGGTATCTTGATGGCTTTCTTGCCCATCGCCAAGGCTTCCTTGCCGCCTGCCGTCAGTTCCGCTTTCAGGTTAAAGTTCTTCTTTGCCCGTTCCATAAACCGGTCGGTCAGCAGCGTAAAGAGGTTCAGCTTCGGACAGAACTCTTCCAACACGCCTTCGATGGTGGCAACAGAACGTACCAGCATGGTCAGCTTGCCGGGCAGGGAGATATGATGCTTTGAAGCAATATCCATGATCTCTTCCAGAAGAGCGGATGTATCCAGTTCATCCAGGTTCGTGACGGACATATACTTATTCATCAGGATCTCCGCATCTTCGATCAGCTTGGCCCTGTTCGTCTTCGGTGATGCCGCGCCAAGTGCACAGATTCCATTCACCAGGCCGTCCAGATCCATATCGATCAGGGAAAGGATCAGTGTCTGGATGGTATTGATATCATTTTCCGTCACGCGGCCGATCATACCGAAGTCGATCCACACCGGCTTTCCTTTGCTGATCATGATATTGCCCTGGTGCGGGTCCGCATGGAAGGTTCCCACATCCAGTACCTGATGCAGGTAGTTATCCACGATGATCGTTCCGACTTCGTCTACATCATAGCCGTCTTCAATAAACCGTTCCCTCTTGGAGATGGAATATCCATCCACATAGGTCATGGTGAAGATCCGCTCTGTGGTCAGTTCGTCAATGACAGAAGGACAGGAGATCTTCTCTTCATCCTCAATACAGTTTTCTTTGAAGAACCTGGTATTCTCCGCTTCGACCCGGAAATCCAGTTCCTCTTCCGTCACCTTCTCCAGCTCATCGATGACTTCATACAGGTCCACCATTTTCTCGGTTTCCCCGTCCTCGTCCGTTTCTGCCACCAGATCCAGGGTTTTGCTCAGTTTCTTCAAAAGCACGAAATCCTTGCGCATCATTTCGGCGATCAGAGGACGCTGAACTTTTGTAACTACCTGTGTGCCGTCTTTCAGCACGCCGTAATGAGCCTGTCCGATGGAAGCAGATCCCAGCGGCTTATCCCGGAATTCGCGGAAGATCTCATCGATCTTCTTACCGGTTTCCTGTTCGATCACAGCTTTCGCGATCTCGGGATCCAGTTCCTTGACGTTCTGCCTCAGCTTTGTCAGTTCCTGGCAGTAGCTTTCCGGCAGCATATCCACACGGCTGGACATGATCTGTCCGATCTTGACATAGGTGGGGCCAAGATCTTCCAGGGTCGTACGGAGTTCTTCCGGCGTGAAGCCATTGGCGTAGAAATTGTGCTTTGCAAAGACACCCATGATCTCTGCGGAACGTTTTTTCTCTTTTTTATTAAATTTGGCAATATCCTCTGAAAGAAGTGTCTTCAGCTTGTCACTGAATTCCACCTTGCTGTGGAGAAGTTTTTTCTTTCTGGCGTCCAGTTCCTTCTGCAGCTCTTCTTTATTCTTCGTCACTTTGCCGGCTGCCGCCGCCTTTTTGTCTTCGATCTTTTTTTCTATTTTCTTTTTGATCGGAACTTTTTCTGCCGGTGCATCTTCAGTCGGAGCGCTTTCTTCCGGAACAATTTCGTCCGAAACGATTTCTTCCGCAGCGCTTTCTACCGGGGTATTTTCTTCCTGCATATTCTCTTCCGGAGCGGTTTCTTCAGAAACATTCTCCGCCGATACATTTTCTACCGATACCATTTCTTCCGGAGTTGTTTCGATCGCTTTATTGTCTTTTTTTCCTGCCATCAGTCTTCCCCTCCTTTTTCCTTCTTGATCGGCCAGATAATGATCACACGGCAGATGGATACAAACGCAGAAAGCAAAACTGCGCAGCCGATTACCCTGAGGAGGGCACTTGCTGTGTTCCACCACGGATTAATGATGATGATCAGGCCCACTACGATCTGAAAGATGGAAAGCCCCATCAGAACAGGCCATCCTGAACTTCCCGACCGGCGCGCAAATGTAGTACTGTAGATAAGACTGTGGACACCGTCCAGTACCAGGAGCACCCCGTATACGATACTCAATACGGCAAGCATGTTATTGTTGAATACCAGAACAGCAATGCCTGCCAGGATAAAGATCAATGCCACCGAAAAAGAAATATAGTCTGATGTCTGTTTCGCACTGCCAATAAAATCAAAAACCATGACAGATGCCAGGATCAGCATCACATACCCTGTCATAGCCACCAGTGAACCAACATAACTGGACGGGCACAGCAGCATGATCACCCCGACTGCGATCAAAACAATCGCGATCATGATCGTCGTTTGTTTGATCTTTCCAAATGCCTGAAAAAGCATAAAAAACTCCTCCTTCCTGTTTCTTCACAGACTGTAATGAGGCCTGTGCTCACAATATGTCGTATTATAACACAGAATCATGATAGATTGTATCAGGCCTTTTCATTAATTATACTTGATGGTGCTACTATACTCCTATTTGCCTATTCACACAATAGGTATAAACACCCGCAGGAAATCCATATTCGGATCATTCCGGCTTTTTGGTTGAATGTGCTTCCATTTCAGGTTATAATACGGAACGAAATTGGATTCCATAACATCCGGAGGTTATCGCTATGCTTACTGTAGATGAGATCCGCATTCTGAAAGAAAAAAACCATTATACCAATGAACATCTGTCCCGCCTGTCCGGTGTCCCCCTCGGTACAGTTCAGAAGATCATGGGAAACTCTACAAAATCCCCCCGGCTGGATACGATAAAGGCACTCTGTGCTGTTTTCGAGAGAAATCAGTCTGACTGCCATGTCAGCAGATATGACTGCCCGGAGGGGCGTTCCGGATCATCAACACTTCACGATGGGGCTCCTGCTTACCATGTTCCCCGGATCTCAGTACCGGAAAATATGCATAACTATCCCAGACAGGGGTTTTATACGATTGATGATTATCTGGCGCTTCCAGACGATCAGCGGGTGGAACTGATCGACGGGGTGATCTATGACATGGGTGCGCCGACGATCCCTCACCAGCTGATCGGAGGATTTATCTACTCCCAGTTTCTGCAATATGTAAAGCAAAATGGCGGTAAATGCATGCCTTTTATTGCACCGACAGACGTACAGCTGGATTGTGACAACCGCACCATCGTACAGCCGGATGTGATGATCGTCTGTGACCGTTCAAAGATCAACCGCCAGCGTATTTTCGGTGCTCCGGACTATGTTTTGGAAGTACTTTCTCCATCCACAAGGAACAAGGACATTCTCTTAAAAAGCGCCAAATACCACAATGCCGGTGTCCGCGAATACTGGATCGCAGATCCGATGCATGAAACTGTGACCACGTTTGATTTTCGCCGGAACGATATCGTCATGAAGATGTACACCTTCGAGGACAAAGTTCCTGTAGGTATATATGAGAATCAATTTACAATAGACTTTAAGGAGATCAGGGATTCCTACGCCTTTCTGGATGATGCGGAAGATCCCGAATGAAATATGAAATACAGATTAATTATATTTGACCTGGACGGAACGCTGCTGAACACCATCGGGGATCTGACCGACAGCGTGAATTACTCGATGCGTTTTCTTCAGTTTCCGGAACACACCGAAGAAGAAGTACTTTCTTTTGTCGGCAATGGAAACCGTGTCCTGATGGAGCGGTGTCTGCCTGCGGGGACTTGTGCGGAGACCATCGACCTTGCTCTCGGCAAATTTCACGAGTATTACAGCCGGCATTACGCAGATAAGACCTTCCCTTACGAGAAGGTCCCGGAACTGCTGGCGGAATTGAAAGCCTCCGGATATCTGATGGCTGTTGTTTCCAATAAGGCCGATTATGCCGTACAGGATATCTGTAAAAAATATTTTGGCGGCATATTCGATTTCATCATCGGGGACCGTGAGGGGATCCGCAGAAAGCCGGCACCGGATCCGGTCAATCTTGCCATGCAGGTGCTTGGCGCCACAAAAGAGCAGACGGTTTATATCGGCGATTCGGAAGTAGACATCGAAACAACCTTCAACGCCGCTATCCCCTGCATCAGTGTGGACTGGGGATTTCGGTCCCATGACCAATTAGTCTGCGCCGGAGCCAGGGTCATTGTCTCGTCACCGGATGACATTCCCGCCTGTATCGAAGGATCTTCTGACATCCGTCCTCTCTAACGCTCAGAAGTACTCAGTTCCGCCCACGCCGGTAAAAATCCTGCCCTGAGCGCCACTTTCTGAGAAGCGATATGCGACATGGCTGTCCCGTAAAAAGGCAGCGCGCCTCTTCGCAGGATCTCATTTTTCAGAAGAGAAACCAGCAACCCGCCGATCCCATGCTGCCTAACATGTTTGTCAACGTCGATCCCGATCTGCCACATGGAAGGACTGTCGCAGCTGGCTCCTGCCATTCCCAGGATCACGCCATCCTGCAGTGCTGCGACGCCGATCACATCCGGCGCCTCCGGACAGAAGGAATATGCATTTTTATAGCAGGCATTTCCGCGGAACTGTTCGATCTCCTGTTCCTCATACCAGCAGATGTCATAACCGCTGCCGCTTTGTTCTATCTCATTCTCATTGTCCGGAAGAAAAAACGGATGAACGGATCCGATCTGGTATCCGTCTTTACAGATCCGCTCATTAATTTTCTGAAGAGTGTTCATTTCAAAGAACCATGCGCTTTCGCTATCCGCATATTGTTCTTCACACCAGTCAATGATATCAGGGCGTCCTGAAAAAAGCAGCTTTCCATTGATCACGGCAATCTTCAGATAGCAGTCTTTCTGGTTCTGCCATTTGCGCCTTCCTTCCAAAGGCTGATAGGTGGAGAAATGATTCTTCGTATCAGCCACATCTTCCGGCCGGCAGCAGTAATCTGCTGCCAGCTGTTCGTATAAAATGTCCCTATAGTTCTTCATTGTACTGCTGATTCCTTCTATCGATTCAATTCCTGTCATTCCCGGTACGGCCAATGTCATAGACACTGCGAAGGGAAATCTCTCCGACCGTGCCTCTCAGGATCCTGATCCGCCTTTCCCCGGCGTTCATGTCAAAATAATTATCCTCCAGCACCGTGTCCGCACCGCAGCAGATCTCTACCGAGCGTGCATAAGCCTTAGCTGTGACAACGATCGTATCATCCTCCAGACGAGCGCTTAATTGCGGGTCCTCAAAGCGGAAATGCTTAGGTGCGCAAAAGATCACGGTTCCCTCGCCGATCGAGGTTCCTGCCGTATCACAGAGTTCATAGGCATAATAACAGCCATAGGTGTCCTGATCCGAGAAATCCTGTTCATCGAGCCACTCAGCACACAGTGCCGGAACCCTCACCGGAAAGGAGCCACTCTCAATAATCGAGGCGTCAGGACGCCGCAGGCTCCAGCAAACCGTACCGCTGAATTCGTTTTGTGTCTCATTGCTGATATTCAGCCGGGCACTCTTTTTCAGAGCAAAGGGCTCGGCGTTGACATTGGTATCCTGGGACAGGATGCCCTCCTCATGGCAGGAGACCAGTACCGGAGCAAAGAAACGCTTTGCATAATAGTGCAGCACTTTCCATCGGCCGTAATAATCGATACTTGCCCAGCTGGCCACCGGCCAGCAGTCATTGAGCTGCCAGATGACTGCACCCATGCAGCGTCCCCGATGGCGGCGCCAGTGCTCCACCCCATACTGCATGGCCTGCGCCTGCAGCAGTTGGGAGGCATAGACCAGCGTATCCAGATCGGAAGGATACAGATACATCTGTGACAGATAGAAGACGATCCGCCCGTTTGCCGATGAGTTTCTCTGATGCTTTTCCATCACATAGGAAAAGACATTTCGATCTTCCGGTTCTGTGAAGCTCTCGATGGTTTCCATGCAGGGGAAGGACTGGAAGCCGAATTCGGACACATAACGGAAATAATAGTTCCTGTAATCGGTAAAGGGTTTCAGTCCATGCCAGACATCCCAGTAATGTACGTCGCCTCTGTTCGGATCCTGCGGCTCGTCAAAGCTGCCGCCGCTGGAGGGGCTGGCCGGCCAGTAAAACGCCTGCGGATCCTCTCGCTTCAGGATCTTCGGGATCAGGTATTCGTACATTTTGATATAATCAGCCACCTGCCGCTTGTTCCGGACCCATTCACCCACCGCGACAAACTGCTCCATCTCATTGTTGCCGCACCAGAGCGCCAGAGACGCATGGTGCCTGAGACGACGGATATTGTCTGTGAATTCGGCGCAGATATTTTCTTCGAACGCATCCGTCAGATTGTATACGGCACAGGCAAACATAAAATCCTGCCAGACTAAAAGTCCCAGTTCGTCACATATGTCATAGAAGGCATCGTCAGGATAATAACCGCCGCCCCAGACGCGCACGCAGTTCATGTTGGCTGCCCTGGCATCTTCCAGAAGGCGCCTGGTCCTTTCGGGATTTACCCGGGGAAGAAGATTGTCCTCCGGTATGTAGTCCGCGCCCATTGCGAAGATATCCACACCATTGACGCAGTGACAGAAACTCTCGCCCCAGGTATCCTTCTGACGTCTGACCGTCATGGTCCGCAGGCCGATCCGTTTCTCCCAGCGATCCAGGATGCTCTCTTTGCTTTTAAGCTGCACCTCAACACGATAAAGCGGCTGGTCTCCGAAACCA
>JAFWOB010000105.1 GCA_017510065.1 Parasporobacterium sp.
CAGGTGATCCGCGTCAGCCCGACCAGCACGCAGTATATCAATCCGATGGATATCAACATGAACTATTCCGAGGAGGATAACCCGATTGCGCTCAAAGCAGACTTCATCCTGTCGCTCTGCGAACTGGTCGTGGGCGGCAAGGAGGGATTGCAGCCGATTGAAAAAACAGTCATCGACCGCTGTGTGCATCAGGTCTATCAGTCGTATTTCAACGATCCGAGGCCGGACAACATGCCGATCCTGGAGGATTTGTACGACGAGCTGATGAAGCAGGATGAAAAGGAAGCCCACCATGTGGCGACTGCCCTTGAAATCTATGTCAAAGGTTCCCTGAACCTCTTTAACCACCGCACCAACGTGGACATTGATAACCGCCTGGTCTGCTATGACATCAAGGAACTGGGCAAACAGCTGAAAAAAATCGGGATGCTGATTGTGCAGGATCAGGTCTGGGGCCGTGTGACCGCCAACCGTGAGGAAGGTAAATCAACCCGTTACTACATGGATGAGATGCACCTGCTTCTGAAGGAGGAACAGACGGCGGCCTATTCCGTGGAGATCTGGAAGCGTTCCGTAAATGGGGCGGCATTCCGACCGGCATCACGCAGAATGTCAAAGACCTGCTGGCGAGCCGTGAGGTCGAGAACATCTTTGAGAACTCGGACTTCATTTATATGCTCAACCAGGCCGTGGGCGACCGCGCGATCCTGGCCAAGCAGCTGAATATCTCCCAGCACCAGCTTTCCTATGTCACGCATTCCGGCGAAGGCGAAGGGCTGCTGTTTTACGGGAATGTGATCCTGCCGTTCGTTGACAGGTTCCCGACCGACCTTGAGCTGTACCGTATCATGACGACCAAACCCGGTGAGGTCGCGGAAGCAAGGGAGGCTGGATGATGGCAAAGAAAATGAATTTCCGCAATGACATGCGGGAAGCGAAAACGGCAAAAGAAGGCGTGGAGGAAGCCGAACGCCTGCCTACGGAGAAAGGCTATACCCGGACGAAGCGGAAGCTGAAAGGCACGAAGCCGAATGAACAGACCCTGCGCCACGGGAAAAAGCCGATTGAAAAGCCGAAGCAGTCCGGGAAGCTGAAATCCGCGCTTGTCTCACAGCAGCTCCATGAGCGGCTGGAACAGGCAGACCAGGACAACAATATCGGCGTGGAGGCAGTCAACCGCGGGACGCAGACGGCGGAAGCCGGTGCTGCCGTTGCCAGGGATACCGTCGGCAAGGTACGGAAGTACGGGAAAAAGCTCCATGACCGGGCGGTAAAGCCGGAAGTCAGCGCTGAAAAGGAAACCCTGCGGCATGTGCAAGAAGAAACCGTGGAAGGTGTAAAGACTACCGCTTCTGCCCGGACTGCGAAAGCCGGGGAAACTGCCGGAAAAGCAGCCAAAGGAGCCGAAAAGTCCAATGCTTTCTCACGCTTCATGCAGAGGCGGAACATCAAACAGGAATACGCGGCAGCGAAGACTGGAAGGAATGTCGGCAATGCGGCATCTCACGGTCTCGCTGTCACACCGACGTTGAAGGAGCGAGTGAGTAAGGTCTTTGCAAAGGCAGGAGGATTTGTGAAAAGCCATGCCGGAGGCATTGCCATCGGCGGGATCTTCATTTTTCTGCTGGTGTTCATCTTTACGCAGATGTCTTCCTGCTCGTCGATGATCGGCGGCTCCGGAGGGACGCTGCTGGGAAGCTCTTATACGGCAGAGGACGAGGATATCCGGGGTGCCAACAGCGACTATACCGCTATGGAGGATGCGTTGCGGAGCCAGATTAACAATATCGAATCCACGCATCCCGGGTATGACGAGTACCGCTACAACCTG
>JAFWOB010000106.1 GCA_017510065.1 Parasporobacterium sp.
GAAGCACCGAAGGCAAAAAGCAAAAAAGAGAAGGCATATGAACGATAAAACAAAGGAGATCATAAAAATGTGTGAAAAGAAAAAGTGCTGCTATTGCGGCATGCCTATCTATGACAAAGAGGAATTATATTTCTGTGAAGACTGTCTGGAAGAGATGGAAACAGATAAGAAAAAGGAAGCGAAGCGGAAAAAGACTGCAGACCACTTGAGGAACTACCTGAAAGAAAACTGTCTGGGAAAAGAAAATGCGGTATTCAGCCGCGATCTGGAAGACCAGTTCCTGATTTCCGGCCGTGACCTGCGGCGTGTCATCAGCACCCTGCGTGAAAAAGGCGAACCGATCTGCAGTGATTTCCATCACGGTTATTACTATGCAAAGAATCCAGATGAGATCAAAAAGACCGTAAAAGGGCTGAACGAACACGTCACCGGTGTTTCCAACACCATCATGGATCTCCGGAACGCAGAATTGAAGAAAGAATGCGAAATGCCTATCATCGGTACGATCGTTATCATGATCAGTCCCGGTGAAGGTCCGGAGGAGGAACTGGTCATGCAGCTTTTATAAGGAGGTACGCTATGGCAAAAGACATTATTTTCATTGACACGGAAACACTGACGGAAGAAGAACAGGACGAACTGTTAAAGGAGGAAGTGGATGGCGAGACCAAAGGATAAAGAGGAATTCCGGAAAGAGATCGCGGAGAACTTTGCGAACATCCTGGAAGAGAAAGGACTGGAATGGAAAAAGGAATGGCAGGGCAGGGGAGCGGGAGCGCCGCAGAACGGCGTCACGAAATCCAGTTACCGCGGATGCAATGCCTTCTGGCTTTCCCTGGTATCGATGATCAAAGGATACAATGACCCGAGATGGGTCACCATGCACCAGATCCAGGACTTTAAGAAGACCTATCATCCGGACCAGAAGTGGCACCTGAAGAAAGGCTCCAAAGCCACCTGGGTAGAATACTGGTATCCGTATGATACCAAAGAGAAAAAGGCACTGAAGTGGGATGTCTACAAACAGTTATTAAAGGATGGCAGGAAACCTGATGAGTTCCGTTTCTCCGCGAGGTACACAGCGGTCTTTAACGCATCTGAGGTCGAAGGGATGCCAGCAGTGGAAACAGCGCCGGCTTTTTCCAACCCGGAAGTGTCGGAAGATGAGCTGATCCGCCTTCTCTCAGAAGGCATGGGTGTGGAGATTATTAACGACGGGGGTGATAAGGCTTATTATTCGCCGGTGCAGGATAAGATCCATCTTCCGCTGGCAGAGAGCTTTACCAGTGAATATGCCTATAACGCAACGACGTTGCATGAGCTTGGGCATGCGACGGGTCATCCAACCAGGCTGAACCGTCCGCAGAACGCGTTCTTCGGAACGGGCCAGTACGCTTATGAGGAACTGGTTGCTGAGATGTGTTCCTGTTTCATGTCTGCAGACCTGAAGACGGAACTGACACCGGAGCATCTGGAGAACCATAAAGCGTATGTGCAGTCCTGGATCCAGACAATCCGAGACAAACCGGAGACGCTGGTGAAAGCAATCCGCGACGCACAGGCTGCAGCCTCCTACATGGATTACAAAGCAGGACTGATCACCGAAAAGGATTACGAAAAGACCAGAGGCTCTTCCATGGAGATAAAACCGAAAGAGAAGGAATTAGAAAGATAACGCACATTTTTCTTTTTCAGATAGTCATTTTATAATCACAGTATACCGAAAGGAGAATGTGAAAATGAATCGGAAAAAGAGATATTATTATGTCAACCTGACCCGTGATGAGTTAAGGATCCTCCGGGAGGGAATGCTCTGGTTCCGGAACCAGGTGCTCCGCGATGGAGGTCCGACGGAAGATATTGACGGATTGCTATTGAGAATAATGAAAAGATAAAGACCGCAGGTTCTTCCTGCGGTTTCTGTTATTAAGAAAGGAGATGGTGCTATGCCTTATATCGAGGCAGAGGCCTTGCAGCAGGCAAGGCGGGTGGATTTGCTTTCCTGGCTGCAGGCAAATGAACCGTGGAACCTTGTACATATTTCCGGAAACAACTACTGTACTAAGGAGCATGATTCACTGAAGATCAGTAATGGAAAATGGTACTGGTTTTCCCGGGGTTTTGGCGGGGCGTCAGCGCTCGACTACCTAATCAAAGTTAAAGATTATACACTTCCCCAGGCGGTGGAAATGATCATGGGCGGAGCGGCAATAAAGGAGCCCGTCTTTATTATGAGCCGGCTACAAAGTCGAAGAAACTGATCATGCCGGACTTGGAAAGGAATCCTGTAAGGACCGTGAGATACCTCCGGTCCAGAGGAATCCAGCCGGAAGTCATTGAGTATTGCCTGGACCACAGTCTTATTTATGAATCCCTTCCATACCACAATGTGATCTTTGTGGGGTATGACAAAGACGGGATTGCAAGATGTGCAACGACCCGGGGAACCATGTCTTCTTATAGAGGCGCTGTCGCTGGAAGTAATAAACGTTACTCGTTTTCAATCTCCGGTCCGACAGACGGAGGACATCTTCATCTGTTTGAATCTGCGATCGACCTTTTGAGTTTTGCGAGCATGGAGCTTCTGGACGGAAGGAACTGGCGAAAAGATTCCATGCTGTCCCTGGGAGGAGTTGGGGCATCAGGAAATGGCACAGTTGTACCCGTAGCGTTACAGCAGTATCTTGAAGACCATCCGGGACTCCATACGATCCATCTGCATCTTGACAACGACGAAGTTGGACGAAGTGCAGCAAGGAGACTGCGAAGCATTTTGGAAGAGAAGTATATCGTTTTTGATGAGCCGGCAGAGAATGACTGCAAGGACATGAACGACCAGCTAAAGAAAGATTTGGGTATCGGGAAGAAAAGAAAGGAGGTGCCGGAGAGATGATGATGGAGATCAGCCTTTCTGATGTTTTCTCCACCTTGAACAGACTGGAGAGGTACGCGGAAGAGATTATGTAAAACGGAAGAATGTGGCACAAAAGGGTTTGTGGTATTTCCAGGTTAATTAGCAAGCATCGCCCTTTTACGTAAGGGCAGCTTGTTGGGAGTTCCCAAACCCTTTTTTACTGCCCGGAGGAGAGATTTATGGCAGAGCGAAAATACAAGTTGACAGTGACACTGAACGAGAAAGATTATGCAATGCTGAACAAATTGAAAAAGAAAACTGGACTGACCACACAGGCATATTTCTTAAAGCTGTTTCATGATATCCAGCCGAAGGAACTTCCTCCGTCAGATTTCATGGAGGTTCTGACAGTCCTCCGACAGATCAGCATCAACATGAACCAGATTGCTGTGAAGGCAAACACCATCGGGTTCATAAATGCGGAGGCATACTGGGAAAACTCCAGGAGGATTCAGGAAGTGATCAGTGAGATTAAGCATCAGATGAGTTGACATTATTAAACACAGATTCTTCATCTTGCTATGCTATAATTTAAAAATAATTTAATGAAGCTATCAATTAGTGCTTTTGGTACAGTGGAGGGCGATTAAAAAACTAATGTCCAGAAAAACACGAGAAGAGATAATAGCTGAATATAAAGACCGTGGATGGTTAAATAGCAGATGTTTATCATTTTATCAGTTAAATCATGATGAAAAGGCGGACCCAAAAGTTTTTGAAGAATTCTGTGCTTTGGAAAGCGGTCATATGGGGATAGTATTATCCGATGATGAAATCTGTGCAAATAAAGAATTGGTTAAGATTGCAAGAAAGCATGGTTTTTTCGGCGATTATCATTTGCTATCTGAGCAATTACTGAATGATCCGGAGATGGCCCTTTTATTAGCAGAGTGTAATAGGTATGAATATACCAAAATCAGCAAAGATTTAAGAGATAATGCTGAATTGATGTTAAAAGCTGTAAGAATAAATCCAGGCATTTATATATCCCTAACTGCAAAAGTGAAAGCTAATCGGGAAATAGTTTTGGAAATAGCAAAACGCGATCCATACCAATTATCTGCGCTGCTTAATGTTAGAAAAGAACTGAGAGAACCTCTTTTGCATGATAAAGAGATCGCAATGCTGGTTGCAAAAAAATCTCCGGAATCTTTGTATGAGTTCTTTCCGCACGAGTTCTTTTTTGATTATGAAATACTTGAAAGTGCCTTCTGTCTACCGGATATTGAAGAATGTAAAAAAAGACTTGCCAAATATCATTGGGGCATACAGTTTGTTGAGCCAAAGTATTGGGAAAATGATAAAAAGTTGATTAGACAAGTACTGCGTGAGGACGGAGCACTTCTACAATTTCTTCCCGAGAAATATAAGTCTGATAAGACGTATGTCTTGATTGCTATTAAAAGCGATCCTAATGCTATAAAGTATTGTTCAGAAGAATTGAGGGATAATGAGGATATTATAAAAGCGGCCTTGCAAGAAGATTCGGAAGATATATTATCCTTTGCATCGGATCGGCTGCGGGATGATTATGATATAGTTCTAAAGGCGGTAAAGGTGGATGCTCTTAATCTTCAGTATGCTTCCGATAGACTGCGAGATAACAAGGATATTGTTTTGCGAGCTTTAAAAACATATGGGGGTGTGTTAGAAGATGCCTCCGAAAGATTGCAGAATGATGAAGAACTTATCAGAATTGCGGAGCAAAACAGCTAAGGGAGAATGATATGTGTGAATTTGAAGGAATCTGTATTTTTGAAGACTGCGAAGAATGTGACAAAAGCAATCCATCAGAATGCCCGAACTGGATAATCATGATGGGGGAAGTGATGGGAGAATAGTCACGGACAAATAGGCTGGGGAATACAAATGTTTATAGACAAAAAATTTGACAAGTTATGGCATCCGGATAATCTGCCTGAACGTTTCAGGGCGGGTCAGTTTGAGATCTATGATTATGAAAAGCAGATCCTCGTGGACCATATCCATAAATTTTACGACTACATAAGGGAACAGCACTGTGTGCCGCTGCTTGATTATGCATATTTTCTTGAGTTCCTTGAACTACTCATGAAAACAGGGGATGAAACACTCGGGGAGATTGCTGATGAGGCATGGATACTGACCGCAAAATTGGGGCATGGCCTGGAGATCAACCGGCCGGTCAAACAATTCATTCTTGATGCAGAAAATAAAAGGGAATTCGACCTGGAAGAGGATGAGCAAGCATTTGAAAAGGCGGTAGCAGAAACAGGCAATCCGGACCTCCTGACCATGTCTGTCAGGGAATTGGGGTTCTCGGTTGTTGTAGAGAATTCCCTGGATCGTAATGGAATCGAAAAGGTCATGGATCTGTGGATCCTCGCGGCAAGACACCCGAAAGCATTTGTCCGGCTCCGGGAGATTGGGGAGACCAGACAGAAGGAAATCAAAGACCGGCTCAGAAGCCTGGGGTTTATCCTGGAAGGAGGAAAAGACGATGGATAAATATGTACCGCTCTCCAAGAAGAGCAAAAAAGCGCGGAAGCAGTTCTATGCGATGCAGCGCAGCACATGGAACGGGCTGAATCCGGTGACAAGGACGGCACCAAACGGGAAGGCCTATGACCGGAATAGGCTGAAACGACAAGACAGCAGAGACTTTGGAAAAAGTACCTGCTGTTTTTGTTTGTCCTGATAATAGGAGGTGGTTTGCTGAATGGCAACGACATCGCTATGGAGGATTAAAGGAAAAGTTAAATCTGCGCTCGAATATATCGAGAACCCGGAAAAGGTCATCAAACTGAGTTCAGATTCCGAAGGAGAAGAAACTTCGATCGAGACGGTTATGGATTATGTGTCACGGGACAGCGCAACTGACCGCGCGCAACTGGTAACCGCAATCAACTGCAATCTGCTGACAGCCAGCGAGGAAATGAAAGAAACAAAGCTGCGCTTTGGGAAACCTGGCGGAACGGTCGCTTACCATGGTTACCAGTCTTTTCAGGAAGGGGAAGTCACGCCGGAACAGGCACATATGATCGGTGTGCGGCTTGCGGAAGAACTGTGGGGCAGCAGGTATGAGGTAGTCGTTGCGACACATACCGACAAGGCGTCCCATATCCATAACCACTTCCTTATCAACACCGTTTCGTTCATTGATGGAATCAAGTTCCACAGGACAAAAGAGGATTACCGCAAGATGCAGGAGGTATCCGACCAGCTGTGCCGCAGATACGGACTGTCTGTTGTGAAACATCCGCAGGGCAGGGGAAAGCATTATGCCGAATGGGCGGCTGAGAAACAGGGGAAGCCGACCTACCGCAGTATGGTCCGCAGGGACATTGATGACGCCATCATGGCGTCCCTGACTGAGAGAGAGTTTTTCAACTGCTTGAAGGAGAAAGGCTATGAATTCAAGTTGTATAATTCGAAAGGCAGTGAACTGGAACGGCCTTCCCTGAAGCCGGAAGGAGCTGAGAGATTCTTCCGGTTTGACAGACTTGGAGATGACTATCGTCTGGATGAGATCCGTGAGAGGATACTGGAAAAGATCACACGCATAGATCCGTTCCCGGAGGAAGACCGGAAGGCGATCCGCAGGTACCGCAGCACACACCCGCCTCACACGAAACATAAGGGTCTTGCGGCTCTTTATTATCATTACTGTTATAAACTGCATATCATCGTGAAATACCCGGCATCCGTAAAGAAGGTGCCTTTTTTTATGCGCGAAGATCTGCTCCGGCTGGACCGCCTGGATGAAACGGTCCGATTTCTTGCCCGGAATAATATTGAGACGATGGAAGATCTGAACGGATACCGGGAAAGGGCAAATGAGAACATCCGTCTTCTGGAATGGGAACGGCAGGTGCAGCGGAACCTTCTGAAACGGGAAGTCCGAAGGGACAATCTCCCGGGTCAGGAAGAACTGAGAAAAAAGATTTCAGGGATTTCCGGAGAAATTAAGAATCTGAGAAATGGCCTGAAGATCTGCGACAGCGTGGAGAAACGCTCCTCGCAGATACAAAACGGGATGGGAACACTGAAGGAAATGGAGAAAGGAGAGGAGAGAAATGAGTTACTCAGGGGACGCAGCAGAACAGGTCGTCAGAATGTCCCTAAACGGGGTTGAGATTGCTGCAAAGATCAGCGGCAAAGCGGCAGAGCGTCTGGCCGTCCTGCTGTACGCGGTGCTCAAGGACCAGAAAAAGACCAAGGGAAAGATCCGCCTTACCAACATGCTCAAAAGCGGCAAGGAACTGAAAGTTTTCGCCGTAAAGGACAGCCAGCTCGAGATGTTCAGTAAAGCCGCGAAGCAGTACGGGGTCCTTTACTGCGTGCTGAAGGACCGGAACGCAGAGGATGGCCTGACCGACATCATGGTACGGGCAGATGACGCCAGCAAGATCAACCGCATCTTTGACCGCTACAGCCTTGCGACCGTTGACCAGGCAAGCGTGAAGACCGAGATCGAACGGTCCAGGGGAAAAGGCACGGAAGACATTGCAGAGCCGGAACGGAACGATCAGGTAAGGGACAAGGTCGATGAGTTCATGAAAGGGGTCGTTCCGGAAAAGAACCCGACTGCGGAAAAACAGGAAAACGAAAACCCCGGGGAGGCCCGGAATGCGAAATCCAGTCAGTCCGGGCGTTCCTCCGTGGAAACAGGAAGAAATAAACAGGACAGTGCGGAACGTGTCCGCAATCCGGAAAGCAGGCCTTCTGTACGGAAGGAACTGGAAGAAATCAGGAAGGACATGGACAAACGGTCTGTGAAACCGAAAGAGAACCAGAAACAGAAGACCAATGAACACAAAGCGCCAAAGAAAAAGCGCAGACGGTCCGGGAAGGAGGCTAAATGACAGACAATGCTGTAATGATAAAAGTCAGTGATTTTGAGCAGCGCCTTCTCGTGAACGGCATGAACCGTTTCCGCAATGACCTGATCCGGGAAGATCTCCCGACAGAGGACGTGGATGACGTGCTCTTAAAGATAATTGACGCTCCTCCCGCAAAGAAAAGGAGGACAGAACGTGAAGCACGCTGAGAGCAGGTTCTCACTTCAGAGGATCATCCTTTATGCTTTTGGAGCAGTCATGGTCATCTGGATCGGGCTTCTCACCGCGCCATCACTGGAAAACTGTTTTGCCGGACTGGTCTCTGATTTTGGAAACCTTATGGCAGATCCGTTCCATATCGTATGGTGCCAGAACACCCTGAAGACAGTC
>JAFWOB010000107.1 GCA_017510065.1 Parasporobacterium sp.
CTGTTTTGCATAATACTCCTCCCAGTCGGCCGGGGTCATCAGCCCGGGGATATCTCTGATCCCGGAGAGCCCTTCCGCTTCTCTTCGGCCGTCCGCGGAATCGATCATGCCAGCCTGGATAAAAATGCTGATGATCGTACGGCCCTCTTTATCCTGCAGGGACAGCCCCTGGCCGCCTTCCGTGCTGAAAATGCCGTCCGGTTCCCCGGTAACATAAATGCCGCGGAAGAACTCCGCCGCGCTCAGGATGCTCGCCTCGTCCCGGATGTACTGCAGCGGATAGGCAAATTCGCATTCCTGCCAGGAATACGTCAGGCACACCGCTTTGGACAGGTCGATATCGGCAGGGTCCTTGCCCGTCAGATCCGCATAGTATTCCATATAAGGGATTCCCTTTGTATCCGCAGGCATTTCCCCGGCAAATGCTGCTTCCGCGCAAAAAGTCACAAACAACGTTATCAGTATCGCAAGTATTCTTCTCTTCATGGCAAATGTCCTTTCTCTGCTTGTTCTTTGTCGTTCTAATTATCCAGTCTGTTTTCGGGAAGAAACCCTACAACCGGAGCTCAGATAATTATTTCGCCCGGTGCCTTCCGGAGCATCGGTTTGCAATCAGCCGGCTTGCATGATAGGATGGTACCGGTTTAAGGATACTCTGTAAAGCACTTCGAGGAAAACATATGAAAACGATCCTTTCTTTTGAAAATGAAGAACTGTCCTGCCTTTCCAATACCCGCATGATCGAAAAGATCCGGCAGTCCTGCCCGGATGATCTGATCACGTTCGTAAGCGCCGGGGATTTTTCCTCCGGCGGCTCCTTGCTCACGCCTTCCCGCGAAGAACGGGCAAAAGCGTATGTGAAGGCCGGAGCGGACCTGGTCCTTTCCCTTCCGGTCGCCAGCGTTCTCGGCGGATACGGGAAAAAGGAATTTGCCGGCGCTGCCCTTGCGCAGAACCTGCACGCCCCGGATTTCAGGATCGTGATCCCCTGTGTTCCGGCTGCGGGACAGACGCTGAAAGACTGTGAGAAAAAGCTCCGCTCCTTCGCGATGCTGATGTTTCAGGAACAATCAGGCTACCGCAGCACACTGACGAAACATCTTATGGAAATGCCGCTCCGCAAGGCACAGGCACAGACCGTATGCGAATGTTTCCCGGAAGCCGCAGAGCTTTTGTTCTGCCCGGAAAACCGGCAGGCTCTGTGGCTTTTAGACGCCATGCTGCAGCTTTACTATATGCCGAAAACACAGTTCCTCGCTGCAGAGGAAGGCGAAGCCTTCCGGGAAGATCGTGGCCTTGCGATCTCATTTGAAAAAAACGCCGCTGCGAAAGCGGCAGCATTTCTGGAAAATTGCTCCCCGGAACAGCTGATCGACATTTCCGGCAGCACAACGCAGATGGCTGCGCGCCTGCTTGAAAAGAAGGCGGACGTCCTCTGTGCCGGATCATTGGAACGGATCACGGATCTTCTGAAACCCGCGCCTGCAGACCGCTCCCGTTTATTCCTTCTGAAGATGATCCTCGGGATCCGCAAGATCCAGATGCAGATCTGCGGCCTTCATACCTATGTGCCGTATTGTCATGTCTGTGCCGGCAATCCGGACAGGCAGGACCAGTTGAAGCAGCTGGAGGAGATTTCCTGGATCCCCTTTATCGGCGGGCAGCTCCCGGCGCAGAAAGCAAAGGAAGATTACAGCTATCTGCTGGAAGCCGACAGGAAAGCCGGCGAACTGACTACTGCTTGATAAATGTGGTAATATCCCGGATCACCTTGTCGTCCACTTTCTCCGTGCGCAGGTAAGCGTTTGGACCTTCCGTCTTTTCCCCTGCCGTAAACAGGTGCGTCAGTCCCGGATAAGAGATCAGCTGCCAGTTTGCCTTGTCTTTCAAAGCTTCCTGCCAGATCCCGAAATCCTCCATCGTGACCTGATAGTCTTCTTCTCCCTGCAGCAAAAGGCACGGTTTTTCCATTTCTTCCGCCCTATGCAGCACATCGTAGTCCGACAGCCATTTCCAGTAAGGCGCAAAGGCTCCGGCGATCATGTCATCGTCTGCCAGGGAATCCAGATCCTGCAGCCTGTCCAGTTCCCTGAAAAGGGCATCTTTTTCTTCCTGCTGCTCCTGCGTCACGTCCGGCATCAGGGAATACAGATAGTCATACTGCTGCCGCAGCAGATCCTCCAGCGGTCTTGGGGAAACAGCAAGCAGGATATAACCGCAGGCGGAAACTTCCCGGTCCTTCAGCGCCTGATCAATGGCAGGGACTGCATTACCGCCCAGACTGTGCCCCAGCACAAAGATCCGGGACGGGTCGATCTTCTCCTGCTGCGCCAGTATCTGTACAGCCATGGCTGCGTCTTCCACTGTCTCATCCATCAATGTTGCCTGTATGTCATCAGCCATCTGCGCGCCGTAAACATAGGTCCGCTTATCATAGCGGTATACGGCAATGCCTTCTCTGGCAAGGCCTTCTGCCAGGTCCCGGAACGGCTTCAGGTTCATGAGGGTCTCGTCCCGATCATTGGGGCCCGACCCATGCACCAGGACCACCGCCGGAAACGGTCCTTCCCCTTCCGGAAGGGTCAATGTTCCCGGCAATTCGCCATTCAGAGCCGGCACCGGGATCGCCAGTTCGATCGTCTCAAATCCTTCCGCCTGTTCTTCATTTTCCGGAGCATTTGTATAGGGTCCGGTGGTCAGTCCCGCAACAGCCCCCTGGTCCGTTACAAGGATCAGATCCACTGACGCCGCAGAAAACACGCAGGGAATAAAAAACGCCTGAAAGCCCTGCACTTCTCCCTGATAAGCACTGCCGATCGTCTCGATCGTACCCAGCGCAGCCAGCGAATCTGCAATCCCCTTCATACCGCCGGACATAGTTGCCGCCAGCTTCATCTGATCTGTCAGCTTCCACTGCTCTTCCAGTTCCTC
Organism: Parasporobacterium sp.; assembly: GCA_017510065.1. Taxonomy (GTDB): domain Bacteria; phylum Bacillota; class Clostridia; order Lachnospirales; family Lachnospiraceae; genus RGIG5612. The sequence continues at coordinate 2,932 of JAFWOB010000107.1, forward strand.
CGGGTGATCCCCCAGCAGGATCCGGATCCACTCATCCGCGTCTTCCGGCGTAACAACTGCTCTTTCTGCCTGGTCCGGCGCTGCCAGCGGCAGTCCATAGACGCTGATCCCGGTAAATATCAGAAGCACTGCTGTCAGAATGGCCATGATGCCTGCTCTTTTTCTCATTTCCTGCCGCCTTTCTTATCTCTGCATTTATCCCATGCAGGCTTGTTTATCGTTTATGATCATGTCCATCATATCGCATCGCTTCACAGGTGAACAGACTCTATTCAAAGTATTCTTTATTTTGGTTTTTTGCAGAAAGAAGAACACCTGGTATTCTTGAATCGAGTTTTTCCCAAATTTAAGAATACAAAGTGTTCTTGATTAGCCGTTTTTCATTTTTAAAGAACAGACCATGTGTTCTCTTTTTTTAGATTTGCTCTATAAAAGAATATAAAATATTCTCATATGGGAATATCCCGGGATTAAAGAATACTTCTGCAGTTCTTAAATATTTAGAATCTTAAAATAAAGAACATTTTGTATTCTCAAATTTTAGGATCTGCCGAAAAAAGTACACTCGCTGTTCTCATTTACAAAAATCGTCTGTTTCAGATCATTTTGTAGAGCTCGTAGCAGTCATGTCCCTTGGGGACATCTTTGAGTTCGCCCCTAAGCAGATAGCCGTTCTTTTTGAAGAAGTCGACGTTCCAGTCGCCCGCATCGGTCAGGATCATAGGCGTACCGTTTTCCTTTGCCAGTTTCTCCGCCTCCCTCAGCAGATACGTGCCAAGGCCCTGCCGTCTGAGCGGCTCCTCCACAAACAGCGCGTCGATATAGCCATATACGCCCTTGTGCACGTCCGCGATCACTCCGGCCACAAACCTGCCGTCTTTGTCCACAAGTTTCTTATCAAAGCCGACACTCTCATATTCCGGCTCATAGGCTTCACTGTATGTGTCGATGCCGTTTTCGATGGCATCCGCATCGCTTTCGCTGCCGAGCAAAACCTTGAACCTGGCGCCGCTGTTGTTTGTCGGCACATACTCCGGCGTGTCAGCATCCAGGTACTTGACCAGAGAATAACTGATATAGCCGTTTACCTTTTTCAGCGTTGTGAAAACCATGTAGCCGTGCTTTTCATAGAACGGTCTTGCCATGTAGCTGGCGGTGCCGAGCGTTACGACCCGGCAGCCCTTCTGCCTTGCGATACGCTCGACTTCGCGGATGATCATGGAGCCGATCCCATGATGACGATAGCGTTCATCCACCCAAAGTGTGCTTAAAAACATTCTCGACCAGTGGTATTCGTAAGCTTCGGCAATACATCCGCCGATGATCTCGCCGTTTTCGTTTTCGACTTTGAGAACGAATGTTTCTTCGTCCGCCTCTACTTCGTGCGGCACGATCTCATTGATCTTTCCGCCGATATAGGCGGCTTCTTCTTTTGTCAGTTCCTCGAGTTTGTATTCCATGGCATTCATCTCCATAAACTGGAATTCGTCGTAGATCAAACGACTGTCTCCTGTTTAGCCTTTCGCATTTTTGTAAATCTCGCAGGCGATGTCGTCCATCGCTTCGTCGGCTGCCTGGGTTACGTTGTTGTACATGATGGCAACGCAGATATCTTTCTTGCGGGAAAAGACCCAGCTGGTCAGAAAACCCCAGTTCTCTCCACCGTGACCGGCCACGCTGTCTTTGCGTGCTTCCGATTCCCAAACGTCGAGACAGAGGCCGTAGTCATCCATAACAGGCGTCATCATGCGCCGCGCAGTCTTCTTTTTGAGGAGGCCGCCTTTGCGATAGCTCTCGGAAAGGGCAAGGCCGATCTTGACCAGCTCCGTGGGCGTCGTCCAAAGCCCCGCAGCAGCGTGCTCGGGATAATAGTGATACCCGTGGGCAGGGTCCTCCTTCTGTGCCAGCCTGAAGCCGAACGCGGCGTTGGCAACGAGCTCCTCATCCAGCGGCTGGAAAAAGCCGGTGCGCTGAAGGCCCAGAGGCTCGGCAACCTCCTTTTGGAAGGCCTCGCGAAGCGTGGTTCCCGTCAAGCGTGTAAATGCAAGCTCGGCAAGGGTGATGCCGCCGCCGGAGTATATGTACTGCCTGCCGTAAGGTCTGATCCTGCGCAGCTTCGGCGTGACGCCTTTACCGTTCAGCACGTCCTCGAGCGAGAGCGGCTCGTGAGCCGCCCGGTAGCCGGGGAAGCCGTGCAGGTTGTAGCCCGCCGTGTGAGAAAGCAGCGCTGCGAAGGTCACGGGGCTCTTCTTGACAAATTCCGGTACGATGCCGGAAATGTCCGCGTCAAGGTCGATGAGGCCCTTGTCAACATATCGGAGCAGCGTCAGCGCGAACATGGGTTTCGATACAGAACCCGCCTGGAACAGCATATCCGGGTTCACCGGGAAGTCCTCGCCGTAGCGGCCGCTGCCGGCGCAGTAGGTGAGGAAATCACCGTCTCCGCTATGGACGGCAATGCTGACGCCGTAGCCCTTCCTGCCCCTGATGCGCATGGCCTTATCCACATCGACACCGTAGATATTCTTGATGATCCGGTTGGGGCCTTTGAGCATTCGCATCAGCACAGCCTCATCGCCATCGATGATGCCGGTCTCCCGGAAGCCGGCTTTATGATAGATGTGCAGGCCCAGTTCGTTCTCCGGCTCGGTTGACAGGAAGAGCCGATCGGCACCGTTTTCTTTGAAATATTTAATGATCTCCTGCAGAGCGGCCTGGCCATAGCCTTTGCCCTGTTCGTTCCGATCGATCATAAAGCGCCAGAGCCAGTAGCGGTCGTCCTCGTCCTCTTCTTCAGGATTGAATACGAACATGCAGAAGCCCACCAGCTTTTCATCTGCATAGATGGCAAAGGGCCGGGCCATGCCGGGCTGCTCCGCGTTCGCCTCATCCGCCTGCCTGAGCGATACTTCATTTGTTGCGACGAAAGGCTGATCCTCTCGTACGGAAAGGGCCAAAACCGCATCTTTATTATCATCATTTATAGGTTCCAGTTTCATTATCATTTTTCGTTTTCTCCGTAATCAATATCATAGCCGGGACTGAGTTCGTCAGCCTCCGGCTATGTACAGGTCAGTATTTACAGCGATGAAATACGCGGATCTGATCAGAATCAGATCCTATCATCACCCGGAACAGCAGCAAGTTTTTGGTTTCTCAGAATCCTAGGATTCAATTGGTCAGATTTAAGCTCAGACTACTGAGCGATTACATACCTTCTGGTCATAAAGCTATGCTTCTTCCACCATATTTAGGCACAAAACCGAGGTATATTATATCTTGCATTCTGACCTGCTTCAACCTCAAGAATAGTTATAATGAAACTTGCGCAGCTTCCTGTTTATTTTTTCTGCATATGGCACATCCCGCAGGAGGAGCAGCTCCCGCAGCCGCAGCCGCAGGAGCTTCCCTTCTGCTTTTTGTCTTTCCATAACTTTCTGATGGCGGCGGCAACACCTGCCAGCAGGACCAGGCTGATAATGATCGTTCCCGCATTTTGTACAATCCAGTCCATATCAAACCTCTTTCTTTCCGGAAATGTCTCAAACGTTCTTAGTCAGAACCGTTGCTTCTTTATACTTCCTGAAAAAGAGCATATAGATCATCACGCACAGCACTGCCACTGCAGCGATCAGGCCAATGACATTAACCTGCCCGGTAAAGATCCTGCCGAACTGGTAGATCATCAAGCCCACGGCGTAGGCAAACCCGCACTGGTAGGCGATGGCAAACCAGGTCCATCCCGCATTGTTCATCTCCCGTCTGATGGCGCCGATCGCAGCAAAGCAGGGGGCGCACAGCAGATTGAAGACCAAGAACGCGTAAGCTGCGATGCCGGAAAATGCTGCTGCCATGTTGGCATAGGCGGCGGTTCCGCCGTAGAGGATGCCCATGGTGCCTACGATGTTTTCCTTGGCGATCAGCCCCGTGATGGAAGCCACTGTCGCCTGCCAGGTGCCAAATCCCAGAGGAGCAAAGATCCATGCAATGGCACTGCCCACCGTGGCAAGGATGGAAAGATCCAGTTCTTCCTCTTCCAGCATCCGGAATACGCCGTCTGCCACGCCGAAACGGCTGAGGAACCAGACCAGGATGGTGGAAAGCAGGATGATGGTGCCGGCTTTTTTGATGAAGCTCCAGCCTCTCTCCCACATGGAGCGGAGCACATTGCCCACCGTCGGCAGATGATAAGCCGGCAGCTCCATGACGAAGGGAGCCGGGTCCCCGGCGAACCGACGGGTCTTTTTCAGCATAATGCCGCTGACAACGATGGCTGCCACGCCGATGAAGTAGGCGCTGGTAGCGACCCATGCAGATCCTCCGAAGATCGCGCCGGCGATCATGGAGATAAACGGAACTTTCGCGCCGCAGGGGATAAAGGTGGTTGTCATGATGGTCATACGTCTGTCGCGTTCATTTTCGATCGTTCTGGATGCCATGATGCCCGGAACGCCGCAGCCGACGCCGATGAGCATCGGGATAAAGGATTTGCCGGACAGACCGAACTTACGGAAGATCCGGTCCAGGACGAAGGCGATCCTGGCCATATAGCCGCAGGCTTCCAGGAATGCCAGCAGAAGGAACAGGACCAGCATCTGCGGTACGAAACCGAGCACGGCTCCGACGCCTGCCACAATGCCGTCCAGGATCAGACCTTTCAGCCAGGGGGCGGCATTGGCCGCATCCAGCGCATTTTCGATCAGGACAGGGATTCCCGGAACCCAGGTTCCGTAGGCAGCCGGATCTGGGGCGCCGATCTCTTCCTTATAACCGGATTCCGTGCTCAGGAATTCTGCTGCAGCTGTTTCCAGATCTGCTTTTTTCGTATCCGGATGCTCTTCCACGGCAAGGGTTTCTTCATCCTGAGTGATATAAGTAATGGAAGCATCCTCGGGCACCGCTTCCAGCAGCGCCTGCAGCGATCCTTCCGGATCTTCTTCATCGAGCTCCACCTGATATTCCTTTGCAAATGCTGCAATGATCGCGTCGGAATCGCCGTAGCGTTCCGCGGCTTCTTCGTACTCCGCAGTACCGATCCCCAGAAGGTGGTATCCGTCGCCGAACAAACCGTCGTTGGCCCAGTCGGTTGCCGGCGTGCCCACCGCCACCATGGCGATCCAGTACACCGCGAACATCACAACGGCAAAGATCGGCAGGCCCAGCCAGCGGTTGGTTACGATCTTGTCGATCTTGTCCGAAGTGCTGAGGCTTCCGGCACGGTGTTTTTTATAGCAGGACTTGATCACCTGAGCGATGTATACATACCTCTCATTGGTAATGATGCTCTCCGCGTCGTCGTCCATTTCCGTTTCCACGGCAGCGATATCGGCACTAATATGCTCGATGGTTTCCGGGGCGAGCTGCAACTGCTCCATGACCTTGTCATCCCGCTCAAACACTTTGATGGCGTACCACCTCTGCTGCTCCTCCGGGAGGTTATGGACCACTGCTTCTTCGATATGGGCCAGGCAATGCTCCACCGGTCCCGAGAAGGTATGCTGCGGGATGGTCCTGTTTCCGCCGGCCGCCTTAATGGCGGTTTCCGCAGCTTCCAATACGCCGGTTCCCTTCAGGGCGGAGATCTCCACCACCGGGCAGGCCAGCTGCCGGGACAGTTCTTTCGTATCCAGCTTATCGCCGTTTTTCTTTACGATATCCATCATATTGACGGCTGCGACAACGGGGATCCCCAGTTCTACCAGCTGCGTTGTCAGATACAGATTTCGTTCCAGGTTGGTCCCGTCGATGATGTTCAGGATCGCGTCTGGCCGCTCATTGATCAGGTAATTACGCGCAACCACCTCTTCCAATGTATAAGGGGACAAACTGTAAATGCCCGGCAGGTCGGTAATGACCACGCCGTCATGTTTTTTCAGCTTTCCTTCTTTTTTCTCCACCGTAACGCCGGGCCAGTTTCCCACAAACTGATTGGACCCGGTTAACGCATTAAACAATGTCGTTTTTCCGCTGTTCGGATTTCCTGCAAGTGCTATTCGGATATTCATTTTCTCTCCCTTTTTGTTAGCGTCCGCTAACCCTTAATCAAAAAAATAGAACTACTCTACTTCGATGCTTTCGGCATCTGCTATGCGCAGGGACAGCTCATACCCGCGGACCCTGATCTCGATCGGATCCCCCAGCGGTGCGACTTTCCGCACATAAACCTCTACGCCTTTGGTGATCCCCATGTCCATGATCCTGCGCTTGACCGCGCCTTCTCCATGGATCTTCTTTACCGTCGCTGTTGCGCCTACCGGTATCTCTCTCAGATTCTTCATTTCCCTACCTCCAGATTAAACCATGATCTTACGGGCCATCTCATCGCTGATGGCAACCCTGGATTCCCTGACTTTGACGATCACATTTCCATTCAGGGATGTGATCACCGTGGCAGTACTGCCCGCCGTAAATCCCAGATCTTCCAAATGTTTCTTGACTTCCGGGGAACCGCCCACTCTGCGGACGACCACTTCCTCTCCCGGATCAGCTAAACTTAATGGCAGCATTTCAAACCCTTCTTCCGCTTTTCTCAGAAACTTAAGCGTCTAAATGTGTTAGCGTCAGCTAACCTTCAGACGCCATTATAGTTAGCCGGAGCTAATTTGTCAACGCATTTTTATTCAACTTGTTTCTGTAATAATTATGAATATAAGTGTAGCCTTAGGATAACTTCCTGCAGATTACATGCCTGAAGCAATCGTCAGATCAGAATAAAAGGAGGTTGTAAGAGTGAAAGGACTTTCTGCCTACGGGATCCTTCCTTTTTCTTTTTTCAACTTAGGGATAGTTTTCTACAGATTGTCCGTACCCGCGCTTCGAATTTTCAACCTGGGGAGTGTTTTCGTCCGTAATCTTTACAAATTTGCAGGATGAGGATGATCCAGGGGCTGAAAACACTCCCCAACCTGTAAATTTGTAAAGTGGAAGGCACTCAAAAGCCAGTCGATCATCCCCAACCTGTAATAAATACTACTGACAGCTAAAAAGAAAAAAGAAAGACAAAGTTACGTGTTAAGATAAACAGGAGAACGCCTGAAAAAGCATTGCCTTTGGTACTTTGTCTTCAGTCTCAGGAGAGGTGATCCCCTCTCCTATGCCTCCGACGTAACATCCAGGCAGGTATACCCTGTCGCATCGATGGCTTTTTTCAGAAGTTCTGCATCCACTGGCTCTTCTGTCAGAAAGGAAGCTTCTTTTTTCGTCCGGGACGCCTTGACCTTCTTTGCGGAAGGAACCGCCTTTCGGATCGTATCGCAGATATGTGCTTCGCACATCCCGCACATCATACCTTCAATATGTAATACTGTTTTGATCATATTCTTTTCCCCTTTTCTTATCTATGGAATGGTTAGCACTTGCTTACCTATTATATAGTCCCGTGGAAACTGTGCAAGACCATATTTTAAATAAATTTGTTATTTTCTCTTGACAAAACCACCATTTTCAAGTAATCTATTTGCAGTTAGTTTTTGCTAACTGCAAAGATCAACAGATTACCATTATGAAAACGTCTGCCGCGCAGCAGACACCAATTAAGCCATCCCCTCTCTCAATAACTGGTTTTTATTTTTCACGAACTGCGCATATGAATACCCCGGGACAAAAGACACTTCCTCTCTCCCGGGGTAATTTCTTTCTATTCTGAACTCTTGCCTGCAGCCTGCCGGCTGTTTCATGCTAAATGGCGGCGATCACTTCCACTTCGCAGATCGCGCCTTTGGGCAGTTCCTTCACGCCCACGCAGGATCTCGCCGGCTTTTCCGTAAAATATCTTGCGTATACTTCATTGAACGCTGCAAAATCCTTGATGTCCGTCAGAAAGCACAGGGTCTTGACTACATTTTCCGGTTTTGTCCCGGCGGCTTCCAGTATGGCCACCAGATTTTTCATGACCTGCTCTGCCTGCTCTTCGATCGTCTTTCCCACAAGTTCCCCGGATACCGGATCCAGGGCGATCTGACCGGAGGTATAGAGAAGGCCGTTGATCTCAATCGCCTGAGAGTACGGGCCCACTGCCGCGGGTGCTTTGTCTGTATGGATCTTGTTCATATTTCTTTCTCCCTTCGCGTCATGGCAATACTTTGCTGTTCTTTTTTCAGTTCCATGCACAGCCTCCCCGGCGTCCATTTTGCGTTATAGGGCGTCAGGACCGCCTTCAGCGGGATGGGAGCGATCTCCCGGTTTCTGTACTCTGCAAGGAAACGGTCCAGAAGGTCCGGTTCGAGCCCGCAGAATACCATCATCTCATCGGAAAACGGCACCGGCTTTCCATTGCTGCCGGAGCCTGCCGGAGCCGGCATGCCGGCAATCGCCCCAAGACGCATGGACAGCTCCTTGTCCGTAACCACGCAGGTTTCGATCCCCAGGTCATCGCACAGCTTCCGGAGACTGTTCTGCTTGAATATATTTACATGGAACAGAAGTATCTTTTTCATAGGTCTATATATTACCAGTTTTCCGGCAAATATTCCATATCATCCGAAAAGATCGAACTTTTTGTTCTGACCCCGGGAAAAATAGCACAGCTGTGGTAAAATACGGAATGGAGCAAGGAGGCTGCGAAGGATGATCATCAATACGGGACAGAGAACGGATATTCCGGCATTTTATGCCGAATGGTTTGCAAACCGGCTGAAGGAAGGGTTTGTCTGTGTCCGCAACCCCTATAATCCGGATCAGGTCAGCCGCTACCGTCTGGATCCGTCGGTCGTGGACGTCATCGGCTTTTGTACCAAGAACCCTGCCCCCATGTTCCCCTATATGGATCTTCTGAAAGATTATGGCCAGTACTGGTTCGCCACCATCACGCCTTATGGGCGGGACATTGAGCCGCATGTTCCGGATAAGCACCGGCTGCTGGAGGATTTTAAACAGCTTTCCAACATGGTCGGTATCCACAGCATCGGCTGGCGCTACGATCCGATCTTCCTGTCGGAACGGTACACAATGGATTACAATCTCCGGGCGTTTGAACAGATCGCGGCGGCTTTGGACGGGTATACCGAAACGGTAGTGATCAGCTTTATTGATCTTTACCCTAAGGTCAGAAAAAACTTCCCGGAAGCCCGGGAAGTGGCAAAAGCGGATCGGCTGGTCCTGGGAAAGGAGATCATCCGGATCGCCTCTTCCCACGGCATGACCGTCAAACCCTGTGCGGAAGGCGATGAGCTGGCCGCCTACGGCGCAGACTGCGGCGGCTGCATGCGGATCAGCGATTATGAAAAGGCCATCGGAATGCGCCTGAACGCGCCGAAGAAAAAAGGAGCCAGAGCCGAATGCGCCTGCTATCTGTCCTGCGATATCGGAGCCTATAACACCTGCAGACATCTGTGCAGGTACTGTTACGCCAACGCCGAACCCGCAAAGGTGCTGGCCCAGAGCCGGCTTCACGATCCGACGTCGCCGTTTCTGATCGGCGGCTATAAAGAAGGGGATCAGATCCATGACGTTCCGCAGAAGTCATGGATCGATCCCCAGTTCAGTCTGCCGCTGTGAGTCATCAGGAAATCGCCGTTCCTTTTCCCTACGCTTCCTCGATCAGCTTCTGAAAATACTTTCTGGCCAGACGGATCTGGTCTTCGATATAGTCGTTATATCCCAGCACCTTTCCGTCATGGAACGGCATGTGGCAGAATTCGTAATTGATAAAGCCGTCGTACCCGATCTCTTTCAGGGTCTTTATGAACATGGGGTAATTGGTCACCACCGGCTGTTCATGGGTATCATAAGGGATCATCTCAATACTGCCGTCTTCCTTCTCCACAAATTCCGCATTGGCGTGGGACAGTACCTGCAGATCTCCCACGGCCTTCACCGCCTGCCTGATATAATCATCAGACTGCACCACAGCATTCCATCCCAGGCATGGGGCGTCCAGACAGCATTTGAAGTTCGGGGAATCCACCAGACGGACAAACTCCAGCATATCTTTATAAGTCTCGATCACCGGCGCGTGGTTCTGAAGCGCCAGCATAACCCCGGCTTCTTCAGCCCATTTGGCGCATTCCCTGAAGCATGCCAGGATCTGCTGGAACTGCTGGTATTTCAGCATTCCCAGATAATTGGGTGTTTTGGTGACCTCATAGGTGGCAATGCCTTCCCGCATCACAACGCCCCGCCAGGCGGCAAATAGCCTCAGCACCGGCGCGCCAAGTTCTCTGGCCACCCGGATCTGTTCCTTTACCATCAAAAGTTCATTTTCCACCGCTTCGGGGATCGGCATGGCAAAATTGTTGTTGGCCGAAACCGCACAGATGGGCAGCCCCTGTTTCTGAGCGTAATACCGGATCTCGGCGCATCTTTTGCTGTCCAGGTCGATCGGCGATCCATGGGGCCGCTTCAGGTCGATCTCAACCCCTTCATATCCATACTTTTTTGCCGTATCTATAAATTCCTCTACCGTAAGTGCCGGGCGGTCACAAAACCATACCCCCGAGCAGGAAATCGAATACAGACCTATTTTCATCTTCGCCTAATCCTCCTTGTTGAGATCTGCTGCCGCCGGATATCCATAGGCGCCTTCCGCGTGTTCCACTGCCCTGACGATCGCTTCGCTGACAACATCTGCTGCCAGCAGGCCTACCAGATCCTGGTCCGCCGAAACTGTTCCCACGGATACCGCATAGATGCTGTCGCCATCCGCCGACGTATGCACCGGGTTGATGGACCTGGCGTAGCCGTCGTGCGCCATGCCGGCGATCTTGCACAGCTGAGCCTTGTCAAATGCCGCATTGGTCATGACGACCGCAAGGGTGGTGTTGCCGGTGAATTTGTTGTCCACGGCTTCAATGGAAGACATCATATAAGCGGCCGTATTTCGGAACTCTCCTTTGTCCTCGGAAAGAAGTCCCGCGATCTGCTCCCCTGTTTTCCAGTCGTATATATCTCCCAGGGCGTTGAGTACAACAACTGCCCCGATCTTCAGATCGCCGATCTGGATCGCGAAACTGCCGATCCCTGTTTTCATACAGGTATCCATGCCGTTAATCTTTCCTACCGTTGCTCCGCAGCCGGCCCCGTAGTTTCCATCCCTGTAATTGGGCTCTTCCATGGCCAGCCTTGCTGCTTTATAGCCCATCGCCGCGTCCGGCCGGACCGCAGCATCCCCGACGGAAAGGTCATAGATGTCCGCCTGCGCTACCAGCGGAACCAGAGCAAATCCGGTATCGTATCCATAGCCTTTTTCTTCCAGGTACGCCATTACGCCGTTGGCCGTCCCTAGGCCGTAAGCACTGCCGCCGGACAGTACAATGGCGTGGATCTGCTGTGCCGCCATCAAAGGGTTAAAAAGCTGGCTTTCCCGGGAGGCGGGTCCTCCGCCCCGGACATCCAGGCCGGCCCGCATGCCGTCTTCACAGATAAACACCGTGCATCCTGTGGCGGCCTGCGCATTTTCCACCTGTCCAATCCGGATGGAGTCGATCTGCGTGATCGGGATCTCCACCGCGCCTGTGCCCTGGGCCCAGGAAACTTCTTCTGTCTGCTGTGGAGCCGCCGGCTCTTTTGCTTCGGCAGCATAGGCCCCGAAAGATCCGGTCAACATCGTCACTGCCAGGATCGAAACGAGGACCTCCATACAGATCTTGTTTTTCATTCTTTTTCCTCCCTTTATCATTCCGGCTATTTTTCAGTCTTTCCAAGTAGCCTGAGTTTCTTTGCCGTGTACTCTTCGATATGTTTTTTCAGTTTCCCGAGCTGCTTCTTGTGCACACAGAGCCGCTCCGTACAATTTCTGCATTCCAGATACTGATTGGTGTTTTCCGAAAACCGTTCCGGGTGTTTGTAGAAAGTGATCTCCCATCTGACCAACAGCGCGACGGATAACAGCAGCAGACTCCAGGAATAAAGCCCCCTTACAAAAAACAAGGGCGTAAACATCATGGCATAATCCCAGTTATAGATCCTGCAGGAGCCGCAGCATTTGTTTTTCAGGAAAAGTGTCTGAAACGGGCAGAAAAAAAGAATGCAGATCATGTCGCAGACAGAATACGCGCTGCACAGAAGCAGCATGATCCCTTCATCAAAGATCCCCAGCATATACAGCGCCCCGAAGATACAGTTGAACACGATCCAGATCAGCGCCACCAGGATGGTGGAATTGTTGTCCGGGATCTGGATATCGGTTCTTCCGGTTTTAATATAGTTCTTTTTGAACTGTTTCTGACAGCCTGGGCTTTCGTATTTGGACGGGAAAAACCGAAAGATCATTTCCACCACAAATACCACCCAGATCAGCAAATAGATGACCGGCTGCCTCTGGATCCCGTCTTCCAGGAACTGACCGGACCGGATCCTCATAGAGATATAAACGAGAAAGAGGGAAATAAACAAGACCGATCGGTACACCAGTCTAATGTAATGGAGCATGCTTATTACTGTCAGCTTTTTTCGGGTCTTCATCCTGCCATCCATCCTTACTTCCCGGAATCTTCAAGAGAATATTTGTGTGTTTTGGAATTATAGCAAAAAATGTACAAAAAGGCGAGTTGTGTACCATTTTGAAAATCGATTGCTCCGTATTTTCTCACAAGTCTTGGCTATATTGAACATACTATTTCTAATATTATATACATGATTCACAAAATTGGTGTTGAGACAAGGCACCTCTTTCCTCTTTGGAGATAATATATTTGTCTCTTTCTCTTAAAAATGGTACACAACTCCGTTTTTTGTACAAAATTGCTCTTCGTTGCGAAAAATATTTAGGGATCATGTGGGTTATTCCCGGGATCATGGCAGATAATTGATGCCGAGCCGGTCCACGGGCAGGTTTCTCCTCTTTCCTTCTTCCTTGGGATGTCCTACCAGGATCCCGATCAGCGGCTCAAACCCTTCCGGCAGGTTTAGCAGCTCATTATGAGAGTATTCCGGGAACATGCGCTCTGATTCCAGGACGCCCCATGCGAAACAGCTTCCCAGCCCCATCTCTGTCGCTTTCAGATGAATAAACATTGCCACATTCATGACATTGCACCATTCGATTCCGGGCTGCAGATCCTGTTTTTTATGCGAAATAAAGATCATGACTGGAGCCCCATAATAGGGATCCCTCGGCATTGGCGCTGCCTTTTGGGATTCCACGGTTTCAACAATCGCTTCCATTTCTTTTTTCTTCTGTTCTACTCGAATAAAAAGGGCTTCTGTCAGCTTCATTAGCAGCTCTTTATCCTGCACAACGGTCAGATGCAGATCCATATAGCGCGCACTTCCTACCGGGGCGCAGTTTGCAGCGGCGATCAATTCTTTGATCTCAGCTTCTGACAAAGGTGTCTCTGTATAACTTCTGCAGGAATACCTGCGTTCCAGCAACTGATCGAAATTCATAATGTTCTCCTCCTTTCAGGTTTCTCCTGATTGTCTGAATTCTTCCGGCGTCATATGATATTTTTTTTTAAAGACTTTAAAGAAATGGCTTTTTTCCCCGTATCCCAGCATTTCAGAAATGGCAGACACGCTGCGGGTCGTCGTTTTCAATAAACAGGCAGCCTTCTCCATCCTGATCTCGGACAGGATCTCACGGAAGGAATGTCCGTAATGCTCTTTTATAACAGAAGAAAGATAGCTGTAGGAATAATTGTATTTTTTCGCCAGCGCGCCCAGGGTCACCGTATCACAATGGGACTCCGCGTAATCCATAATGGCTGTGATCCTGGTGCCGCGCTTCAGGGCGGTATTGCCTGCCACGATGCGGCTCTTATGGTTTCTCAAAAGCCTGAGGCACAGCAGTTCAAAAGCAGTTTTCATGTAACGGTCTGCATAAGATCCTTCTGCATCCTGGGATTCCATCATATCCAGAATGATTTCCCTGATGTAAAGATCCACGCCGATATCGCAGAACAGGAACGGAATATAATTCTGTCCGTAGATCAGCTTGGAGAAAAAGGAAGACAAAGTGTCTTCCTCCAGGTCCATCCTGTCCAGGATTTCCCGGATCATATCCGTATAAATGATAATGGAAAACATAACATCTTTTGCATCTGTGATCACCAGGCTGTAGTTCGCTTCCGGCGCGATCAGGCACATGTCGCCGGTATGGAGCACCATGGACTGCCCATTGACCGTCTGTGTGACCTGCCCCTGCAGAACATAGTGCAGTTCCATGGCGTCCAGATGATAATACGTTCTTTCCGGCATAAAGCAGGGCCATTTGCGGATATAGATTCTTTTGCCTTCCGGAATGAGGACATTGGTGGGCAGATACTCATTCAGGAGGGTGGCATCTATCATCTGCTGAAAGTTTCTCGTCATGTCTGCCATGCTGTATTTATCCCTGTCCATTTCAAAACAGGCCTGATAAACCGCATCTCCGGCATTTACTTTTTCCAGCGGAATCTGATGATCATAAATATATTGATAGGCATGTTCGAGGCCGTTCATGCCGATGTATTTTACTGCATCCGGATGACTGTCCATGTATCCCTCCTGTGATCCATATAATGATAAATTATCATATAACCATTTCCGTCACAAGGATTTGGCTCAAAGAAACGGAAATAAACCCACCCCATCAAAAAAATAATAACACTGAATTATCTGCCTGTTTCCTTTATATTCAACACAGATACTTTTATTTTTAAAAATAAGCAAGGAGGAATCAATATGAAAAAAACACACAACATGATAATCTGCTGCCTGATTGCAGTGTGTATGGCTGCCTGTATGATCATGCCCGCAGCTGCTGCGCAGGCTCAGGCGGGTCCGTCCCTGGAGATCGTCTGGCCGGATATGTTCGGCGATCAGGAGGGAATCCTGACTTTGGATCCGGAAGCGGCAACCTGGGAACTGACATTTGAAAATCCCTATGGGGCTTATCTGATCGCAGGAAATTATTCTCCTGAAGACGGAAGTATGGAATGTACGGAGGATGCAGGTATGGGAGCATTTCTTCCTCTGGATGCGATCTACGCAGCCGGGCAGGAGCAGATCAATGCCTTTCTTGCAGGTACGGCACAGGCCGTCGAAGCAGGAACAGAAGAAAGTGCTGCTGAGGAAACTGCCTTTGATGATTTTGACGCGTTCAAGACTATCATCACCTGGGATGTCCTGGATTTCCCGACCGTATTTGAGCAGCTGCCGGATGCCTATAACACCTACGATACGCCTTATAAAGGAACCGACTTTTTCATCGAGTACACCACAGATGTCTATGGGGACGGCGTGACCTACGATAAATTTGCCCGGGTGTATCTTCCTTATGGATATAATCCTGAGGATACTGAGACCAAGTACAACGTCCTTTATCTGCAGCACGGGAACAACTGCTCCCCCAGCAATTTCTTTGACCTGGTGCCTCCCACCGGCAACTTCAAAAACATCCTTGACAACCTGTTCGATCCGGAGCACGGCCTGATGGAGCCCTGCATCATCGTTTGCCCCACCTATTATCTGGGGATCGACAAACTGGATACCACGGTACCGGATGACGCGATCGCAGGAGACGGCAGATATGAAGGGATCCCGGCCATGTATCACAGGGAAGTCGTGGAAGACCTGATCCCGGCCGTGGAGAGCCAGCTGAATGTGTACTGCGAAGACTTCTCCGAAGAAGGGATCAAGGCAACCCGTGACCACCGGGCGTGGGGCGGATACTCCAGAGGCTCTGTCTGCACCTGGTATATGTTCCATAACGACCTGGAATATTTCCGTTACTGGATGCCCACCAGTGCACCATGCATGCCGGAAGGTCTCAGACTTGAAACCCCGGGAGAATTCAAATGGACCGATGAAGATGCGTTCCAGTATCTGAAGGAAACGATCGATGCTCATCCGGACCTTCCGTTCTTCATCATTGCCCAGTCAGGCGCATTCAATGATGCCACTGCTATGCGTTATCAGATGAAATGTTTTGCAGATCACAAAGAGACTTTCTCCTACGGACTGAATCCGGAGATCAACAATTTCTATTATACCTGCGCTGATTTCCAGCATGTGCAGCAGTACTTTGCCTACTATCTGTATACTGCGAGAAATATACTGTTCCAGGATCAGTATGCACCAAGAGAAGCCGATGCACAGACCGTAACTCTCATGGCTCCGGGAACCGGTGCTCCGGCAGCTGCTGCTCCTGCAGCTGAGGAAACAGCAGGCGCCCTTACCGAAGAGATCGTCTGGCCGGATATGTTCGGAGATCAGGCAGGGATGCTGACTCTGGATCCGGATGCGCAGACCTGGGAACTGGATTTTGAAAATCCGTATGGCGCATACCATATTGCAGGAACCTATCAGCCGGATGGAACCATGGAATGCACGGACGACGCCGGCATGGGAACCTTCCTTCCGCTGGATGCGATCTTTGCAGCAGCAAAAGAAGCCATCGCGCAGCTTCCGTAAATAGATCCTGATCAGGAAACGATGATCGCAGAAGCCCCTGTGAAAGAACATTCTTTCACAGGGGCCGTTTTATTTACATCCTCAGCCGCATACTATATAATGCCTCTGATCATCATCGTTCAGGAAAAGGGATCGGAACATGACCAGAGATCTGACTAGGGGCTCCGTCTGGAGACATATCATCGTACTTGCCATTACCACGTTTCTGGGAATGGGGATCCAGCAGCTCTATTCTCTGGCCGACACTGCGATCGTCGGCCGGATACTGGGTGCCGGGCCTCTTGCCGGCGTGGGAGCAACGGGAAGCCTGAATTTTATGGTGGTTTTTTTCTGCATTGGGATCTGCCTGGGTTTCGGGATCCCGGTATCCCGGGAATTCGGCGCCAGAAACTACGAACTGATGCGCCGGTTTGCCGCCAACGGCATCTGGCTGAGCATTGCGCTGGCGGCTGTGATCTCTGTGATCACCTGTCTGTTCTGCCGGCAGTTTCTGATCTGGCTTCGAACGCCGGAAGATATCCTGGAATATGCCTATGATTATTTTATCCTGATCGCCGCAGGGCTGTCCTGCACGATCTTTTACAATTATCTTTCCTCGATCCTAAGGGGGCTGGGAGATACCCGGACGCCGCTGATCGCCATTATCATTTCTTCCCTGGTCAATATCGGCCTGGACTTTCTGCTTCTGACGGTCATCCCCATGGGGGTTGCAGGGGCTGCTCTGGCTACGGTGATCGCCCAGGGATTGTCCGGCGTTTTCTGTCTGCTGGTTCTGATCCGGCGGTTCCCCGCTATCCATATCCGCAGATCGGAATGGCAGATGGACCGGAAACTGATGAAACATCTGGTGGGGCTTGGTCTTCCCATCGGCCTTCAAACCTCCATTACCGCCATAGGGACTCTGATCCTTCAGTCAGCAGTAAATTCCTTCGGTGCCGATGCAGTTGCCGGCATGACGGTGGCCACCAAGATCTCCTTTTTCTTCAATACCCCGATGGAAAGCATGGGGCAGATCATGACCCCGTTTACCGCCCAAAATATAGGAGCGAAAACCTACCCCCGGATCCGGGAAGCACTGTTCAAGGCCTCGGCTGCCGGATTTGCCTGCGCGATCCTGGAATTTCCCATTGTATTTTTCTTCGGACGGTCCTTCGTCCATGTATTTCTGAAATCCCCGTCGCCGCAGGTAGTGGAATACGCTTATATCAGCATGATCTGCGTCGCCTCTACATCCATTTTACTGGTGATCGTAAACGCCTTCCGGTTTACCATCCAGGGAATCGGTCACACCAGCCTGGCCATGATCTCCGGCGTCATGGAAATGATCGGCCGGGTCACAGCAGCGCTGTTGCTGACAAGAGTGCTGGGATATACCGGCATCGCCCTGGGAAGCACGATTGCCTGGCTTCTGGCGGACTGCTTCCTGATCCCTGCCTTTTTAATCTGCTACCGCAGGCTGATCCGATCACAATAGCAGCGCCGGATCATCTTTGTGTTTTTTCTTTTGCAATGATCAGGGAAAAATATCCTGCGTCATCCGGGATCTCCTCCAGAGTCCGGTAGATCTTTTCCGTATCCATCCCGCAGTTTTCCACACATCTGACTTCCAGATCCTTCTGCCGCAGCAGCTCTTTTACGTCTTTCATGTGACGGGCGGATTTCATGAGAACATAATTGCCTTCATAATGCAAAGGCTCCCGGGTTTTATGGACTGCCGGAACGATATGCAGCGGCTCGTCCCATTCCGCCAGGGGCAGATTCAGCCTGGCCGCTGCCGCGCAGAAAGACGGGATCCCGCTGACCAGCACCACCTGATAGCCGTCTGCTTCCAGAATATGCTGCAGATAGCTGAAGGAGCAATAGACCGTGGGATCTCCGAGCGTAAGATACACCACATTTTTCCCCTGCTCCAGATACTGTTCGATCAGCAAGGCGCCTTTTTGGTGTTCTTTCCGGAGCTGCTCCTGGTCTGTGACCATCGGCATGCTGATGGAAAGAAGCTCTTTTTCGGCAATCTCCGGAACAGCTTTTGCCGCGATCTGATAAGAAACGGCTTCTTTTGCTTCCTGCCCGGGTACTGCGATCACATCATTTTCCCGGATCAGCCGCACCGCTTTCAACGTCATCAGTTCCGGATCCCCCGGCCCTACGCCGACTCCATACACGATTCCCTGCATTTTTATTTCTCCTTTCCTGCAGCTTTCCGACATTGTACCGTTTTTCTTCCATCTTTCCAATCCATTCGTCGTATGCTATTATCCGGGCAAGGTCAATTGGAAAGGACAGGCATCATCATGAAAATGAAACTGTTTTCTCTTTTTTATCTGTGATACTGCTCACAGCATCTCTTACCGGCGCAACCTATGCGCAGGTGGAAGATGTTCCTGCGAGTGAAACGGTTCAGATCTCTTCCCGGGAGGTCCCCTGCTATCTGGCCTCACTGGAAAATTATTACGATCTTCCGTTATATTTTATCAACGATGTGGAGGATCTTCCGTATATTGATCTGAAGGATCTGGCGGATCTGATGGTTTCTGTCATGGGGGAGCCGGACTATGGACTGTGGCTGGAAACCGATGGCTACATGGCTCAGTTTACCAGGGAAACGAATTACTCCATGCTGTTTGATTTTCAGGATGGAACTATTTCTTTCGACGATTTTGACGCCTTTGTCCATTCCGCCGATGATACTTCCCTCCTGGATATTGTCGCTACCGATGCCAGGGATGACAAAGACAATCCTCTGCTGCTCGAAAAGATCAACAAGGGCTCGTTTGACCGCTATGGAAAAGAGATCACGCTGAGCCTGACTGATTATGACATTCATTTATACTGGTCGGAGGAGGAAGACATTTATCTGGTACCTCTCCAGACCATGGGGGATTTTCTGGTCTCTGCCCGCTGGCACTACAATGTTTTATTTAACGGGGAAGGCGTATATGTAGCCACCGCAGAACTGCTGGGATCGCCGAATACGGAACTGACGCCTCTGGGAAAATCCTATTACTCCGCTGAAAAAAAGGACATGAGCAAGGAGCTTGCCTGGTTTAATTACTGCGAATTATGTCTGGTGCTGGATCATCTCTACGGACTGAAGGAAATCCATGATATCACCTCCTTCGACCGGGTATTTGAAGAAACTGGTTATAAAACCCCTCTTTCCAGTACGGATCCCAACATTGCGGACGGCGCTCTGAATGATTTTATCTATTACTATCTGGATGATCTGCATTCCGGTTTCCAGAGTGCTTCTTTCCGCACGGAAGAAATGGTTACTTCCGGCGGATATGGCCTTTCCGGACTCAGGGATTCGGAAACCGGAGATATTTTCAACAAAGCCAGAGCTGCTGCAGATCACCAGATCCAGACCTACGAGGAAGTCGGCAATACCGCTTATATCACGTTCGATCAGTTTCGTCTTCACAACGGTCCGGTAACAGACTACTATGACGGTTCGGTAGACGTTCCCACAGATCCCGCAGATGCTTCTTTAGATACCATCGCCCTGATCATCTATGCCCATGAACAGATCTGCCGGGAGGACAGCCCTATCGAAAATGTGGTGCTGGACCTGAGCCTCAACGGCGGCGGCACTTTGGACGCCGGTGTCTATATCACTTCCTGGTTCCTGGGAGATGCAGCCCTCAGCATCAGAAGCTCCCTCACCGGTGCCATTTCCACCGGAACCTACCGGGCCGATACGAATCTGGACGGCTTGTTTGACGAGTGGGATACCCTGTCCGATAAACACCTGTTCTGCCTGATCGGGCCTTACAGTTTTTCCTGCGGGAACCTGGTCCCTGCCATGTTAAAAGACTCTCACAAAGTGACGATCCTGGGAAAGACTTCCGGCGGCGGCAGCTGTTCCGTACTGCCACTTTCCACGGCAAACGGCGCCATGTTCCGCATCTCATCCCCCTATCGTATGTCCAACCTGAAGAACGGGTCCTATTATGACACCGATACGGGAATCGATCCGGACTGCATCATCGTAAAACCGGAAAACTTCTATGACCGGGAAGCCCTGACAGACTATATCAACAATCTGTTTTAATACTGACGGAGGAAAAAGAAATGGCAGCAGCTTTTCAGATCATATGTGCAGTACTTATCATTGCTGCGGCAGTCTTTTATATCTATACGAGCCACAAACACAAAGGCAGCGAAACCAAATCACAGATGGTGCTGACGGTATTTCAGATCCTTCTGTGCGGCTGGTTCTTCGCGCTGTGCATTTCGGATGTCCTGGATATCCGGGTGAACTTTTCGTATGTACGGCTGATCCTGAACATTGTGTATGCCGCTGCCTTTCTGACGCTGACCATATACGTGCTGTTCAACCGCTATAAAGAAAGCAGTTCCTATTTCAAAAGCATTCTCTGCGCGTATATCATTCTGATCGTCCTGCAGTGCTTTGTGTTTCCGTATGAAACGCAGGATGTCGTACTGAGGATCTTTGAGACGTTGGAAGGGGCCGTCGTCTTCGGACTGCTGGTTGCCATGTTTTTCAAACTGGAAGATGCATCCTTTACTTCAGCAGGTCTGATCATTGCAACATTCCTGGAACTGCTCATCGCCGTCGGAAATGTCGTGGTTCCGTTTTCCTCCATTACCGACGACTTCCAGCCGGTGGATATCCCGCTCAATTACGCCACCCTGTTCATGCGGCCGGTCCTGTTTGCCTCCCTTACGCTGTCCTATCGGGTCTGGCTGAACCGAAGAAACCGTATGGAATGGGTCTCGAAAGAAAACTGTTTCTATAAACTGTTCCAGATCTTTATCCGGCCTTACTCCGCCGGTGCGCAGCTGGTGGAAAGCCGGGATATGACGACGTCTGTTCTGGCCACCGGCCTGCATATACTAAGCTCCGGCGCATTCTTCTATCTGCTGGTCAGCAAGACCGATGATCTGATCCAGAACCTGGTCTCCTGGCTGCATGACGGTACCGGCACAATGCTGCACAATCTGTCGGACACGGTCCTGAACTTTCTGCACGATACGGTCCTTACCTGGATCGGTAAGATCCCGCTGTTCGGAGAAGACCTGGCGGGACCGGCCCAGACTTTTGCGGACGAGGGAATCGCGTCCCTGACAGAAGAAGGCCAGACCCTGGTCAATACATTTTTCCAGGACTTTTCCGAAGCCCTCAGGCTTCCTATCCTGGCAGCTTTCGCGCTGAGCGCCCTGATCGTGCTGCTGATGATCGTACTGCTGATCCTGATCATCTGGGCTTTGCTGAAGATCACAAAACATAAATGGTGCAGCCTGAAAGGCGCCTTCTGCCTCGTGGCAGTCCGCAGCACGGTTACGATCCCCTTTGCCATTATCTCTGCGATTCTGGCCTGCATCAATCCGCTGTACGGCATACTGCTCTTTGCATTTGCCATCTTCTGGAGCATGGGGCATATGTATACCACGATCATGGCGGGAGCGGACAACACCTCCGGCAACCGTTTCGCCGGCTGGTTCCCGATCGTGCTGATCCTCATGTATCTTCTGACGGCAGCGGTCCTGCTCGCCATTATCGCGCTGGCCTTGATCACCTTGTACTATCAGCTGTCCGAGATGGCCAATGTCTACATCTCTTATATCACCGCGCTTGCCGGAGGCTGATTGTCAGTTAAAGACAAAGTCATCTATAGGAATTCTGAGAATGTTTTTTACAAGTTGGGGATGGTCAAGTATGCTTCTTGACCATCCCCCTTTACAAATCTGCAGGATGAGGAGTGATTTCAGGCGTCAGAACCTCTTCAGCATGATGTTCCTCTGGAGCGATCCAGAAGAATCGCGTAGAATCCCGGTTTTCCGATATCTTCCATGGTCTTGTCCCCCAGAATGCATACGCGGATATCGGTACATTCGGGCATGATGGGCGTTGAGAACGGAATGCCATGGTCATAATCCGCTTCCAGAGCCGCCCGCTTAAACATGGCTACATCTTCCAGGGAAAAAGGCTTCGGCGCATGCCCGCCGTAAATCCGCTCCGGTGCCAGCGCAACGATCTTATCCAATGTCCGGATATAGGTTTCCTTATCTGCGGCGTCTCTGCCAAAAAGCCACAGAAACATATTGGCCGCATCACCGGCATACAGCCAGTTTTCCTCTTCATAGAAAAATGAAATGCTGCCGCGGGTATGTCCGGGCGTGGAAACTGCCCGTACCGTTTTCCCGCCCAGATCAAATACCATTCCTTCCCGCAATGGACAGATATGCCCGACACCGCCTTCAGCGTACCGGTCCGGATCAAAATCCTCCGGCAGTCCGTTGAACTCCTGTCCGGTTTCCCAGTTTATCGTGTGCCGCGCAAGTTCTGCCGAATATTCCCGGTAGGATGCCTGATTGTGTCTCCGGAGCAGATCCATGTCATTCTCTGAAATATACACATTTTCCTCAAACCGGAAATTCCCGCAGGTATGATCTACGTGTCCGTGTGTGTTTACAATATACAACGGTTTATCCGTAACCTCACGGACAGCGCTGCGAAGATCCCCGAATCCGTATCCGGTGTCGATCAGCAGCGCATGATCCGATCCGATGAGCAGCTCCATGAACACATTTTCCGGGCTGGTAATGCGGTAAACATCCTGTTTTACTCTGGCCAGTTGATAGTACGGCATGATCATTGAACCTCTGCATCCTGTGCAAAAACAGTATCATAGATATATCCTGCAATTACCTGATTGCCTTCCGGGCCGGGATGCAGGCCGTCAGCAAACCATTCCGGATGTCCGTCTGTCAGCGTATGAAGGTCGATGGTGGGGATATCCAGTTCCCCCGCGATCTCTTCGATCATCGGACAGACTTCCTCATTCAGAACCTCCAGATCGACCCGGGAAGAAAGGTTGCGGGATCCTTCCTCTTTAAACACACAGGGCGGGATCATCGCGTAAACTCTGCTGCCTTCCAGATTCTTATAAGACTGCAGGAAGGTTGTGTAATCCTGCCGGAACAGTTCCGGATCCCACCCGGCAAGTTCCATGCTGTCGTTGGATCCCAGCATCAGAATGTAATAGTCTGCATGACGGTCCAGGGATTCCTGATAAATATCCTGGTCCATATAGGAAAACCGTGCTCCGGACATCATCTGGGTTCCCGGCTGTCCGCAATTTTCCACCGTATAGTCCTCTCCAAGCAGTTCCCCCAGCATCTCCGGATATCCTGCCGCCGTAATGCTGTCGCCTACGCAGACAACTTTGATCTGTTCATCGGCAGTCTCTCCTGCGGTCTCCGTCTCCGCTATTGTACTTCCGAGGGCATAGCCCCGGTTTTCCATCAGAAACTGATCCGCTTCCTCCGGCCATCTGGAACATTCCTCCGGAAGATTGGGGGCACCGACGCCGAATCCGTGTCCCACGCCTTCGATCACATGGAATAACGCAGGGATACCTCTTTCCTGCACCATCTCATACATGGATCCGATCTCTTCCACACTGAAGATGGCGTCCTCAGATCCCACGCACAGATACAGGCATGGAATATGGGGATTGGCACTTTCCGGATCAATGGTGCCGCCATAGATCAGCATTGCCGTATCCAGATCACTGTTTACTTCATCAATGGCATCCGGAATGTATTCCGGATCATAAACGGTCGGATCCAGACTGCCGTAAAGATTGTTGATCATACCGGCAATACACATGGATCCCGCTGACCATCCGACAGCTGCGATACAGTCCTGACCGCCCCAGTTTTCCTGCTGCGCATGATACCGGACCATGCGGACCGCCCGCTGGGTATCCATATACATATCCTCCCAGGAATACGGCGCGATCCGATACTGCAGGACAAATACGTTATATCCCAGGTTATTGAATATCTCCACTGCAGGATAGGCTTCTCCGGCATTGCTGCGATTGGAGCCTGTTCCTCCGGAAATGGCGATGATATTGCCTTTCGCCTGGGAAGGATCCTCCAGCAGCCGTTTGATCAGGAACGGCACGAAGCCGACACCGTCAAGAGGAGCTGCATCCAGCTCTTCCTCAGTAATGCTCTCACCTTCCGGTGCAGGAATATTGTCCCTGTCCCATAGAAAGATCACCTGCTCTTCTACAGAGCCGTTCATGATAATGTTGTCCTGCGCCTCGATAAATTCCTGTTTCGCGCCTTCGGCTTTTTGTTTCAGATGTACATTTGCCTTATACAGTGTTTTAAAGGAATCCGCATCTGTCAGCAATTCCAGCGACTGAATAAACTTATAATTGCGAAGAGCCAGGACGGAAAACTCTTCATCTGTCATGTCTTCGGAAAGTTCCCACAGGTAATCCTTATAATCCGTGAAAGACTGCTGGTCCGGCTGCGCACTGTCCTGTGCCCATACCGGAACAGCTAACCCCAGCAATAAAACCGCTATGATAACAAACGCTATGATCTTCTTCATCGATATCTCCTATTTCCCAAAAGGGAGCCACAGAAGATCTTCCATGGCCCCATCCAATCTGTTACCTTGTGTTCCAGGGAATATCGCTTGCTACAGCATCATCCCAGATGAACTGCGCATCCAGTCCCATGAAGCCGGAACTTTGGTCTGCGTATATTCTGCAGGGATTTCCGCCAGCGGGATGCCCGCATTGGAATCACCCTCGCTGTCTGTTACTCACCCTCTGTTGTTTCACCTTCGGGAGATTCGCCCTCTTCCGAGGCTCCTTCATCGGAGGGAGCTTCTTCTGCTGCTTCCGCATCTTCGGATGCAGATCCGCCGGAGCTCGACGGTGCCTGGCTGATCAGATCAAAGATCTCCTTGTCAAAGAAGTTGTATTTCATGCCGCTTTCTGCTGCGTCAAATACCATGGTCGCGCCGTTTTCCGGTGTGTAAGCTTCCCATTCCAGTTCTTCCGTGCTGGGGCTGCCAGTATAGGCAAAGGCTGCCAGGGCAGATGATACCAGATGTTCCATGATAAATGCGCCTTCCTCATCTCCGGCAATAAATTTCGGAATATCTTCGGCATTATCAAACCAGAAGGGGATGGAACTTGCCGTATGGATCGGAACGATCCCACCGTACATTGCGTAATCATAAGCCAGAAGGCTGTTGTAGCAGGTTCCTCCATAGGACGCCATGGCATCCAGCATACCGAAAGCGCCGAATCCGCCATAGCGGTCATTCAGATACAGGCCATCCTTCAGAGGATGATTGGGATAAGCTGCCGCAAATGCATCCATGATCTGCGGGCCATACTCTTCACCCCATTTGGAAATATACTGCTGCTTCACGGTTTCATCATCCATATAAGCCAGCATCATATGCACATCATAATTAGGTGTATACGGAACCACTTCCGCATAGTTCGTGGAAAACTCACCCATCACATTGGACGCGATAAACGGAATATCCGCAGAGATCTCATAACTTCCGGTGGGGATATAATCGCCATCCACTACAGGACCATAGGAAACTCCTGCTGCCGTTGCGGCTTCAAGAAGCTTTTCATACGGGAGCTCTACCAGTGCCTGGATGATCTCTTCGTCAGAACCTTCCAGCCCCAGGTATTCCACAACCTTTGCCGTGTCTGCCTGGGCATCTTCCGTCGTCCGGGTGATCTGCGCAGTTCCTCCGGAAAGGGCAACAGCTTTCTGGAACAGTCCTTTTGCAGACGGAGTACTCATCAGTGTGGTCACTTTTCCGCCGCCTCCGGACTGGCCGATAATGGTTACATTTGAGGGATCGCCGCCAAAGGCTGCGATATTATCCTGCACCCAGCGCAGGGAAAGCTCCAGGTCCGTCTGTCCCAGATTGCCGGAGAGTTTATATTCGTCACCGTAAGCGGAAACATCCAGGTAACCAAGTGCGTTCAGACGCTGGTTAACACTGACAAATACCACATCGTAATCCCTGGCCATAGCTTCGCCGGAATAAAAATTGAACATCAGAGAAGAGCCTGCAGAATATCCGCCGCCATGGAACCAGACGATAACCGGACGGGTGCCTTCCCCTCCCGTTTCCTGTGTCCATACATTCAGATTCAGGCAGGCGCTTTCGCTTTCTGTCAGGATCATATTGTATGGAAAACTGTTAAACAGGTCTCTGGTCGCTGTTGCATGACTGAACTGCGGACAAACCTCTCCCATTACGTTAGCGCAGTACATGCCTTCCCAGGAAGCAGGGACAGCCGGCTGAAAACGTTCTGCTGTTCCGTAGGGAATGGCAAAAAACGTATCCACGCCATCATAGCGATAGCCCATGACATCTCCGCCGGTGGTGCTGGCGAAAACGCCCGTCACGGCATCTGCTGCCTGTGCAGGAGCAGCCAGTGCAGAGCTTGCCGCAAATACCATAACCGCAGCCATTATCACTGCAAATATTTTTCCGATCTTTTTCATCATGTCCTCCTTTATTCGTTTGTGTTTTTGATTCTTAATGAAATATCCTGCTTTTTCAGAATAGCAAAACGAACATGGAATAGACATGTATTACGACAACCAAAAAACGATGTTTATTTACATCTCTTATCTTTTCTAGATAATTGTTTACAATTGATAGCCTTTTTGTTTGTGGATAATGCAGATAGACAGGATCTTCTTAAGCGAGCATACTTATATTTACAATGATCCATTATTATGCCACGCCAAAACTGATAAAGTCTTTCAACCAGTCCCTGGCAGAGAAAGAAGAAGCGATCCCATCTTTCCCCGATATGCTTCTGATGATGCAGGAACAAGGGCTTTTGATGACGGATCCGGATCCCGCTCCGCCGCTTGACGGCCGGATGTCAAAAGAAGAGTTCATGGATGCTTATGACAGCATCCCTTTTATGCTGGATCAGCAGCTGGATTCTTTTTCCCGGGAACGGGAATCCAATGACCGGGCTTTGTTCCCTCCGGATAAGGACATTCTCTGTGTTCAGCAGCTCCACTACAATGTTCATTACAGCCAGACACTGCACAATGTCTATGCCTTTACCTATATTTACAAAGGCTCCTGCAGTTACAGCTTCAACCGGCAGACGCTTCACCTGAAACAAGGAGACCTGTTTATCGCAACGCCGGGTTTCAGCCATCAGATCTATACCGTTCCCGGCACCTTTGCACTGGTGGTCATGTTTAACAGCGCAGTTTTCAATATCCTGTTCAATGATTTCCTGACAGTTAATTCGCCCCTTTCCGAATTTTTCCGGCAGGCCGTTGCCAGGAAAGAGATCGGCAATTACTGTGTGATCGCCGGAGATGCAGACGATGAAGAGCTCCGGTTCTATCTGCAGTCCATGGTATGTGAATGTTTCAGTGACAGCGCCTATGCCAATACAAACGCTACAAGCCTGCTGAAACTGTTTTTATCCCGTGCCTGCATAAAATATCCGGACCGGCTGACAATCTATAAACGGGAGTTTTCCGGAGAACGGGCCAATTCCAAAGAGATCCTCCGTTATATCCGCAGCAATTATCAGGACATTACTCTCGCACAGCTGGCAGAGCATTTTCATTATAACCGGACCTATATTTCCCGGTTCATTCATCAGCATTACGGAAAGACGCTTATTGAGCTTATCAATGACCTCAAGATCGAACACGCCCGGGAATATCTGCTGAAGACCTCTCTTCGTATCTCAGACATTTCCGGTCTGGTGGGTTTTGAATCCTATGATCATTTTTGCAGAACGTTTAAAAAGTATACAGGTATGACGCCGGGAAAATATCGCTCTTCCGCTGCAAAATGACCTGATACTGCATTTCTTTCTTCC